>JAPLLN010000022.1 GCA_026387475.1 Candidatus Omnitrophota bacterium | reverse complement strand
GGCGGGCCTACCATAGGCGCGGATCCTATTGTCGGGGCATTGGGGGTCTTGGCGCATATCCATAATGTGCCGATCAAGACATTTATAGTCAGGAAAGCGGCAAAAGAGCACGGGACCCAGAAGCTGGTCGAAGGCCCGGCGCTTAACCAAGGCGATAAGGTTATTTTAGTGGATGATGTAGCGACTACCGGTAAGGCGATCATTGATTCAAAACAGGTCTTGGAAAAAATGGGCGTTATCGTCGAGCGGGCGATAGTCATCGTAGACAGGTTAGAGGGCGCTAAGGATAATCTTGCCCGAAGCAGGGTCAAACTCGAATCGATTTTTACCGTTAAAGACTTTGGGTTATAATCGTAAGATCATAGTAGTCGGCGCGGGCCCCGCCGGCATGATGGCGGCTATCAGGGCAGCAGCGTTGGGTTGCTCCGTTATTATCCTTGAAAAAAAATCAATCCCCGGGAACAAACTCCTCATAAGCGGCAAAGGCCGCTGCAATCTCACTAACGCCTGCGATCTGGATTCATTCTTAAAGCGGTTCTCCAAGTCCGGACAATTCTTAAGAGACGCATTCAAAAAATTCTTTAATAAGGAGCTCATCGATTTCTTTGAGTCTCGCGGTTTAAAATTAAAAGTCGAGAGGCAGGAGAGGGTCTTTCCGGTGACTGACCGCTCCAGCAGCATACTTGACGCGCTTAAGGACGAACTACGGAAGAATAAGGTGGAGATCGAAGTCAAGTCTGAAGTAAAGGAGATCCAGGTCAAGAACGGCCAGGTGGCGGGAGTGGTGCTTGTTGACGGGAGGACGATCTTTGCGGATAAAGTGATCCTGGCTACGGGAGGAGTATCTTATTCTTTCACCGGTTCGGACGGCGGGGGGCTGAAGATAGCCAAAAAGCTCGGCCACACCGTGACTGATCTGGTCCCCGGGCTGGTGCCTTTAGAGGTTAAACAGGATTATCCCAGGGAATTGGAAGGGCTTACCCTTAAGAACATCCGGATCATTTTCAGCTACGGAGCGAAAAAAATAGAATCCGAAGTCGGAGAACTGGTTTTTACGGGTTTCGGGATCTCCGGACCGCTGGTGCTTACTTTAAGCGGGACAATTTCAGAGTGGCTTAAGGCAGGTAAGAGTGTTTCCGCTAAGATTGACCTGAAGCCGGCGCTTACGCCGGAACAGGTGGATAACAGGCTTTTAAGGGAGTTCGCGGCGAACCCCAAAAAATCAATCCACAATACGCTTAAAGAGCTGCTCCCTATCAGGCTCATCGATTGCTTCTTGAAGATCTTAAGTATAGTTCCGACTAAGAAGACAGGCGAAATAAATCAGAAGGAGAGAAGGGGGATGGCCTTATTGTTAAAAGGCCTGAGCCTTGATATAATAAAGACCAGGCCTATAGAAGAGGCGATGGTCACCCGGGGAGGCGTATCCTTAAAAGAGATAAATCCGCGCACCATGGAATCCCGCATTATCAAAGGGCTATATTTTGCCGGAGAGATGATCGATGTGGACGCGGACACCGGAGGGTTTAATCTTCAGGCGGCGTTCTCCACCGGATATTTAGCCGGCGAGAGCGCAAGTGCAAATTAAAATGAAAAATATCTATCTGGCTACCCGGTCTAAGGCGAGGAAAAAGGTTTTTGAAGTCTTCGGCCTGCGCTTTAAATCAAAATCCTTTAAGATAAAAGAACAGACGAAGATAAAAGAGCTAACGTATCCGGGGCTGGCTAAACTTAATGCCTTGAATAAAGCTAAGGCTGCCGCGCGCAGTGTAGAGAACGGGATAATTGTAGCCGCGGATACAATTGTGGCGCAAAACGGCCGCGTTTCGGGAAAACCTAAGAATATGGCGGATGCCAGGAGTATGCTTAAAAGGCTATCAGGCAAACCGCACTGGCTCTATACCGGTGTATGCGTGATAGATAAAAACGCCGGAAAAGAAAAGACGATTTTAGATTATGAAAAGACAAAAGTTTATATGGATAAGTTAAGCGATAAAGAGATCAGCGCGTATTTTAGTAAAGTCGATCCGATGGATAAGGCGGGAGGGTTCGATATCCAGGGGAAAGGCGCGTTTTTTATCCGCCGCATCGAAGGCTGTTTTTATAATGTGGTGGGCTTGCCGGTGAGAAAACTCTATCAGATGCTTAAGAAACTCGATGTAAAGATCTTTGCATTTTTGTTCTGCGCTTTTAGCTCCACACTTTGCGTTTTATTAAGCGGTTGCTCCACCGAGTACAACATCGTCACCGGGGAGGAAGAGATGTATTATTACTCGACGGATAAAGAGGTAGCGATGGGCGCAGCTATCGCTAACCAGGTAGAGCAGGAGTATAAATATGCGCAAGACCCTTTAATGCAGAAGCGCGTCGAAGATATCGGCAAAAAGATCGTCGCGGTCTGCGACAGGAAAGAGATCCGCTATCATTTTTACGTACTGGAGGATGATGAGGTCAATGCCGTCTCGCTTCCCGGAGGATACGTATATGTATTTAAGGGCTTGATCGATAAAGTCTCCGACGATAACGAACTGGCAGGGGTAATCGGGCACGAAGTCGGGCATATTGTCGCCCGGCACTCCATTAAAAGGCTCCAGGCAGAGCAGATGTATTCTGTGTTGCGCTTGCTTAGTGCCGCTACTGCTCAAACCGCCCAGGCGGGCGACGCCGCGGACCTCGCTTTCACCGAGATCCTTATGGGGTACAGCCGCGAAGACGAACTCCTCGCCGATCAATTAGGCACCCGTTATGCGAAACTTGCCGGGTATGACCCGCACGGCATGATAAATTTTCTGACTAAGCTTCAGCAGATAAACCGCAGGCAGCCTTTGCAGCCACGCTCGTATTTTAAAACCCACCCGTACGTTCCGGACCGCATCCGGGTAGTCAAGCAGGAATTAGGCAAGGGGATGGATTTCGACGATTACATCAACATCCAGCAGACTACTCATAAATAAATCCGCCGTAGAAATTAAACTTCTCTCCAAGCGACGATCTGTTTACTTAGAAACTGGACGTTAGTCAAAGCGCCCTGGATCTGCTCAAAATCAAAATTTATGTTAACAGTGCCTTTTAACGTCGTATCCGCGGTTGCGGAGCTCTCGGCAACTACGCTTCCGTTGGTGGTTACGGTCCCGGTCATGGTCAATGCGCCTATGACATAAATTATCCCGTTAAAATCCACTGTGCCGGAAAAATGCGAGTTTCCGTTAATGACCAATATACCACTCCCTCCGAGATTCCCGCTTATATTCAAGGTATTCCCTGAAGCAACGTCGACCCAAGTTATGCCATCGATAGGCGTATTAAAATTAGTATCGGTGTAAAGATGGCTAGCCCCTGTTTTCATGACGGCCTTGGAGACCCCGAACATATTATCGAAGTTGATAGTGTTGTCTTCTTCTTTCGCGGTCCCGTTTACGGTAACATTACCTTTTATGACTAGGTCCGTAGTAGTGTCTATGGCGTAAGGAAACTTAAGCGGATCGGCGCTCCCGGTTTTTACCGTGGCGGATAGCGTTCTGTTTACGCTCGTTCCGTTCGGCAAATTCACCGTACCCGTAGAAGTAATAACCCAATAATTGGTTGAACCCGGCACGGTAACAGGCGCAGGGACATCGTAGGAACAATTAGCGTCTCCGAGGGTGCCGCTTGCGGAATTAAGCCCGGTATTAGCTTTTACGGTAGCGATACCCGCTTCAGCCAGCCAAAAGGCGCGCGTGGAATTTGCGTAAAGTTTAGCCTGCTGATTCTCGCTTATGCCGCTAAGATACAAAGCCACAAGCAGGACGCTTAGGCCCAGTGTCGCCAAAAGAGAAAATATCAAGACTATGCCTTTTTTATTTTTAACCATTTCTAATTTGGACTTCTTCAGTCAGGCTATAAACTACAGGTTGAAAGCCTATCACTTGATTTTGCCCGGTTATCGTAATAATCAGTTTCTTGCTGGTAAGCAGGTCATTCGCATTGAGCGCAACCGGGGAACCGGAAGAATTAACGGTAAAGAAGGGAGCTGCGGTTATATTATCAAAAGTCCACGTCATCAGAGTATTATTGCTTAAATCGCTTGTCCTGCGGGTTATCGTACTTAAATCGGCATCATACGTGTACTCTATGTAATAATCGCTCCATAAGAAACTGTTATTCTGTGAATCCCAACCCGTGACCTGCCTTAGCTTGATATATCCGGGCCCGGGGTTATTATTGGCTATATCCCAGCTTACTGCCTGATGCGCGTCTTTCGTAATCCAGGCGGTTAAATTCCTCACTTGGGCCTGCAGCTTTATTTTCGAAGAGCTTAGATTAAAAGAAATTTGTCCGGCGCTCATGGCGTAAAAGAATGCGGCTGTGACAGCCCCTAAGGCAAGGGCAACAAACAGCACTTCAATAATAGTAAAACCCGCCGTCCTATTGCGCAAAGCGGGTCGTCGTTGAAAAGGTTTTAGTCGCATTTCTCTCATTCCAGGTAATTTGAACGGTTATCGTATCTAAGGTCGAAGTATAAACTGGCCCGGGGAAAGTAATGTTCTCGTTGCTTAGATTGGCGAATTGAGTAGGGCTGTAGCTTGAAATAAAAGCAGGGATATTATTGAAACTCTGCGATTTTATCTGCTCCAACGCATACTGCGCGTCATTAACGGCCGTGGTGAGGTTCTTGCTTGATTCATTCAGGGACATAAGGCTGATAAAAGAATAGAGGACCGCCAGGATAGCTACCAGGAGAATGGAAGCCCCGAACATCATCTCTACCATTGAAAACCCTTTTCGGTTTAATTTCCGTTTGTCTTTTTCCATATCATTCGTTTCCTTAAATGAAGACCTGCTTTTAAAAACTGGTGCGGGAGGAGGGAGTTGAACCCTCATGTCTTGCGACACTGGCTTCTGAGACCAGCGCGTCTGCCATTCCGCCACCCCCGCATATTAAGGTAGTATAAACCAGCCGCAGTTTTATGTCAATTATAAAAGATTTGCGGTTAATGGTTTTTGTTGATATAATATTTATCTTAAACCATTAGGAGGGATATGTTTATCGAATCTTTTCAAGTCGTAGGCGCTGCAGTAGCCCAGATATTGATCCTGGGCGCGGTGGGGTTTATTTTAGTCAAAAAAAATATCCTCGGCGAATGCGGTCTGGATAATTTAAGCCGGCTTACCCTGGATATAACCTTACCCATCATGATCTTTACCCAACTGGTGAGGGATTTTAGTTTTAGCATTTTCCCGAACTGGTGGATCTTCCCTTTGATCAGTATGGCAGTCACAGTTTTGGGGTTATCGGTCGGTTTTATTTTATCCCTATTCATCAAAGGCGAGCAACATAAGATGCAGTTTGCCAGCCTGGTGGGATTTCAGAATTCAGGGTATCTACCACTGCCGTTACTGGCCGCGTTATTGCCGGTGGGCGAGCTGAAGGTTATGTTTATTTACCTGTTTTTATTCCTTCTCGGTTTTAATCTGATCATGTTCTCCGTCGGGATCTACCTTTTGACCTTTTTAAAAGGAAAAAAGTTTGACTGGTTCAGTCTGTTCAGCGCTCCCGTTCTCGCGGTCTTACTAAGCTTCTTTCTTATATTCTTCAAGTTGAATAAGTTTATCCCGGATCTGGTTTATCAGCCCCTGAAGTGGCTGGGCGATTGCACTTTGCCGCTGGCGATGCTGGTGGTAGGCGGCTCCCTGGCAAAGGTAGAGCTCAAACATGTCGATATAAAAGCCATGTCCTTGATGTGCCTGGCAAAACTTTTGATATTGCCGGCGATAGGCTTTCTTTTTGTGTGGAAAGCGAGAATGCCGTTTTTAGTAAGCCTGCTTATTTTTATCCAGTTGGCCATGCCTCCGGCGGCAAACCTCTCGGTCATCGTGCGCAGCTATAAAAAAGAAGACCTGTTAATAAGCCAGGGGACCTTCTTCGGACATATTTTAAGCATCATAACTCTCCCCGTGCTTTTAAGTTTATATTTCGCATTTATCATGTTAAAATGAGTAAAACCGCCGCTACTAACCGCAAGGCATTCCGGGACTTTGAAGTATTGGAATCGGTGGAGTGCGGCATTGAATTGAAGGGGAGTGAGGTGAAGTCTCTCCGGGAGGGGAGGGCGGTCCTGAATGACAGCTTTGCCCGCATCGAAAAGGGCCAGGTTTTTTTGTATAACACGAACATAACTCCTTATGAACAGGCAAGTTACTTGAATGTAGAGTCCGCCCGCGTAAGGCGCCTGCTCTTACATAAAAATCAGATAGATAAGCTCAACGGTAAGCTCACTCAGAAGGGCTTGACTTTGGTCCCTTTGAAGATATACTTTAATGACCGCGGATTTGCCAAAGTAGAGCTTGCGCTCTGTAAAGGCAAGAAACTCTACGATAAGCGCGAAGATGTCAGGAAGCGCGAGACGGACCTGGATATCCGTAGGGTGATGAAAAACAGAAGGAAATAGCACGAAGGCCCTTCGCTGCGCTCAGGGCCAATTTTCAAACTTATAGGAAATAGAAAATTGGGGGTGAAAAGGGCTCGACTTAAGCGAGTCGGGTAAAAGTAG
>JAPLLN010000111.1 GCA_026387475.1 Candidatus Omnitrophota bacterium | reverse complement strand
TCTTTGGAGGCAGGAAGGGAGGCTAGTCGCCTTCGCGCAGTGTCTGATCAAAGGAAGCCATTTTATTGACCATTACCTGGGTTTTGATTATTCCCTGGCCTATGAATATAATTTTTACTATTTGAGGTTTAAAGCGCTTTTGGAGTGGTGTATTGTTAATAAAATGTCTGTCTACGAGATCGGCCAATCAAGCTATGAGATCAAGCGCCGCCTGGGATTTGATTTCCTGCCTTTGTACGTTTATGCCCGGCCTTGCGGCAGGCTCAACAGGCCGATATTTAATTTCTACCACAAATTTCTGGCTTCTGACAGGTTCGAGCATATTAAGAAAGGTTAATGCCCGTGTGTCTTATCGGTTCTATATTTGATTTTGTCTTCCATCTGGATCAGCACCTTGATTTTATAATCAAGGCTTTCGGGAGCTGGTCCTATCTGCTGTTTTTTTCGATCATTTTTGCCGAAACCGGGTTGGTGGTTACGCCCTTTTTGCCCGGAGATTCTCTTCTTTTTGTCCTGGGCGCTTTCTGCGCCAAAAGCGCATTCAGCCTTAACTGGATCCTCCTGGTACTTATCAGCGCCGCCATAATCGGCGACACAATCAATTACGCCATCGGAAAGTTCTTCGGAGAAAAGATCCTGCTTAAGGGCGCGCATCATTTTATCAAAAAAGAGCATATAGAGAAGACCCATAAATTCTATGAGAAGCACGGCGGCAAGACTATAATCTTGGCGAGATTCATCCCGGTGATCCGCACCTTCGCGCCTTTTGTTGCCGGAATCGGGAAGATGAATTATTATAAATTCCTTGTTTATAACGTCACCGGAGGCATACTCTGGGTCGTATTGTTTGTTTTTGCGGGGTTTTATTTCGGCAACCTCGAATTAGTCAAGAATAATTTCTCAACGGTGATCTTTATAATAGTCATCATTTCAGCTCTGCCGGTTGCGGCTGAATTCTTTAAGCATCGTAGACATAAGAAATGAAGAATTACTATTTATCTCTGGGAATTCTATTCTGCGTATTGATTACGCCGGCATGGGCGCAGAGACCCGCGCTTGAGACTATTGAATACGCTATTTCTCCCGTAGGTAATTCAGTTTACCGGGATTACGGCCAGATCGAGTTCCGCGGCAGGATTTTAAACCTTACTATATTTGAAACACAAGTCGCCGGTTTTAAGGATGCGGAGAAGATTTACAGCGACCCAAAATCCGGGCTTCCGGTGTGGGTGGAGCGGGATATTTCAGATTGGTTCGGGAAAGAATACCTTACAGAGGATTACAGGCAAGGCGAGCATAAGTTATTTATTACCAAGTTTAAAAACGGAAAACAGGTCCAGGAATATAAATTTAACTCCGGCGGCCCCATACATAACGCCATACTTATCCCGTTCTCTCTGCGTTCAGAAAAAGATCTGAAGATCGGCTGGTCAGCCGAGATAAGACTCCCCCAGGAATTTAAGGTAAGATTATCCTCTATTGAGGATATAAGCGTGCCCGCGGGAAGATTTAAGGCGTATCATTTTACCAGCACCCCCGCAAAGTTCGAGATCTGGATCAGCGCCGACAGCCTGCGCCTGCCGGTCAAGATCAAGGGGCTGGGAGGTATCCCTTACGCTTTAGTGATGAGCAAGCGTTCCGTCGGACAGGATAAGTAAGCATATGAAGTGGAAGCTGAAGAAGTTCATCGTTAAGATCCTGCGTATGAACAATACCCCGCATGAGATAGCGCTGGGGATTGCGATCGGGGTATTTATAGGTATTCTTCCGGTCTACGGCTTTCATACCATTCTTTTTCTTATCGCCATCGCTACCATTCGCCGGGTCAACAAGATCGCGGTCTTAGCCGGGACTAATATATCGCTTCCTCCGACAGTCCCGATCATTACCTGGACGGCCTACGACATAGGAAGGATCGTTTTCTGGGGTAAATACGATCCCCTGACCTGGTCGGATTTTAAAAATATAAGTTTTGCGAGTATCCGAAGCCGCTACCTGCCTTTATTCGTAGGAAGCCTTATTCTGGGTGCCCTCTGCGCGGTGTTTTTCTATTACCTGGTTTATTTTGTCACTAAAAGAATAATGAAGAAGAGGGCGGATGCAAAACGCGAGCATCATGAACGTAAGAAAGTTTGAGCCCGGGGATAGGGAGAGGGTAAGAGAGATCTTCTTTAATACCGTCCTTTTAGGGGAACCGGCTTCTTTGTTCTTCGAGGGTAAGGATATCATCAGTGACGCCCTCACGCTGTATTTTACGGATTACGAGCCGCAATCCTGTTTTGTGGCTGAAGTCGATTCCAAAGTCGTAGGTTGCCTTGTCGGAGCTAAAGATAGGGCCCTGGCGGAAAAGATCTCTTCTGATAAGATCTACCCGGGTTTGATTTGGAGAGCCATAACCGGCGGGGTCTTCTTTAAAATAAAAAACCTGCGTTTTATCTGCGCGATATTCTCCAGTCTTTTAAAGGGCGAGTTCAGGCTTCCGGTTACGCTAAAAGATTATCCCGCCACTTTCCATATTAATATTGATAAGGATTTTCGTTCCCGCGACATCGGGACAGGCCTGATCGCCGCCTACCTGGATTATTTAAAAAACGAGGGGATCAGGGGAGTAAGCCTGGCAACGATGTCCGAAGGGGCCTCTAAATTCTTCGAAAAACAGGGGTTTATCCTGCTCTACGCCGGTAAAAGATCATATTTCAAGTTCATCCTGCATAAGGTCCTGCCGATCTATATCTACGCTAAAACCATCTGATTTTTAGTCAAATTTTCTTGACAAAGCGCTAAATTTGATTTATCATATTATTCATACATTTCATACTTTAACCAATGGAGGCTCAATGAAAAACTTTCCTATTCCCAAAATGTTCGGCGCGGTCACCGTAGGCGGGCGCGGCCAGGTAGTCATCCCCTCGGGGGTGAGGAAGCTTTACCGTATCAAGTCTGGAGATAAGCTCTTTGTCTTTGCCAAGCACGCGGGAGGCCCGATAGGCCTCATCCCCGCCGAGCAGTTCACGCAGTTTCTGGAGCAGGCGACAAAGATGCTGACTAAGATCAAGGGAGAGTCGGTTTAATCCGATGAAAGTGATCCGTTCGATTATTATAATCTATATTTTCTTGGTGTTTCTGCCTGCAGGCCTAAAAGCGGAGGAGGTCCTTAGCTGGATGGACTGCGTTAAAGAGGCAGCCAAAAACCATCCGGATTTGATCGCAGCGCTTGAGGTGATCAAGCAATCGCAGGCTGCGAAGGGTGTTACCGCAAGCGCGCTTTATCCCCAGATAGATTCCAGCCTTAGCGCATCAACGGCTAAGACCGCCGGAACTACGGGTAGTTCTACGGCGGATTCCTACCAATACGGATTAACGGGCACCCAGCTGATCTTTGACGCCGGCAAGACGATGAGCGGCGTAAAGGCGGCATCGGAAAATATCACGGCTTCCAAACAAAGTTTTAAATTTACTTCCGCGACGGTCAGGTTCAGGCTGCGCTCGGCTTTTATCGACCTTCTAAAGGCGCAGGAGGCGCTTAAGATAACCAAGGATATTTTTGATATCAGAAGGCAGAACTATGAATTGATCAGTCTCCGTTATTATTCCGGCCTCGAACACAAAGGGGCTCTTCTTACGGCAGAAGCGAACCTTGCGCAGGCAAAATACGGTATCTCACAGGCCGGGAGGGATCTTATCGTTGCGCGAAGAGAGATGGTCAAAGAAATGGGGCGGGCGAATATGGCCCCCCTTGAAGCAAAAGGTGATTTTGTAGTAACGGTAGCGGTTGATGGTAAGCCTGACCTTCAGGCAATAGCCAGCAAGAATCCGTCTTTGCTTCAGCTGATCGCCCAGAAGAACGCGGCAGAGTTCAACCTTAAGGCAGCTTTTGCGAGTTTTTCTCCTGCTTTAAACGGACAGGGAGGGATCAATAAAGGCGGCAGCCATTGGCCGCCTAGAGGTGATGAGTATGACCTGGGGCTTACTTTATCCATGCCGGTCTTTGAAGGCGGATTGAGGACTTCGCAGGTTGCGCAGGCGAGAGCGACTTTAAACCAACTTAAAGAGAACGAAAGAAGCACGCGCGACAGTATCATCTTAAAGCTTCAGCAGACATGGGAAGCATTGCAGAATGCTACTGATAATGTCAAGGTAAAGGAAAAATTATTACAGGCGAACACCGAGCGTTCAAAGATAGCCCAGCTGCAATATTCCACGGGGTTCGTTACATTCGATAACTGGACCATAATCGAGGATAATCTTGTGCAGTCCAAACAGGATTATTTGAATGCCTTGGCTGGGTCCCTGCTTGCCGAGGCGAACTGGATCCAGGCGAAAGGAGAACAATTAGAATATGAATAAGAAAAAGATAATTATAATTCTGTGCGTTATTTTGGCGCTTAGCGTATTTCTGGTTTTAAAATTCAGGGGGAGGGAGAAGGCTGAAGAGGTTTTGACCGAGATAAGCCCGACAGTCGGCTCTATCCAGGTCACCATATCGACTACCGGGACGGTCTTGCCTAAAAACCGCCTGGAGCTGAAACCTCCCGTAGGCGGGCGCATCGAGAGTATCCTGGTAAAAGAGGGAGAGCATGTGTCAAAGGGCCAGGTCCTCGCATGGATGAGCTCGACCGAAAGGGCGGCGCTATTGGATGCTGCGCAGGGCCAAGGTGAAGATCAGGTCAAATACTGGCAGACAGCGTATAAGCCGATAGCGTTGCTTGCTCCTATCGACGGAGAGGTCATTGTAGCTACGACACAGCCGGGACAGACGGTAACTGCCGTTGATGCGGTGATAGTTTTGTCTGATCATCTGATCGTCCGCGCCCAGATAGATGAGACCGATATCGGTAAGATTAAACTTAACCAGATTGCTACGGTGATACTCGACGCTTATCCGGATACCAAGATCAGCGCGACTGTCGACCATATATATTATGAATCCGAGACGGTCAACAATGTGACCATTTATAAAGCCGATCTGATCTGCAAAGAGCTCCCTGATTTTTTCCGCTCCGGTATGAATGCGACCGTTAATTTCCTCGTAAAAGGAAATGATAATATGCTGATCATTCCGCTGGAAGCGGTGCGCAGGGAGAAGAACGAGGATTATGTCCTGGTAAGCCGCGGCGGGGGAGAGCCCGAAAAGAGGGTGGTCCTGTTGGGGATGTCCGATGATAAATCCACGGAGATAGTTTCCGGTATCAGCGCTGGCGATAAAATAATTGATAAGCCGAGAAAAGTATCGGCTGCCAAAAGCAGCGGGGGGAACAATCCTTTTAATCCGTTCGGCAATAAAAAAGGACAGGCCCCCAAGAAATGATAGAGTTAAAGAACGTATATAAGACTTACCAGATGGGCGATACCGAAGTAAAGGCCCTGGACGGCGTGTCTTTAAAAATAAATGCCGGGGAATTCGTTGCTATTATGGGGCCTTCGGGATCGGGTAAATCCACCCTGATGCATATTTTAGGCTTGCTTGATAGTCCGGATTCAGGTGCATATTTACTGGCGGGCAAAGATATTACAAGGCTTGGGGAAAGAGATTCAGCGGTCTTAAGAAACAGGTTTATCGGTTTTGTCTTCCAGCAATTCCACCTTTTGCCGAGGATGACTGCTCTGGAGAATGCGGAGCTCCCCCTTATTTACGCCGGGAAAAGGCATCTCAAAGAGAGGGCCAAGAAAGAAATAGAAGGAGTAGGGCTCGGCGCAAGGATGAACCACCGGCCGAACGAGCTCTCCGGAGGCCAGCAGCAGCGCGTGGCGATCGCGCGCGCATTGGTGAATGAACCCCTTATCCTGATGGCTGACGAACCTACGGGAAATCTCGATTCAAAAAGCAAAGAAGATATAATGTCCCTCTTAAAGGAATTAAACCGCAAGGGAAAGACGGTAATCATCGTCACCCACGAAAATGAAGTGGCGCAACATACCAGGCGCGTTATCAAAATGCATGACGGCAAGATAATCGCCGATGATAATAAGGAAGAAGCGAGGAAGCTTTCGGAAGTAGTGGCTTTGGAAGAGAATCTTATCAGCTCTTCGCTTGCGGGAAAACACGGGATGACGGGCGGGACGAAATTTTTAGATTACGGCCGCCAGGCGATCTCCGCTATGCTTTCGCATAAAATGCGTTCTCTGCTTTCGATCTTGGGTATCCTCATAGGCGTGGGCGCTGTGATCGCCATGCTTGCCTTGGGAGCCGGAGCCAAAGAATCTATCGAGCAGCAGCTGGCTTCATTAGGGTCAAACCTTCTTTTAGTAAGGCCCGGTTCCGCAAAGACCCGTGGTATAGCCATGGAGGCCGGGGCGGTCACCCGTTTTACCTTTACGGATGTCTCTGCCATGTCAAAGCTCACTGATATGGTGGCGCGTATCTGTCCTACGGTATCCGGACGCGGACAGCTGGTATACGGGAATAAGAACTGGAATACCCAGGTGGAGGGTGATGGGGCAGATTATGCGCAGATGCGCGCAGCAGTCCCGGTTTCCGGGAGGTTCTTTACCGAACAGGAAGTCAAGACGAGGGATAAGGTAGCGGTCATCGGCATGACTGTCGCCAGGGAACTTTTCGGCGATACCGATCCCCTGGGCGAGACGCTTAAGATCAATCTGATCAATTTCAAGGTAATAGGCATATTACCGGAGAAAGGCGCGAATGCCTTTCATGACCAGGATGATGTCGTAGTCGTACCTGTTACCACTGCGATGTACAGGGTATTCGGCAAGCAGTATATAGATGCGATCTTCCTGGAGATCAAGAGCCCGGAATTATTGGATGCGGCGCAGGATGAGCTTTTTAAACTGGTCGTAAAGCTCCACCATCTGAATAAGGACGAAGAAGATTCTTTTCAGATCCGGAATATGGCGGATATCAAAAAGACCCTCGAAGCGACTACTAAAACGATGTCTTTATTGCTCGGGTCAATCGCTGCGATTTCGCTTCTCGTAGGTGGTATAGGCATTATGAACATAATGCTGGTTTCGGTGACGGAGAGGACTCGCGAAATAGGCCTGCGCAAGGCTATAGGTGCAACGAATAAGGATATTATGGTCCAGTTCCTGATCGAATCGGTATTGATGTCATTCTTAGGCGGGATCGCGGGAGTACTTTTAGGGAGCGGTTCGGCGGCGCTTATAAACATACTCGTCGGCTGGTCGGTAAAGGTCTCCGGGTTTTCCGTAATACTCGCTACGGTGTTCTCTCTTGTCGTGGGAGTTATTTTCGGACTATGGCCGGCGCAAAAGGCCTCTAAATTAGATCCCATCGAAGCATTAAGGTACGAATAAACGAAAATTCGCTTGCCTTTTCCCCCTGTTCGGTTATAATCAAAAAAGTCCAATCAAATTGCAATAATCCCCGGTTTTCTAAAAAAAGGAGCATACGATGTTTCACAAATTCCTCCCCCAGAATTTCGATTTTTTCAATATGTTCGAGAAGCAGGCCGGCTTTGCCGTTGACGCTGCGGATTATTTCAAAGAATTAGCCGCTAAAAGCGCGGTGGATGAGGCGGCCTTGAACAAGATGCGTAATATCGAACATCAAGGAGATGAAGTGGCGCACTCGATCATCGACCAGCTAAATAAGACTTTCATCACTCCTTTCGACCGCGAAGATATCTACGATCTGACTACGGAGCTGGATGATGTCATCGATATGATCAATACTATCATCAGCCGGATGCTGATCTATAAGCTTAAGGGCGGCGATAAGAACTTGATGAATTTTGCTAATGTCATCCAGGAATCGGTTCAGGCGGTTGAGCGCGCGGTCAAAGGGATGCGTAATACCAAGTCGCGCAGCGCTGTCTGCGAGGCGTGCGTTGAGATAAACCGGTTGGAGAACGTCGGCGATTCTATGAGAGATGAGGTGCTCGCCGAGCTGTTTGATACCGAGAAAGACCCGATCAAGGTAATCAAATTAAAAGAGATCTATCAGGACGCGGAGACTGTCCTGGATATCTGCGAAGACGTAGCCCACGTAATAGATTCGATTCTTGTTAAGCAGGCTTAGTATTTTATGACACTTTCAATAATATTTTTAATCGCCCTCGCTCTATTCTTCGATTTTCTCAACGGTTTCCATGATTCAGCCAACTCCATCGCTACTGTCGTATCTACCCGCGTGCTTTCGCCCAAATACGCGGTCATCTGGGCGGCGGTATTTAATCTGCTCGCCTTTTTCATTTTCGGCCTGCATGTCGCTAATACTATAGGTAAGGGGATAATCGATATAGCCATCATTGACCAGAAGATAATTTTCGGCACGCTCATGGGGGCGTGCGCCTGGAACGTTATTACGTGGTATTTTGGCCTCCCTACCAGTTCATCGCACGCGCTTATCGGGGGGATGATCGGCGCAGCACTAGTCAAGTCAGGGCCGAGGGCCCTGGTCTGGCAGGGGATCTCCAAGACAGTCTCATTTATTTTTATTTCGCCTGCCGTCGGATTATTGCTGGGCCTGGGTATAGGCATACTGGTTTACTGGATATTCAGGAATAGCTCGCCCATTAAGGTAGACCATATTTTCAGGAAGGGCCAGTTATTGTCAGCCGCATTTTACAGTATGGGGCACGGCGGTAATGACGCGCAGAAGACCATGGGTATTATCGCCAGCCTGCTTTTTAGCGCCGGTCTACTGGGCGGGAAGTTTTATGTGCCTAATTGGGTGGTCTTTGCCTGCTATCTCGCAATTTCACTCGGCACCATGTTCGGAGGATGGCGCATTGTAAAGACTATGGGCCAGAAAGTGGCTAAGCTTAAACCCGTGGATGGTTTTTGCGCGGAGTTCGGCGCGGCCATTACTTTGTTTGTATCGTCTTTTATGGGTATACCGGTTAGCACCACGCATACCATTACCGGAGCGATCATGGGTATAGGTTCGGTAAGGCGCATCAGCGCGGTGCGTTGGGGGGTAGCGGGGAACATTGTCTGGGCCTGGATAATCACCATACCCTGTTCAGCAGTAATCTCTGCCGTAGCATACTATCTTGTCAGCAGATAGCTCTATTTTACCAACATGTCATTTTTTAAGAAAACATTTCCGCTTTTCCTCTCTGCATTATTCTTATTAATATCTTTATCCTGGTCAGCGCCTCAACCTTTAGACATAGCCAAGCTCCGGGTAAACCGCGAGACACTGGCCCAGAAGTACGGATTTGAATACGCCTTTCTCCTGAATTATACACAAAACCTCATCCTTAACAGTTCCCAAAACGAAGGCAAGTCACGCGGGCTCTGGTATTGGAATCTGGAAATGAGCCAACGGCTCTGGGAGGGCGCCCGTTTATACACGGAACTGGAAGTGGATAAAAATAAGGGGATAGACAAGTTTCTCCCGACCTTCTCCTGGTTTAATTATAATTCTACCGAAAACTTCAGCCCCTATATTCCGGTTTGCTACCTTACGCAAAATCTTTTTAACGAAAGATTGTTTCTTGCCGCGGGGAAAACCGATCTATCCAATTGGTTTGACGGCAATGTCGTGGCAGGTTCCGCGGATACGCAGTTTTCCAGCGCAGCGCTGGTGAATAATCCGGTCTTGCCGTTGCCGACTAAGAACATGGGTGTCTTTGTAAGTTTTAAGCCCAATGAATTGGTAAATTTTCAGGCCGGGGCCGCGACCGGCGATTACTATCCTTCCAAAATAGGCTTTAGCAACGCTTTTAGAAATCAGATCTTTCTCGGAGAGTTTGACTTTTCTCCCAAATGGAGCGGGAGACAGGGGAATTACCGGTTCATTTTTTGTTCTGACCGGGAAAAATATGATTTTATCAATGCGGACGGAGTGCGCCGGAACGATTACAGTTTTGCCTTGAGCTTTGATCAGGAGATTACCGACCGCTTGACCATTTTTGCCCGTTACGGCCTGGGTGACCCGAAGGTAAAAGACGTGGAGACTTTCTGGTCAGCCGGAGGGCAGATCACCGAGCCCATACCGGGGCGCAAGTATGATTGTCTGGGCCTGGGTGTTGCCCAGTCTTTATTCGGCGATGATTACCTTGAAGCCAACGGCCCGGACCTCGCCCGCTCGGAGATCATGTATGAGCTGTACTATTCGCTGCGCGTTAAGGAGTATTTTTATATCACCCCTAATCTGCAGTTTGTGCAGCACCCTCTTGCCGATAAACAGGAGGGGGAGGCGGCGGCGTGCGGGGTAAGATTTCTGCTTACTTTTTAGAATTTTTGCTATAATATAGCCAATGAAGAAAATATCCCAGTTTTTCAGCAGTTTTCGCACTAAGGTCACCCTCGCGTTGATCTTTTCGCTTTTTTTCGTGATGGGTCTAAGCAATTTTCTTATCTACGATTACAGCCTTAAATCGCAGTTTGCCCAGATAAGAGAGAGATTGAAAGTCATCGCCCAGACCGCAGCCTTAAGCGTTGACGGGGATGTTATCAAGAGTATCCCGCTTAACCGGGACGGAGTAAATTCCGCTTCTTATAAAATAGCCGCGCAGCAATTAGAGCGAATCCGAGCCGCTAATCCCTCGCTGCTTTATATCTATACGCTGGCCAAGACCTCCAAGCCGGGTATCTGGCAATTTGTCGTGGACCTTAATCCGGTAAAGATCAACCCGAAGAAGAAAGCCACTACGGCCTTCCCCGGGGATCTGTATAATGCCTCGCGTTTTCCTGAAATGATGCGCGGGTATTCGTCAGCCTCGGCGGATAAGACGATCATGACCGATGAGTGGGGCTCGACGCTTTCAGGATACGCGCCTATCCGCGACGGGAATAATACCGTGGTTGCGGTATTAGGGGTGGATATGTCGGCTAAGGATGTTTATTCGACTCAGTGGGGAGTGCGTAATCGCGCCCTACTGGTTTTATTATTAGGTTTATTCCTGTCAGTGGGCCTGGGTTTTTTGATCTCTTCCAAGATAACCAAGCGTATCCATAAACTGGTCGAGGGGACCCGGCATGTCGCCAGAGATGACCTGGGATTCAAAGTCGAGGTCACCGGCCATGATGAAGTGAGTGAGCTGGCCGATTCTTTTAATAAGATGGCTTCCAGCCTGTCGGATTCAAGAGAGAAGCTCCAGGATTATTTTTACCGCGTAGTCCAGTCGCTGGTGCGCATACTGGAAGCAAAAGACCCTTATACCAAAGGCCACTCGCAGCGCGTCGCCGATTTCGCCAAAGAGATCTCTCTCCAGATGGGTTTTTCGCAGGATAAGGCTGAATCGATCAGGCGGGCCGCCGAGCTGCATGATATAGGAAAGCTGGTGGTTGAAGAAAGCCTTTTGAATAAACAGGAAAAACTCTCGGATGCGGAAATGAAGATAATCCGGGAACACCCCATAGTCGGAGAAAATGCTTTGAGGCCGGTCTTGTTTGACGAAGAGATGCTTTCAATCGTGCGCTCGCATCACGAGCGCTACGACGGCCTGGGTTACCCCGACGGATTAAAAGGGGATATTATCAGTATCTTCGCGCAGATCGTCTCCGTGGCCGATGCCTATGACGCCATGACTTCTTCCCGCGCTTACCGTCCGGCCTTAAGCAGCGAGACTGCGATCGGGGAATTGAAGAAGAACTCCGGGACGCAATTTAACACTCAAATAGTCAAGGCGTTTCTAAAGGTATTGGAAGCGGGATCGTGAAAAGGAGGCTAAAATGATAAAGACGGCTAAATCAGGCAAGGAGATCGCGGTGACTGTCGTGAATAAGATCGGGCTCTTGGCGGATATCTCAAAAACATTGAGCGAGCATGGCATTAACCTTGAGGCACTCTCCGGTTACACCTTAGGCAAAGAGGCTAAGATAACTTTTTTGGCGGATGACGCGCAACGCGCACTTGACGCATTGAAGAAATCGGGGTATAAATCTATAAAGGAGAACGAGGTAGTGGTCCTTGAGATCGAGAATAAACCCGGCGCGCTTAAGAATATTACCGAAGTGCTGGCAGCGCAGGGTGTAGACATCAATCATATATACGGCACTGCCTGCGCAGCGGGGTGCCCGGCTAAGGTGGTAATATCAACAAGCGATAATAATAAAGCGCTGGTGTGTTTTAAGAAATGAAAAAGAAAATCTACTATTACGATACAGATTGCGGCGGGGTCGTCTATTACGCTAATTATTTGAAATACCTGGAGGAGGCGCGCACGGAATATTTCGCCTCTAAGGGTTTTTCTATAAAAGACCTTGCCGAGGGCGGGACGATGTTTGTGGTCGCTAGGCTTGAGATCGATTATAAGTTTCCTGCGCGCTACGGGGATACGCTGGAAGTAAATACCTGGGTGAGCCGTACAGGAGGCGCGCGCATTGAGTTTGACGCCGAGATTAAAAATCAGAATAACCAGACGATAGTCAAGGCAAAGACTATACTCGTCTGTATCGGGAAAGATTTTAAACCCAAGCTTACTCCCGAAGAGATCAAGAAGGTGATAGCGTAAATGGATACATTTGAGGCGATTAAGACCAGGAGGAGCGTTAGGGTTTTTAAAGATAAAGCAATTCCTAATGATATATTGGAGAAGCTGGTCGATGCCGGGAGGTTTGCCGCTACTGCCCGGAATGTACAGCCTTGGAAGTTTGTTATTGTGACTGATAAGGTTACTTTGAGAAAACTGGCGGAGTTGGCTGAAAACGGGAGATTTATTTCAGGTTCTGCGGCTTGTATCGCGGTTTTTTGCGAAGAGACAAAATATTATCTGGAAGACGGCTGCGCTGCCACTCAAAACATACTCGTGGCTGCGTGTGCGGAAAAAATCGGCTCTTGTTGGGTAGCGGGAGAGAAAAAACCTTACGCGCAGGCCGTAAGCAAATTATTGGGCGCGCCGAATA
>JAPLLN010000074.1 GCA_026387475.1 Candidatus Omnitrophota bacterium | reverse complement strand
ACGGGGTAAGCACCGATATGCCTCGGGTAGCCGCAAACTGGCTTTGATCCGAGGACTTCCGAATGGGGCAACCCAGTGCAGGTTATACTGCATTATCCACACGCCGAATACAATAGGCGCGGGGAAGCGATACCAGGCGAATTGAAACATCTAAGTACCCTGAGGAAGAGAAATCACCGAGATTCCCCTAGTAGCGGCGAGCGAAGAGGGAAGAGTCTAAACCGTTTTTCCGCAAGGTTAAACGGGGTTGCGGGACCTTAATGTGGGATTGTGTAGAGATAGTAGAAATATCTGGAAAGATATGCCATAGTGAGTGAAAGCCTCGTATATTAAATCTCGAAACACCCTAGAGGTATCCCAAGTACCACGGGACACGGGAAATCCTGTGGGAATCTAGGCCGACCACGGTCTAAGACTAAAAACTACACCTAAACCGATAGTGCACAAGTACCGTGAGGGAAAGTTGAAAAGAACCCCGGTGAGGGGAGTGAAATAGAACCTAAAATCATTGACTTACAAGCGGTGGGAGGGCTATGCTTTGGCTTCGGCCAGAGAATGCCTGACCGCGTACCTTTTGCATAATGGACCGACGAGTTACTGTGCGATGCGAGCTTAACTGTGACGTGAAACGGCGCAGGAAGGCGTAGCGAAAGCGAGTCCTAATAGGGCGATTCAGTATCGTATAGTAGACCCGAAGCTGAGTGATCTACCCATGGCCAGCGCGAAGCTCTCCGAAAGGAGAGTGGAGGTGCGAACCCGTCAGTGTTGAAAAACTGTGGGATGAGCTGTGGGTTGGAGCGAAAGACTAAACAAACTCAGAAATTGCTGGTTCTCCCCGAAATATTTCTAGGGATAGCGTCGAGTAAATTGATTAGTTGGGGTAGAGTGCTGAATGGGCTACAGGTCCATACTAGGATGCTGAGCCCAACCAAACTCCGAATACAACTAATTTTACCTCGGCAGTAAGACAATGTGGGCTAAGCTTCATTGTCTAAAGGGATTCAGCCCAGACCGTCAGCTAAGGTCCCTAAGGATAGGCTAAGTGGTAAAGGATGTGAACTCACTATAACAACCAGGATGTTGGCTCAGAGGCAGCCATCATTTAAAGAGTGCGTAACAGCTCACTGGTCGAGTGATTTCGCGCCTAAAATGAACGGGGCTCAAGCCTATTACCGAAGCTGCGGATGTTATTGTCGCAAGATGATAACGTGGTAGGGGAGCATTGTCTATTTGGTTGAAGCCGTACCTAAAGGAGCGGTGGACAATAGACAAGGGATTATGTCGGTATAAGTAGCGAAAATGCCTGCGAGAAACAGGCACACCGAAAGTCTAAGGATTCCTGGGGAAGGTTAATCCGCCCAGGGTTAGTCGGCCCTAAGCTGAGGCCGTATGGCGTAAGCGATGGACAGTCCGTTAATATTCGGACACCGGCTAAGTAGCGTTATCACTTTCTGCATGACGCAGGAGGTTTAGTTCTGCGCAGTTTTGGATGTCTGCGTTCTTGGCTCCGTAAGGAGTTGAGGGGACCCTGAGGTTTCCGAGGGGGAAGTGAAATACAACCACACTGCCAAGAAAAGTGCAGAAAGGAGTTGCTTAGTCGCCCGTACCGTAATCCGACACAGGTAGACCACCAGAATATGGTAAGGTGCTCGAGATAACTCTCGTTAAGGAACTCGGCAATCTAGCCTCGTAAGTTAGCAATAAGAGGTACCTTGGAGTCGCAAGGCTTTCAAGGTCACAGTAAAGTGGATCGGGTGACTGTTTAGCAAAAACACAGCACTCTGCAAACTCGAAAGAGGAAGTATAGGGTGTGATACCTGCCCGGTGCTGGAAGGTTAAGGGGATTTGTTAGCGGATCGCAAGATTTGCGAAGCTCAGAACCGAAGCCCCAGTAAACGGCGGCCGTAACTATAACGGTCCTAAGGTAGCGAAATTCCTTGTGGGGTAAGTTCCCACGCGCACGAATGGTCTAACAACCTGAGCGCTGTCTCAACGAGAGACTCGGCGAAATTGTAGTGGCGGTGAAGATGCCGTCTACCCGCATCAAGACGAAAAGACCCCAGAACCTTTACTGCAGCCTGCTATTGGGATTTGGATCAATATGTGTAGCATAGGTGGGAGGCTTTGAAGCCCTGGCGCTAGCTAGGGCAGAGCCGCAATCTGAAATACCACCCTTATTGCTTTAAGTTTCTAACCACCAGCCGTGAATCCGGCGGAGGGACAGTGACAGGCGGGCAGTTTGACTGGGGCGGTTCCCTTCTAAAGCGTAACGAAGGGGCCCCAAGGTTGGCTCAGGGCGGTCGGCAATCGCCCGTGGAGCGTAAGCGCATAAGCCAGCTTGACTGTGAGTCCGACAGGACGAACAGGTACGAAAGTAGGGGCTAGTGATCCGGTGGTTGAACGTGGAATCGCCATCGCTCAACGGATAATAGGTACTCTGGGGATAACAGGCTTATCGGGCTCGAGAGTTCACATCGACAGCCCGGTTTGGCACCTCGATGTCGGCTCATCCTATCCTGGGGCTGTATAAGGTCCCAAGGGTCCGGCTGTTCGCCGGTTAAAACCAAGGGTCCGGCTGTTCGCCGGTTAAAAGGGTACGCGAGCTGGGTTCAGAACGTCGTGAGACAGTTCGGTCTCTATCTGATGTGGGCGTAGGATATTTGAAGGGGAGTTCTCTTCAGTACGAGAGGACCTAGAGAAACGAACCTCTGGTGTTCCGGTTGTCCTGCCAAGGGCAAAGGCCGGGTAGCTATGTTCGGAGTGGATAAGCGCTGAAAGCATCTAAGTGCTAAGCCCACCCCAAGAATTGATATCCCAATAGGCTGGTCGTAGACCACGACCTCGATAGACGCAAAGTGTAAGATCCGTAAGGATTTGAGCTAATGCGCACTAATCAGCCGATCGGCTTGGCCTTATTTTTTCTGCGAGAGCAGGAAAAATTCCCGAGCTTCCTTCTTCGCAAAAGAGTTGGAAGTAGAGGAGAATCTTGGCTCTGGTTACTAAAGTAGTTTTCTTCCTAATGTATGCTTAAGTTGTTAGACTTTGGAGTGCCTTTACCGAGGGGGAAACACCCGTTCCCATTCCGAATACGGCAGTTAAGCCCCTCAGGGCCGATGGTAGTGTAGTCGTAAGGCTATGTGAGAGTAGGTCGGTGCTCCTTTAAAATTCGCCTGCTATCTAGAAATAGGTAGCAGGCGTTTTTGTTTCTAGCGGCGAATTTTAAAGCATATTCGACCTACTATCACAAAAGGGGTGTGGGGGAAAATTTCCCCCACGATTGGGGGAGAACAGCGACGTGTTGATATAGATTTGCTTTGAGCGTTAGGAGGGGGCTTGCCCCCTCCTAAAGGAGCGACCAGCCAGGTTCTTCGGCGGGAGCGACTGAGAGTAGGTCGGTGCTCCTTTAAATTGCCCGCTGATTTAAGAGATTAAGTCAGCGGGCTTTTTATTGAACGGGTCCTGCCGCCGGTTTGCCTCTCGTCGCTATATGCTCCTCGAGGCTTCACCGGCGTCTCCCGTTCATCCAGGAAGCCCGCTTTATTTATCCCTTGACCGCCGGCCTACTTAATACTAAAATACATCCACAGGAGGCAACTATGAGAAATTGTAAGACGGTTCTTGCAGTCGGTGTGTTTATCACAGGTTTATTTTTATGCGTTTTTATGCTTAAGGCTTTTGCGCAGGATTACGCGCAGCAGAATTCTGCAAGGTTGCAGATGCCGCCGGATAACGAGCAGGCAGATGTCAATGCTGATACCCAGAATCAAACCGGTGATTCCAACGCGCAGGTCTCTGATAATAGTATAACGGATAACAGCGCGAATAACGGGCAGGCAGGCGATGATGAGGTAAAACCGGCACAGCAGAGTTCCGGTGGCGGCGGTGGCGGTGGGGGTGGAGGGTACTAATGAAATTCAATAAAATAATCTTTGCTTCGGCAACGTGCATAGCAGGTTTGTTTTTATGGGTGGTTCTGCCTAAGGCTTTCTCGCAGGATGAATCGCAAAGCAGTTCTGTGGTCGCTACGGAGCCTCAAGTCCAGGCGCATGGAGATGTTGTGGATGCCGGGACGGAAGAGGTCATTGCGAATGAGCAGGTCAATACCGGTAAAGATGATTCCAATGCCCAGGCCTCCGATGATAAATCAACGGATAACAGCGCGGATAAGGGGCAGGTAAGCGCCGCGGACCAACAGAAGAAGGACGATGACAGCAAGTACTTGTACAAACGCCGCGGAAGACAACCTCCGGTGTACCGCTAGAGCAATAAAGGTAGGGCTATGACTAAAAACCTGATATTGGTCTTTGTTTGGCTTGCTTTCTCGGGAGTTTCTCTCCATGCGGAGACGAACGTGCTTAATAGCGGGAAGACGGTAGAGGGTAAGGCTATGGGTATAAACAAGGGTTCGATCGTTATGGCGGACCCCAACCCTAACTTTAATAAGAGTATCTGTAGCCCGCTCCTCCAGAAAGACATTTTGAATAATATACGCTTGTCTGAAGGTGTTGAGCCGGTTGTAATCTCGCAGATAGTCGTCTACATCAACAGCTTAGGGGGCGGGAAGGTTTCGGAGTTCGCGGAAAAGTGGATAGTCAGCCTGGACGGGAAGAACAAAGAATACGGCATCAAGGTCGTCCCGACGCCCGACGGCGGCTCGGATTTCTTCATAGAGCCGTTCGATTCATTTATACAAAAAGTGCGCAAAGGCGTTTAGGATTTATTTAAAGGAGAAAAGCCGATGGCCAGGATATCGATGTGCTTTTTATTTTGTGTGTTTTGTTTTATGTCTTCCGCTTTCTCTCAAAATACAGAAGAGATAACCTTTACTACGTATTATCCTTCGCCTTACGGCAGTTATGTCGAGATGCACGCAAATAAAATTGCCGTGGGTTCGGGATATCAGGGGACAGTCCCTCCCGATAACAGCTTGATCGTGCAGGGGAGCGTAAATATCGGTACGGCCAGCCCCATAGGAAATAGCAGGTTGACCGTAGCCGGAGACAGCACGCTTAACGGCTCAACTGCGGTTAACGGCACATTTATGGTTAACGGGGTTAAAGGGGCCGGAATGTATTTTGATGTCCCCTGGGCAAACCTTAATGCCGCACACCCCGGATGCACTGGAGTTGTGTCTCACCCTCAGAATGTCACCGATTGTATGGCTGCCTGCAACAGGGTCTGCCTGGGTAACAATTATCACGGCGGCGCAATTGTTGAGTGGAGCGGAGGTGTTGCCGGTAGGTGTATTTGTAGCTGATTTCTATCTTATAGTCTAAAGGAGAGGCGCTGGAAACAGCGCCTATTTTTTTGCGTTAGATTTGGAGGGGTGCTTCGTCTATTGTAGTAGAAAGGGGGATGGAATGGCTAATGTGGCTTCAGTAGAGATAATTGCAGCAAAGATCTTTGAGGTGAGAGGCAAGAAAGTTATGTTAGATGGTGATTTGGCTAAGCTTTACCATGTCCAAACTAAACATCTAACACGCCAAGTCAGAAGGAACATTAAAAGGTTCCCATCTGATTTTATGATTCAGTTGACAAAGAAAGAATATCAGGAGCTTCTAAGGTGCCAATTTGGCGCCTTAGAAAAAGGAAAATATTCCAAGTATCTTCCGTATGCATTTACGGAGCAAGGAGTTGCTATGCTCTCAAGTGTGTTAAACAGCGATACGGCAATCCGGGTCAATATTCAAATTATGAGGGCTTTTGTCCAGATAAGGAGGCTGCTTATCACTAATGCTGATTTGAGACGGAAGATCGAAGAGATGGAGAAAAGATATGATAAGCAGTTTGTTATAGTGTTCCAGGCGCTAAAGCAGCTTCTCGAGCCGCCAAAACAGACCCAGGCGATAGGGTTTCAAGTTCACTAAAAAAGCCTCAAACTCCGGCAGGCGCATAATATTCGAGCTAGGTTTGACTGCGTTTGAGGTTCCAAAATGTCACCTCAAACGAATGGTAAGGTATCACAAATTGTGATACGTTCTAAGAAGCGGGGGACCTTACGGGAATTCCCGCAGGTGACTTTTTTGTTGGTCGCGGCCGGTCGCGGCGCTTTATTACCCTTACGAGGGTTTTACGGGTCCTGCCGCCGGTTTGCCTCTCGTCGCTATATGCTCCTCGAGGCTTCACCGGCGTCTCCCGTAAAACCGATTTGTGTCAACTGATCGCGTCTCGCCAGTCCGCTCTTTGGATATGTTTTGGGTTGACAATGAATTTGGAAAGCGTAGAATAATGGTAACTAAAGGAAGCGAAAATGGAGTCGGGATATTATCAAATTACAAGGCACCCTAGAAGATGGGTGCTTGTTTAGTTTAGGGGGTGTATTAATGGAAGACTTAAATCAATGTCTGGAGAAATTGGAAAGAGAGTATCAAGACAAAAAGATATTGTACGATAAGTTTCGTTTTGAGATTGTAAAGCAATTAAATGAGCTTCTCGCTCAACCAGGGGTTATGACTGTAGTGCCTATTGAGTCTAGGTTGAAGGAATTGGCTTCTATACGTGATAAATGCGAACGACTTAATATTACTCCTCAGAAATTAGGAGAAATAACTGATCTGGTTGGTCTACGTGTAGTTCTTATTTCAAATAAAGATTCAGTTAAGGTTTGTGATATTATTGAAAGAAACTTCGATGTTCTAGAGAAAGAGGATACTCGGCAACGTCTCGCAGATAATCAGTTTGGATATGGTTCGATACATTATCTAGTAAGACCACCTAAGGATTGGCTGAATTTGCCTACATTAAGAGGATTAAATGGTTTAATAGCGGAAGTTCAAGTAAGAACAGCCTCTCAACATATATGGGCAACAGTATCACATAATTTACAGTATAAGAAAATTAACGATGTTCCTGTTCCTTTGCGAAGATCAATAAATCGTGTTGCAGCCCTTTTAGAGTTGGTTGATCTTGAATTTGACAGAGTATTAACCGAGAGAAAAGATTACATTAGGGAAATAGGGAGCATCTCAAAAGTTGAACCATTAAACACAGAGACACTCAAGAATATTCTGGAGAACTTGTTACCTAAGGAAAATAAGGGCGATTATGAAGATTACGCTGATCTATTGGAGGATTTACGTAATTTTGATGTAACAAATGTAAAACAGCTGGAAGAAATTGTGAAAAAGCAATGGACGAAAGTCCAAGAAAGAGAAAAAGTGTTGGTCGAAGAAACAAAACAGAAGATTGAGCGAGGCCTCCATCTCCCATCTGCTACGAGGAATAGAAATACAAGAGGCGTATTTTTTACACATGTTGGATTGGCGAGAACGGCAATGCGAATGGAGCTCGGTAAGAAATTTGTTACCTATCTTATTAATAAAAGAACCAAAGCAAAACAATCAGTATAGGTTTTTTATTAGCAGGTGAAATCATGATTAGTAAAACGGAAATAGAGGAGAAATCAAAGGAATTTGAGATTCATCCTGCCAACGTAGAGAGAGATTATGTTTTCGGATGGTTAATATATGGGATTTTTAGTCTCAGTAATTTGAAAGAAACAATATTTTTAAAGGGCGGTAATGCCTTGCGTAAGGGTTATTTTGAGCATACCCGTTTCTCGCTAGACTTGGACTTTGGTATTGCTGGAGATATAGGTCAAATTGAGCTTCTTAACGAAATCAATAGAATTTGCGATTTAATTCAAGAAAGAACACAGGTATCTTTTGTAAAAGAAAATAATAGGATTGAAGAAAAATTTACTGCTACTGAGGCACCAATAACGGACTTACGGGTTTATGAAGTAAGAGTATATTTTAAAGACTTTTATGGTAATGCTGAACATTTCAAAATTAAAATTTCAATGGATATAACTCGTTTTGATAAAGTCTTGCTACCAATACAAAAAGTCAAGTTGATTCATCCATATTCCGATGCTAGTGATGTTGCGTGTGAAATACGCTGTATGAAACTGGAGGAAATTATTGCCACTAAACTAAAATGCCTTCTTCAAAGACAGCATACTCCGGATCTATTTGATTACGCTTATTCAATCAAACTCTTGGGAGGAAACTTAAATAAGCAAGAAGTGGTAAGGGCCTTTATTCAAAAAACTATTTTTGGCAGGAATCCGTATGTGCTAAAAAATATCTTATATAAGACATCATTTGTTTATTTTAGAGAATATTGGGATAAAACACTCATCCGTGCTAGGCAACTTGTGTTGGGAGTGGAAGAAGCAATCACTATTTTTCTTTCGGATTTGGATATTCTCTTTGGAGTTTATCCAGATAATGGATATGCACAGTTTGTATATTTTGGACCCGAGTTGAGAGTGCCGATTATGGATGCGGGGCGTACACAGACGCTTTTAAAAATGCGCTATAAAGGATCAGATAGAACAGTTGAACCTTACTCGCTTAAATATCTTCAACGTAAGGACGGGGTAGAGCGAGAATATTTATATGTTTATAATCGGACAGGTGGAGAAAATGAGCCCGGCATAAGATGTTTTGTTTCAGAAAGAATCGAGTCTATCGAAAATACTAATGAAAGATTTGAACCACGGTTTCCTATAGAATTATCTAAGGCTGGAGAGAAGCCTGAAAATCCGTATTTGTTTGACCCGGATAAGCCAGCGCATGTTTTAAGAGTGAGAAGAGGTGGTGGTGCTTACAGTAAAACTTCACTACGATACATTTATCAGTGCAGTTTTTGCGGGAAGAAATTTAGCAAAAGTACATATAATGGTAATCTTCGCCCACATAAGGATAAAAATGGGTATCCTTGTGGCGGAAGATATGGGTATTATGTAGATACCAAGTATTAGTATTGTTTCTATTTTCTCTTTTGCTCCTTGATGCTTCCGTTGAGTTTGAGCCTTCTTCCTGAAACCGTATCATTACCAGATGAACTGTATACTAAGAGTCTTTCTGTCACGACGTATTTATGGGCGCTTTTTTTGTTTTATCCGCTCAAATCGCGCCGCGGCAGGCCGTTTCAGGGGTGTGTATTGGGTTGACAAGGCAAATAGAGAGCGTAAAATAATATAAAAGTAGAAGTTAAATGAGGTTAAATTGTAGCAAATTATAAGGCACTTTCTATGAGATATGGGGTGCTTTGTTTGGTCGAAAAAGGATTTTTGGAGTACATATTAGTTGATAAAATAAGAGGTGACGAACATGGTTAATTTTATATTAGGTACAGGAGCTTCGCTTTTTGCGGTATTTTTGATTTGGATATTTAAAGAATGCATTATTCCAGAGATTAAAAGAAGGTTATTCAATGTCTGTCCGTTAATTGCGGGAAATTACGAATTAATAAAGATGGAGACATCTCACCCAAATATTCCCGATGAAGCCGCTGATATTAGAAAAGTGGAACTTAAACAATGTGGTTCTAAAATATGGGGCTATATAATTAGTAACGAAGTGCCATTCAAAAGCAGGCTTGATGGGCAAATAACTGGAAGTAGAATTTTGAATTTCCGATATGAGCCAGAAAACAAAAATATCCATAGTTATGGCACAGGGATGTTAAAGCTGTCTTTTAAGGGTGAAGTTTTTAAAGGTGTTTTAACTTTTTTGTGTGAATGTTGCGAAGATATAACTCCTGCACCTGTAATTATGAGAAAAATCACTTATAAATAAATTAAACAAATAAAGTGCAAATAATCAGACAGTTTCGGAGATAATTGGTAAACTGTACCTGAGGTAAGGTAGGAAGTTTGCCTAATCTAGAATCCAAGCTTTAAAAGGCTTGGGATTTTTGTTGGATTCTGCTCATGTTTGCTAGTATAATATGGCTAGTTAACAAAGGAGGTAGCATGGTACAAAAAGTTAGGGCGATATTGTGGGCATTGGGGATATTGATGCTTTTGGCGGCGGCGTTTGATGTGACGACGGTGCCGGATAATACAATGATCTTTTTGGCTATTGCTTGCTTTGTCATTGGAGCTGTTATCAAGAGGGCGTGCAAGAAAAGCGAGAGCTGCTGTAAATAAGCGAGTTACCAAGAGTAGCGTTTTATTACTTGTATAAATAGAAGAAGCGCAGACGAAGACGTTCCTTCTGGAACGTCTTTTTACTTAGATGGGTTAGGAGGTAGAGGGATGGTGCTGGCGTATATGATGGGCGGGGTGTTTTGTGTGTTTTTGTTTATCTCTGTATTGCTTTGGATAGGCACTAGGTTTTAAAATAGAATTAGTGATATTCGGGCGCTTGGGGGGAGGTTGGCTCAAGCGCCTTTTTTGTTGGTCGCGGCCGGTCGCGGCGCTCTGTGCCCGTGCGAGGGTTTTACGGGTCCTGCCTGCGGGTTGCGTCTGGCTTGCCTGTGTTTCTCGGGAACGCTTGGCGCGCCCCAGCGTGGCGCGCCTGCGCTCGAGTCGGCTGCGTCGCTCTCCCGCATCCGGACCGTGTATAAGTCCGTTTTCTATAATCAGGAGCCGGATGCGGGAATCGTGCCCGCTCCTTGCCTCCACGTCCCTCGAAACAGCAGTCAAGCCAAACGCTAATGGATATTTTAGAGTTGACAATGGGGGTGATGGGGGTAGAATAGCTTTATTCACAAGGAGGATATTATGAAACTTAAGCTGGCGGTTTTATTTCTGTGTTTCGGGTTGATCGGCCTTGCTAATGTGTTTGCCCAGCAGGCGGATATGCAGACGATGAAGCAGGAGTTCCGGACGATGGATACCGATAAGAACGGATTCCTGACTTCCGAAGAGATGCAGGCATATGAGGGTAAGAAGTTCAGCGAGCTGGATAAAAACAAGAACGGTATCCTTGATGCGAATGAGCTGAAAGCGGATAAGACCGGGATGTTTGCCGGGGCTGATGCGAATAAGACCGGTAAGGTCACTATGCAGCAGGCCAGCGTCACATTCAAAGAATACTTTCAGAATATGGATAAAAACAAAGACAGTAAAGTTTCAGAGGGGGAGTATTTTGATTATTGGAAGGAGATGTTGCACAATTAGAGCGGCGTTTTAGGAGAAATAGGAATGGCTAATTTTTCGTTTGATATAGTTTCCGAAGTCGATCTGCAGGAAGTAGATAATGCGGTGAATCAGGCCTGCAAGGAATTGGCGCAGAGGTATGATTTCAAGGGGAGTAAGGCCTCGCTTGCCTTTGACCGCAAAGAAAAAAAGATTACCTTAATTGCCGACGATGATTTTAAGCTGCGCGCGCTCACCGATATGCTGGCAACGCGCCTGGCAAAGAGGGGTGTCGCGCTTAAGTCCCTGAAATTCAATACTCCTGAAAAGGCGTTTGAAGGTTATCTTCGCCAGATAGCGGAGATCTGCATGGGGATAGATAAAGAAAAGGCTAAAGAGCTTACCGGAATAATCAAAGGCCTGGGCCTGAAGGTGCAGGCGCAGATAGAAGGGGAGAAGATCAAGGTAAGCTCCGCGAAAAAAGATGAATTGCAGTCAGTCATCGCGCATTTAAGGGGGTTGGATTTTTCCCTGCCGCTTAGTTTTTGCAATTACCGCTAATATGAATTTATCGAAAAGACGGATAATTAAATTTCTGATCATGCTGTTTCTTCTGGCGTGCATGCTCTTTGCTAACCTATTTGCGGTGAGGGCTATGCTGCGTTACGGGGTAGAGGTTTATTTCTATGACAAGCTTCAGGTTGCTTTAAATATCGCGGGCGTTAAGGGCCTGGATGAAGAACTTGCCAAGATACGCGCAACAGAGAAATTGCCCCGGGTATTGAAGCTTACCGCAGAGTTTGATGCCCAGAGAAATAGTATCCCCGACCTTGATAAGTTCCTTGAGAATAAAGTTGAGCAGGGTAAAAAGAAGGTCGAAACCGTAAGGAACCTGCGCAGCCTCGCCATTATTCTTATTACCCTGGCTTTCTGCTGGCAGTTGCTTAACCGCTGGCTTGAGCGCCGCAGATGTAAAGGAAAGTAAGCAATGCAATATACCAAAGGAAGCTTGGGAAGGGTATTCCTGCTTAAATTCGCAGACGACGATATCTTGATGGAGAAGATATCCGCCTTTGCCAGGAAAGAAAAACTTAAAGCAGCGACCATGATCTTTATCGGCGCCTTAAAAAAAGGCGACCTGGTCACCGGCCCCAAGAAACCCGTAATACCTCCTGAACCGAACAAAATGAATTTTAAGGACGGCTGGGAAGTGATGGGCATAGGCACGATTTTCACCAATAAAACCGGGCCGCAGATACACATACATTCCAGCATGGGCAAGAAACAGAAGGTGCTTACCGGGTGCGTGCGCGGCAAGTCCAAAGTCTTCCTGGTCGTGGAAGCGGTTGTCTTTGAATTAAAGGGTGTAAAGGCGACCAAGTCCGTTGACCCTGTAACCGGCCTCAACCTGCTTAAAATATTATAAAATGAAAAATATCCTAGCCGTTTTATTATGCGCGTTATTTATTAATCTTTCCACAAAAGGAGTTTTTGCTATGGATGTCAAGACAGTGGTTTTAGAGACCAATCAGGGGATAATCGAAATAAAATTAATGCCGGATGTGGCACCAAAAACATGCGAGAATTTTACCAAGTTGGTAGAAAAAGGATATTACAACGGCTTGATCTTTCACCGCGTGATCAAAGGTTTTATGCTCCAGGGAGGAGACCCGACAGGGACAGGCACAGGCGGCGAATCGATTTGGGGAAAGCCTTTTGCGGATGAAGTGAGCCCTAAAGCAGAATTTGATTCACCCGGAATTCTCGCTATGGCTAATGCCGGGCCGAATACCAACGGGAGCCAGTTCTTTATCACCACTGCGTCAACGCCGTGGCTGAATATGCATCACACTATATTCGGAAAAGTTGTTTCGGGTTACGATGTGGTGGAGAAGATCGAGAATTGCGCCACTGACCAATCCGACCGCCCGTCCAAAGAACAAAAGATCATCAAGGCTTACCTAAAATAAGCAGGGTTCTAGAATGATAAAAAAATCGCAGTGGTTTATGGTCTGGCTGCTGCCTGTAATTGTCGTAGGCGGGCTCTTTTATCCGTTGATAGGATATCTCGTGGTGGCGATGATAGCATTTTTTCTGGCGCTATCGGTTTTCGCAGGAAGATATTGGTGCTGGAACCTATGCCCCAGAGGCGCCTTTCTTGATATTGTCATGCCGAGGTTAAGCCTTAATAAGGCCCTGCCGAAGGTATTCGTCAAGGCCTGGTTTCGCTGGCTGGTATTGGTATCGTTGATGGGTTTTCTGGTCCTGCGCATAATAAAATCCGGCGGTAATTTGATCATCATCGGAGCTGTTTTTGTGGGGATGTGCGTTCTCACAACTATTATTTCGATTATCATAGGCGTATTCACTAAACACAGGGGCTGGTGCGTAATATGCCCGATGGGTTTTCTTCAGGAAAAGATAGGCAGGCTAAGTAAGCATAAACATTCAGGAGGCGATAATGAGTAAGTCGGTAAAGGGAACTAAAACCGAGAAGAATTTATTGGCAGCTTTTGCCGGGGAATCGCAGGCAAGGAACAGGTATACTTATTTTGCCTCGGTTGCGCGCAAAGAAGGCTACGAGCAGATCGCCAATATTTTTATTGAGACTGCGGAAAATGAGAAGGAGCACGCCAAGGCATTCTTTAAACATCTTGAAGGCGGGGATGCGGAGATTACCGCTGTTTATCCTGCCGGAAAGATACAGGATACTTTGAGCAATCTGGAAGCCGCGGCAGCGGGGGAGAATATGGAGTGGACCGCGCTTTATCAGGATTTTGCCAAAGTAGCTCGTGACGAAGGCTTGGCTGAAGTCGCGCGGACGTTCGAGCAAGTGGCTAAGGTGGAGAGGTTCCACGAAGCGCGCTACCGTAAGCTGATAAATAATCTTAGCTCCGGAGAGGTCTTTAAGAAAAAATCCCCGGTAAAATGGCACTGCATTAATTGCGGCTATGTGATCGAGGGGACGGACGCGCCTAAAGAGTGCCCGGCGTGTAAACATCCGCAGGCGCATTTTGAGGTCCTGGCGGAAAATTACTAAATAATGGATAAGCCCGAGTATTTAAAAAAGCAGGAGAAAGAACAGAAAGAATACGAGGCGCGCTGTAAGAGGTGCGGTGCCTGCTGCGGGATGAAGGATAATGACCCCTGCCTTAATCTAAGAAAGGACGGGGGAGGTAAATATTATTGCGACGTTTATGAAAACAGGATAGGGATGCATAAGACAGTTTCAGGAAAAGAGTTTGCCTGCGTTCCTATCCGGGACCTCTATCCCAATCTCCCCTTTAAGGGTTGCGCTTACTATAAATAAGAAAGGAATGTTTTGATGAAAAGGTTTCTGCTGTATTTATTCAGGTGGCAGTTAAGTACTCCGATATTGTGGCTGGTGGTGCGGAAAATGGGGACAGGCATTTGGGCTACGGTGATAGCTAATCTTATCGGAGGCGCCATATTTTTCTGGGTGGACAGGTTCATTTTTACCTCTGCCGCGGTAGAGGTCTGGCATATTAAAGAAGGAAAGTGCGACCAATGCGGGGCGGTCTCCCATCTCTGGAGGCTGATCAAGACCGCAGGTTACGACAAAAGCGATTCGAAACCGGTATTCCTCTGTATGAAATGTTCGAAAGAAAAAACCGACCAGCTAAGGGCGCAGGGGATACCCGTGAGGGGGAAGAGCAGGTAGAAACAAAAAACCCCGAATCGCTTCGGGGATCTTTGTAGGTGATAGGCCTGATAGCTTCCGCTATCCTTCCAACCTCCTTGTGAAGATTGAGTAAACGTTTAATCAAGTATGTAACATAGGGAGCAAAAATCAAGGCCAAAACAGGGGTTTCGGGAAAGCGTTTTCTTTATAATTAATATTTGAAAAACCGCCTTGAAATTATGCAGAATTTAAGTTATAATTTATTAGAAACAGAAAGCCACGGTAAGTGCGGCCTAAACCGCAGACTGTGGCTTTTTTGTTGGAGGTGACGGTATGTTTTACGCAGGGCTTGGTAATGACAGGCGCAGATACCAGCGTCTAAATGTAAACTTTACCGCATTTTATAAAGTTAACAGTCCTCCTGTTTTGCGCACCCAACTTGGCGAGGGAGAGATTGAGACCAGTACCCTCGATGTAAGTAAGGGCGGCATATCTTTCTTAAGTAAACATAACCTCCCTCCGTGGTCCACCTTATTGATGAAATTATTTATGTTCAAGATGGATGACCAGGGGACGGTGAGTTTTTCCGAGCCCGTTGAAGTAATGGGGGAGGTGCGCTCCTGTGTCCCCTCGGAAGATAATGATTATCGTGTGGGTGTATGTTTTAAAGGGCTGCCTAAAGAGCACGCTGTTGAGCTTGACCAGACCCTGGAGAGCGCCCTTAAGTATTACGCCTGAAAGCCTTCCCGCCACTCCTTGTTGACTTACCCTTAACTTCCGTATACAATAACCTTAATGTTAAAAATCGGTGATTT
>JAPLLN010000070.1 GCA_026387475.1 Candidatus Omnitrophota bacterium | reverse complement strand
TTGAGGATATAGAGATCTTAAGGAATAAGGAGAATATCATACCCTATGAGCGAAGAGACGAGAGAGCCGCTGATCAAGGGGAGCAGCCCGCTAGTTAACCAGACGCAGGTCCCGGATGAGGATGTAGTACTCAATATATCTTTACGGCCGAAGAAATTAGTTGAGTTCGTCGGGCATAAGGATATCGTGGATAACCTGAAGATCTCTATCCAGGCGGCTAAGCAGAGAAAAGAGCCGATGGAGCACGTTTTATTAAGCGGACCTCCCGGTTTAGGCAAGACTTCTTTATCGCACATCATCGCCCATGAAATGGGCGCCAAGATAACCGCAACCTCCGGCCCGGCGATCGAAAGGGCAGGAGACCTGATCGGGATCCTCACTAACCTTGAGCAAGGGGATATTCTTTTTATTGACGAGATACACCGTTTATCTAAGGTGGTGGAAGAGTTCTTGTATCCGGCAATGGAGAGTTTTCAGATCGATTTTGTCATTGATAAAGGGCCTTACGCTAAGACCATAAAATTCAATTTAAAACCCTTTACCTTGGTCGGGGCTACTACGCGCACCGGATTACTGGCAGCACCCTTACGCGGCAGATTCGGGATATTTTACAATCTGGATTTCTATAAAATAGAAGAGCTGGCGAAGATCATAAAGCATTCGGCAAAGGTGTTAGGCATAGAGATCGAGGATATCGCCGCAGAAGAGATCGCCCGCCGAGCGCGGGGAACTCCGCGAATCGCAAACCGTCTCTTAAAGCGCGTGCGCGATTACGCGCAGGTGGCTAAAATAAATAAGATTAATCTGGCGGTGGCGCAGAAATCGCTGGATGACTTGGGGATTGACAAAGCAGGATTAGACGATTTGGACCGCAAGGTCTTGAAGCTCATAATTGATTCATATAAAGGCGGGCCGGTAGGAGTAGAGACGCTGGCAGCAAGCCTTAACGAAGAAGTCGATACTATCGAGGATGCGGTCGAGCCGTTTCTCTTGAACGCCGGATATTTAAGGCGCACTTCGCGGGGGAGGACTGCCACAAAACTCGCCTTCGAACACTTCGGATTGAAATACGAGAAACAAGAAGAGTTGTTTTAGCATGAAACTGCTTTTACATACCTGCTGCGCGCCGTGTGAAATATTTCCGTTAGAACAGCTAAGGAGTAAAGGGTTCGAAGTCGCCGCATTCTTTTATAATCCCAATATCCATCCGCTAAGCGAATACAAGAACAGAAAACAGGCGCTAGCGGATTACAGTAAGATTGTCAATCTGGGGGTTACCTTTCCGGAATATGACCCAAAGGAATTCTTTCAGGCCGTAAACGGCAAGGAGAGTAATCCCGGAAGATGCGAGATATGCTGGGGGTTGCGCTTAAACCGCACGGCAAAAGAGGCTAAAGTCAAGGGTTTCACTCATTTTACTACGACACTTTTAGTCAGTCCCTATCAGGATCAGTCGTTGATCAAGAAGTGCGGAGAAGAAGCCGCTAAGAACTCCGGAGTTGAATTTTATTACGAAGATTTCCGGCCCGGATTCCGCAAGGCCCACGACGAGGCCAAGGCAAAAGGCATATACTGCCAGAAATACTGCGGCTGTATTTACGGCGAGATAGAGCAATGCAGGAAACCGGTAAAATAATCAGATGAAACTCCCAAGATCTCTATTGCTTGTATTTTTTTGTTTGCTGCTACCCGTTATTTCTTACGCCTGGCCGACGGATACGGTCAGGGTCCAGGTCCTGGATGACGCCTCGACTTTCAGGATGAAGATAAGCGGGCGCTATGAAATAAAGGATGCGCAGGACAAGAAATCTTTATACCGCGGCAGAGATTTGAATTCTACCGTAACCGCGTATGCGGGGGGTATTGTCATTGCCGGGAATAATTTTCCGGCTAACAGGGTTTTTATCAATATCAATGACCCTGATGTGATCGAGATCAACGCCAGGCCGTTCCGCGGCGATATCCAGATCATAAAGAGCCCGTCTAACACGATGTCGGTCATCAATTACATCGGGCTGGAAGATTACGTAAAAGGGATACTCTATCATGAGGCCTCGCATTACTGGCCGATGGAAGCGCTCAAGGCCCAGGCCATAGTCTCGCGCAGTTACGCCCGCTATCAGATGAAAGAAAATGCTGCCAAAGATTTCGACATGACCAATGATATATATTCGCAGGTCTACGGCGGGAGCATTTCGGAGCGCCAGCGCACGAATAAAGCGGTAGAGGATACGCAGGGCGCAGCCCTATTTTACAAAGGCGAACTCATGCCGGCTTTTTTCCACGCTACCTGCGGAGGGCACACGGAAGACGCCGCCCGCCTCTGGAAGATAAATATGCCTCCTTTAAAAGGTGTCCCCTGCAGATTTTGCAAGGAGTCGCCGCATTACAGCTGGCACGCGGTTTTGTTTACCGGAGACATAAGGCAGGCGCTGGTGGACGCCGGGAAAAGGACCGGGGTCATCAAGAAGATAATCATTATGGCTAGGGATAACTCAAGTCGCATAACCGACCTGAAGATCATCAACACAAAATCCGACTACGTGATTTTGGCCAAGGATTTCCGCAATATCGTCGGGCCCAATATCATCAAGAGCACTAATTTTAACGTAAGTATCACGGGGACTGACGCCGTATTTGAAGGTGTCGGCTGGGGCCACGGCGTAGGATTATGCCAGTGGGGCGCTTATTTTATGGCTAAAGAGGGCCAGACAGCGGAAGCAATCCTCGATTATTATTATCCCGGGGCAGATGTTAAGACTCTCTGATTTCGAATACCTTCTGCCTAAAGAATTGATCGCCCAATATCCGTTGAGGGGCCGCGACAATTGCCGTCTCTTGGTGGTTGACCGCAAAAATAACAAGATAGAGCATAAGGTTTTTTCCGATATCCCCGGATATCTCCTCCCGCAAGATGTTTTGGTCTTAAATGACACCAAGGTCATGCCGTGCCGCATCAGGGCAAAGCGTAAGACCGGCGGGAAAGCCGAGATCTTTCTTCTGGGCCGTATAAAAGGCCGGGTTTTTAAAGCCCTGCTTAAACCCGGGAGGCTAAAAATCGGCGAAAAGATAAAACTCGGTTCGGGAAAGATAACCGCGGAAGTTATTTCTAAGTCCGAAGTCGCTTTTAACACCTCGGACTTGAAAAAAATTTATGCCTTGGGCGCTATGCCCCTGCCACCGTATATAAAAAGAGAGGCAACTAAGGCGGATAACATTGATTACCAGACAGTTTACGCTGCGAAAGAAGGAGCAGTAGCGTCCCCGACTGCCGGGTTGCATTTTACAAAAACATTGCTCAATAAAATAAAGAATGCCGGGATCGATCCGGTTTATCTGACCCTTCATGTAGGGCTGGGCACGTTTAAGCCGGTGAAGGCCGATGATATCACTAAGCATAAAATGGAGCCGGAGCGTTTCAGTATCCCGGCGGGGACACTTAAAGCGATCAAGGCGGCAAAGAAATCTAAGGCAAGGGTCATCGCCGTAGGGACGACATCTTTACGCGCGCTGGAGTCATATGCTGCCGGGGCCAAGAGCGGGCAGACGGATCTATTTATCTACCCCGGATTTAAATTCAAAATCGCGGATTCGTTGCTGACGAATTTTCATCTTCCGCGCACCACATTATTTATGCTCACCTGCGCTTTCGGCGGAGAAAAATTGATCAAGAAAGCCTATCAGGAGGCAGTGGAGAAGAAATACCGTTTTTACAGCTACGGCGACGCCATGCTTATAATCTAATGTATAAACTAATTCATAAAGACAAAAACTCGCGCGCGCGTTTAGGTAAATTATCTACCGCCCACGGCTCAATCGATACCCCGGTCTTTATGCCGGTGGGGACTCACGGCACGGTAAAAGGGATTACCCCTAAAGAGCTGGATGATTGCGGCGCCCAAATAATGCTTTCTAACGCATACCATTTATTCCTGCGTCCCGGACTCGATATAATAAAG
>JAPLLN010000098.1 GCA_026387475.1 Candidatus Omnitrophota bacterium | reverse complement strand
GATTAAGGGCTGTTTTAAAATCGCTTCTTTCGATGTACAATATCGTAGCAATCGTGCCTCGGAAGATCGACCGGCTGCTCAAATCTCTGCGCTGGCATTGCTCGCACAAAAGCCCGCCCAGAGACAAACTAAACTTTGCCTGGCCCAATATCCTCTCATCGCAGGAAATACATGAATCAAAATGGGGCTTGAAACCCGAAAGGGTGAGCATTTTAATTTTAAAGATGGTAAGTATTTTCTCCGGAAAGGGCGATGTCTTGAGCTCATTAAGGCAGTTCAGGGCCAGGTCAAAGACCTGTTCGTTTTTATCCTCCGGCTGCATCACCGCGTTGATCAGCTCCATCATGAAACTTGCGGCAGTAATTTTATCGATACTTGCCCTGACCCGCTCAAAGCCGTCCTTCAGGTCACACTGGGTCACCAAATGCAGGCCGGAATCTCTTTTATGATAAAATATGACTTCATTAAAAGAAAACGTCTCCAAATTACTGGCAAATTTGCCAGGCTCGGTGCGGATTCCTTTTAAGAGCCCGCCGATCTTTCCGAAATCGCGGCTATAGAGATCTACGATCAACGAGGTCTCCCGGAAATCCCGCTTATTCAGGACTATGGCTTCAGTTTTATGAATTGGCATTCTTTAAAGCGCATGCGCGCCTTTTTTTGGGGGGTTGAATCATCGTAGCCTAAAAGGTGCAAAACTCCGTGAATTGCGTACAGGCCTAATTCCTGTTGAACTGACGTGGCGAATATTCCGGCGTTCTCTGCCGCTTTATCGGCTGAAATTACGATATCAGCCAAAATCCCTTCCTTCTTTAATCCGCTGCTTAAATCAAACGCCAGGACATCGGTGGTCTCGGGCCTGGCATGAAACTTAGAATTGAGCTCTTTTATTTTCTTATTATTCACAAAACAGACACTGATATCTCCGGATAAATGCTTGCCCTCTGATGCGAGGACTTTAAGAATTGCTTTTTTTATCCTTATCGGATAGATGGGAATTTTCTTTTGCAGGTTTTTTATGGTTATTTTCACTGATCGGTCCTTCCGGATACCCCACGCGGGCGTGGTATATGCCGCCTAAGATCCTGATAAATACCGCGGAAATCTTTTCTAAATCTTTCAGAGTGAGGTCACACTCGTCGAGCTGGCCGTCGATGAACTTATTATTAATGACCTTGTGCACGATCTCCTCGATCTTGGCCGGAGCAGAGTCTTTAAGCGCGCGGGTCGCCGCCTCCGCGGAATCCGCCAGAAGGACGATTGCAGTCTCTTTGGTGTTAGGCTTTGGCCCGGGGTAACGAAAACCCTCTTCCTTTACCTCATGATCGTCTTCCAGCTCTTCCAGGGCGCGCCGGTAGAAATAATATACCAGGCTGTTTCCGTGATGCTGCAAAATAAAGTCCGCAAGCGCGGGGCTTAGCCTGTATTTAGCGGCTAACTCCGCGCCCTCCTTGACATGATTCATAATGATGAGCTTGCTCATAGTCGGAGAAAGCTTTTCGTGCTTGCTTGCGCTGATATCCTGATTCTCGCTGAAATATTCCGGTTTATGGAGTTTGCCGATATCGTGGTAATACGCTCCCACGCGGGCAAGCAAGGCATTGCAGCCAATGGCGCGGCAAGCGCTCTCGGAAAGATTCCCCACTACAAGGCTGTGATGATACGTACCCGGCGCCTCCTGAATCATCCTCTGTAAAAGCGGATGATTAAAATCAGCCAGCTCTAAAAGGCTGATATTAGTGACCGTTCCGAAAAGATATTCGAAGGCCGGGAGTATGGCTAAGACAATGGCGCCGGACGCTAAACCGTTTAGAAAGAGCGCTGTGTAGCGGGAAGGCACGCCCAGCCAGAACCGATCGATGAATATAAGCGTTACGACCTGGGCGCATCCGATAACCAGTCCGCTGGCAATGATCGTAGTGCGCCTGCGCGCGCCTCTGACCAATATACTAGCGAGCGAGCCGCCGATCAAAAATAATAAAAGTACCGTGAAAGGATCGGGACTGAAAGCGGATACCGTAACCCCGCAGGCAAGATTCAATAAGAGCGACAGTTCTAAACTGTTAAAAAGCAGCATCGCCAGCATCGGGCCGATGGCAAACGGGATGTAATAAACCGGGATCCCGTGTTTTACCATTAAATAAGAAGTCACAAAGATCAAGACATAAAGGAAGGAAAAATTCAGCAAGCTGAATTTCTGGAAATCATTCCTGCGGTATTTTAAATAAAAGGCGAGTATCAGAAGAAATAGCGCCGCGGCAAGGGACGTGCCGGTCAGCCAGGCCAAGAGCAATACGCCTGCGCCTGCTAACGCCAAAAATATTTTCTTTTTATCTGCTGCTAGTCTTGTCATAAGCCTCGATTATCCTCTGCACCAGGGCGTGGCGCACCACATCGTGACCGGTAAAATAAATGAACTTTATCCCCTCGATCTCTTTCAATATCTCCTGCGCCTGCATAAGCCCGATAGGCTTTCCTTCGGGAAGGTCACTCTGGGTCAAATCCCCGGTGATCACCGCCTTGGAATCAAAACCCAGGCGGGTCAGGAACATCTTCATCTGCTCCGCAGTGCAGTTCTGCGCCTCGTCGAGGATGATAAAAGCGTCGTTAAGCGTCCTCCCTCTCATATAAGCCAGCGGAGCGACTTCCACAATCCCCGTCTCCAGGTATTTTTCTATCCTCTCCGCTTCCAACATATCGTAGATAGCGTCATACAGGGGCCTCAAATAAGGCGAAATCTTTGCGATCATATCTCCGGGCAAAAATCCCAATGATTCTCCCGCTTCTATCGCCGGGCGCGTAAGGATGATCCTGCGCACCTCCTGCTTTCTCAATGCCTCTACTGCCGCAGCCATCGCCAGATAAGTCTTCCCGGTCCCCGCAGGCCCTACCCCGAAGACTATATCGTATTTACTTATCGCTTCGACATATTCGCGTTGGCCCTGGGTCCGCGGACCGATCTTTCTGCCGGTAGATGAGACCGTGATATCGCACTTAGGCATATCCAGGGTATTCTCTTTCTTGGGATTTTTGAAATTATCGAGGATGTAATGAAAATCCTGCCTCCCTAATTCAGCTTGGCCGGCGCGCACCGCTTCTAAAATATATTCTATGAAGGCGTGCGCCTTCTTAATGGCAACGGCGGTCCCGCTTAACCTTAGGTGGTCACCGCGGACAAAGAGTTTTATTTTAAACTCTTTCTCCGTTAACTTAAGAAATTCATCGTGAGGCCCGCAGAGCGCCTGGGCCTCACGGTGGGTTTGAAGCTTTATGCTTTTTTCCATTTAGGTTATTTTAGGTTCTCCTGAACAGGAGCGCTGCCGGTCTTTGTTTCAGGTAAGGCAGGGATATTGATGACTTTACCCGGGTATATCTTGTCCGGTCCCGACATCGTGTCTTTATTCGCTTCGTAGATCTTACTCCACTTCTTGGTCGTGCCGAAATATTTCTTGGATATCTTCTGTAAAGTATCACCTTTCTGAACCGTATATTTCTGATATTCTGGTGAGGCGATTTCAGGGGAAACGCTTTGCGTCATATATCCGCGGTTCCCTTCGTTAGAAGAAAGGTCTTCGCTTACCGGAGCGGGCGCATTTGCGGTTTTGGCTTTCTTCATTTTCTCAAATTTGATCGGTGAGCCTAATTCGATCTCTACTATCTGGGTCCTGCGTGTCGTCGCCCGTTCTTTTTCTTCTCCGGCAGGCGCCTGGCCCTTAATATATCCGCGGTTTCCGGAAATATCCTGGTCTACTCTGTCCCTGGTCAAAGGATAAGTCCTCACGATACAACCCGATAAAACCAAAACAGAAAGCAATGCTAACAAACCCATGAAACGTCTTTCCATTACTTTACCCTCCCTTTCTTAACGGTTAAAAATAATTCATTAAGTTGTTTTTCATCGACCTCTGAAGGCGCGTCAGTCAAAGGACAGGCCCCGGCGCTCGTTTTAGGAAATGCTATCACTTCTCTGATGCTTTCTTCCCCGGAGAGTATCGCTAATAATCTATCCATCCCGAAGGCAAAACCCCCGTGCGGAGGCGCGCCGTACTGGAATGCCTCTAAAAGGAAACCAAAACGCCTGCGTGCGTCCTCTTCTTCTATTCCTATGATCTTGAATATTTTTTCCTGTAATTTCTGCTGGTGGATCCTGATCGAGCCGGAACCGAGTTCTGTGCCGTTCAAGACTAAATCGTAAGAACGCGATTTGACTTTTTCCGGATGTTTTTCCATAGACTCCAGGTCTTCTGCGGCGGGCGCGGTAAAAGGATGATGCTCGCTCTCCCAACGTTTCTCTTCATCATTATATTTAAAGAGCGGGAAGTCGACCACCCAGCAAAAAGCAAAATCGTTGCCTGATTCTTTTCTTAGGTCGGGTTTGTCCGTTCCGTATTTTTCTTGGGCAAACGCGTAAGTAATGCGGGGAAAGGGAGTCATTATATCCAGCCCCTTAGTATCTTTCAGGATTATTTTCATCAGCTCTTCAATGAGCGCGTAAATATCTTCTTCGTTTATAAAAGACATCTCCAGGTCCAGCTGGGTAAATTCCGGCTGGCGGTCTGCGCGCAGGTCTTCATCGCGGAAACACTTGGCGATCTGGTAATATCTTTCTATGCCTGCCACCATGAGTATCTGCTTGAATAACTGCGGCGACTGCGGTAAGGCGTAAAAATGCCCGGGATTCAGCCTTGAAGGCACGAGATAATCGCGCGCGCCCTCGGGAGTGGATTTAGTGAGTATCGGTGTTTCGCATTCGATAAAATCATGTTTATCCAGATAATTACGGATTGTTTTATTGACTTTACTACGCAGGATAAAATTATTAAATACCTTTTGCCTTCTTAGATCAAGATAACGATATTTAAGCCGGGCCTCTTCGGTCACATTTGATTCATCCTCAATTTCAAAAGGAGGCGTAAGGCTGGCGTTTAAGATCTCTAAATCTTTAGCTAAGACTTCGATCTCTCCGGTGGGAAGTTTTGCGTTTACGGTATTAGCCGGCCGCTTACTGACTATGCCGGTCACCCTGATCACGAACTCCGAGCGGATATCCTGGGCTAATTTATAAGACTCACCGGCATCTTTAGGAATAAATGTGACCTGGGTCAGGCCGTATCTGTCGCGGATGTCGATAAAAATAAGCTTGCCGTGGTCGCGGCGTTTGGCAATCCATCCGCACAAAACCACTTCTTTTCCCGCATCCGCAGCAGTCAACTGGCCGCAAGTATGAGTCCTTAACATTTCAATTCCTTAGTAATATCCGCGAGCCTTACTTCTTTCTGTTCGCTCTTTTCCATATTTTTAAGCATTATTGTTCCGTTCTTGATCTCATTGTCCCCTAAGATTAGAACATATTTTGCGGCCAAGTCATTAGCCTTACGCATAGCGCCCTTCAACGATTTTCCTTCGTAATCCGTATCACAGGGAATGCCCGACTGGCGCAGCTGCGATAATATTCTCAAGCCTGCCTTCTTAGCTTCATCTCCCAAAGTGATAAGATAAACCGGCTTCTGGCCGATAGCCGATGATTGAGGCTTGGCGACTAATAATAACCTCTCTACTCCAAACGCAAAACCTATTGCCCCCAACTCCGGGCCGCCTAACTCTTTTACCAGATGGTTATACCTTCCGCCTGCGCCGATGGCATCCTGGCTGCCCAAATCCGGATGCGTGATCTCAAATACCGTGCCGGTATAATAATCTAATCCGCGCACTAAAAGCGGGACGACCTCATAAGAGACTCTTAATGCGTCCAGTCCGCTCCTTACTTTGGCAAAATGCTCTTTGCATTCAGGGCAGATGTGGCTGTCGCCGATCTTTAAATCTTTGACGATCTCTTTGCACGATTCATTCTTGCAATCCAATATCCTTAACGTGTTCTTTTTAAACCTATCCTTGCAATCATCGCAGAGTTTAGGGAGTTTATCCTTGAGCGCTTTATGTAATACGGAGTTTAATTCGGTTTTGTCTTTGGGGCAGCCTAAGGTGTTGATCTTGATCTTATAACCGCTGATCTCGTAAGCCTTAAGCAGATAATCCGCAAGCGATATCACTTCAACATCCAGATCTGCGTCCTGCGAGCCTATGGCTTCGCAACCGATGTGATGGAACTGACGCAGGCGCCCTTTTTGCGGCCGCTCCAGACGGAACATAGGACCTATATAATAGAGTTTAGAAAACCCCGCAGTCTTATCCAGATTATTCTCAAGGTAGGCCCGGACAATGGAAGCTGTCCCTTCCGGCCTCAGGACGTATTCGTCCTCCTTGTTCTTGATCACGAACATCTGTTTCTGGACGATCTCTGCGCTTTCGCCCAAAGAGCGGTTGAACAAAGACTCAACTTCAAGCATAGGCGGCCGGATCTCTTTAAAATTATAAAGGGAAAATACAGCGCGGCTTATCTCTTCCAGTTTCTGCCATAAAGGGGTTTCCTCTGGCAAAATATCTTTAGTCCCCGGGACTCTCTTGAACATTAGTTATTTAGTTTGGGTTTTGCGGATTATTTAATCTTCTGCTTCATCTCTAAGCCAGCCTTGAAGACCACTACTTTTCTCGGTGGGACAGGGATTACCTGATTGGTGCGCGGGTTTCTTCCTGTGCGGCTCTTTCTCTGCTTGATTTTAAAGACCCCGAAATTACGCAGTTCGATCTTCTCTCCTCTTACGAGGGAGTCCACGATGCAGTCAAAGGTCTTCTGCACCACTTCCTTGACATCGATCTGCTTTAAATTAGTCTGATCAGAAACTTTAAGGATGATATCCTTCTTAGTCATGTCTCCTCCTTATTGCTAAGTAATGTAGCACCAAAAGCTTAGGAAGTCAAGTAATTTATATGACTACGGAAAGACGCTCTTCGCCAAGGAGGTTTTCGATGTCGGCGATGAGTTTTTCGGAAGGGTTTACATACAAGCTCTCCCCCACCACCAGCTGGACTCTGGACTTGGAAGGAGTATCTAAATGAAGATAAATCGGGATGTTGCCGCGCGATGAGGCTAACAATTCTTTAAGGGTCTCAAAGATATTCTCCCTGATGCCGGATAGATTGATATTCATCGCCGCAATCAACTTATAGATCTCATCCACGGGGAAAAGGTCATTGACGATTATTTTCGGGGTATCTTCTTTCAAATTCAGGATACCTCGGACCAAAACTACGGAGCTCGGCTGAATATAGCGCGAGACCTTCTGATAAGAACGCGGGAAAACCAGCGCCTCCACCGAACCCTCAAGGTCCTCTAATTTCAATATCGCCATCTTCTCCTGTTTTGCCCGGGTCATGGTCTGCTTGATCTTAGCAATCAACCCGACGATCTTTATCTCTTCTTCATCCTGGTGCGTATGCAATTGCGAGGTTGAAGTTGAGGCAAAACGCTTGAGCTGTTTGGCGTAGCGCGCCAGCGGATGGCCGCTTACGTAAAACCCAAGCATCTCTTTTTCAAAAGCAAGTAGTTGCGGCTCCGGCCACTCTTTGACCGGAGCAATATGATTAGAGGAGGCTTTATGAAAGGCGTTATCTGCGAAACTTGCGTCAAAGAACGAGAGCTGGCCTTTAGCCTTATCTTTTTGCGTGCGCGATGCCGAATCCAGTATTGCTTCAAGCGATGATACCATCTGCGCGCGCGTCAGCATAAACGTGTCCAGCGCCCCGCATTTGATCAAACTCTCCAAAACCTTCTTATTGGCTAGCCTCAAATCAATGCGCGAACAGAGGTCTTCAAGAGAAACGAATTTCCCGTCTTTCCTGGCTTCGACAATGGAATCAACCGCGCCTCCCCCGACATTCTTTATTGCCAGGAGCCCGAAACGGATGGTCTTCTGGTCGTCTACCTTGAACAAGGCATCGCTCTCGTTGATATCCGGAGGCAAAACGCTCAGGCCCATACGCTGCGCTTCATTCACATACTCCACGATCTTATCCGTATTATCGCGCTCCGAAGTAAGCAGTGCGCTCATAAACTCGACCAGATAATTCGCTTTTAAATAAGCCGTGCGGTAAGAGATCAAAGCATAAGCCGTAGAGTGCGATTTATTAAATCCGTATCCCGAGAAATATTCGATCAAATCAAAGATCTTATTAGCGAGCAGCTCTTTTATCCCGTTCTTGATGCACCCTAAAATAAAATTCTTGCGCTGCTTCTCCATTACCTCCGGTATCTTCTTACCCATTGCTTTTCGCAGAAGGTCTGCCTGCGCTAAGGTAAATCCAGCTAAGGTCGAGGCGACCTGCATGATCTGCTCCTGATAGACCATAATTCCGTAGGTCTCTTTCAATACCGGCTCTAACTTCGGATGCTCATATTTTACCGGGATGATATTATGTTTTCTGCGCATATAATCATCGAGCATACCCGAACCTATAGGGCCCGGACGGTAAAGCGCAAGCAGAGCGATGATATCTTCAAATCTGGAAGGCTCCAGCTTCTTTAATAGATCACGCATCCCCGAACTCTCTACCTGAAACACACCCATGGTTTGCGAAGAAGCCAGGAGCTTATAAGTATTGGCGTCATCCAGCGGGATAGTTTCAATGTCTACATCCTTGCCTTGAGTGCGCTTGATCATCTTTATTGTCTCGTCGATAACCGTAAGCGTTCGCAGGCCCAGGAAGTCAACTTTAAGCAAGCCGATCTTTTCCAGGATACCCATACTGTACCCGGTAGTTATCTGATCGTCTCCGGTCTTAAAGAGCGGGCTGTAATTATCCAGCGGTTTATCCGCGATGACTACACCTGCGGCGTGCACTGAGGCATGGCGGTTTAAACCTTCAAGGGTGAGAGCCGTATCAATAAGTTTAGTGATTTGGGGGTCACTCTTGTATAAATTCAAAAGTTCCGGTTCCTGCTCCAGGGCCTTTTTTAGAGTCATATCAAGTTCAGCGGGAATAAGTTTAGCGATACGGTCGACATCAGCGTAGCTTATCGCCATGACCCTGCCTACGTCGCGCACCACAGCCCGCGCCTGCATAGTCCCGAAGGTAATTATCTGGGCGACATTCTCCTGCCCGTACTTATGGGTCACATAATCGATGACCTCCTGCCTTCTTTCGTAACAGAAATCAATATCGATATCCGGCAGGCTCATGCGCTCGGGATTTAAGAAACGCTCAAAGAGCAAGCCGTATTTTAGCGGGTCCAGGTCGGTGATCCCCAGAAGATAACTTACTAAACTTCCCGCAGCCGAACCTCTCCCCGGCCCGACGGGGATCTTCTTGCTTTTGGCGTAATGTATGAAATCCCAGACAATAAGGAAATAACTTACAAACCCCATATCCTTGATGATCTTTAATTCATGAGTAAGGCGGTCGGTGATCTCCGGAGTGATTGATTCAAATCTAGTTTTTAGGCCGGCGTCGCAGAGTTCTTTAAGATAATCTTCTTTAGTCCTGCCTACCGGCGGCTCATATTTGGGCAAGTGGACCTGTTTGAAATCTAATTCTAGATTGCAGCGCTGGGCTATCTCCAGGGTATTAGCTATGGCCTCGGGCACATCCTTAAAAAGATTTTTCATCTCCAGCGGCGAGCGGAAATAAAACTCATCGGTCTGGAAACGCATGCGGTTAGGGTCATCAAGAGTAGTCTGGGTCTGAATGCACAAAAGTGCCTCGTGGGAAGCAGCCCTCTCGCGGGTAAGATAATGCACGTCATTAGTGGCGACCAGCGGTAGGCTTAATTCCTTGGCTATTTTTATTAAGCCCTCATTGACGATTTTCTGTTCGGGGATGGAATTACCTTGAATTTCAAGGTAATAATTACCTTTGCCGAAAATATTCAGGTAAGTGTCCGCCATTTTCAGCGCGTCATTAAAGCGCTTCTCCTGCAGCAGGCTGGGTACCTCTCCTTTAAGACAGGCGCTCAAGCCGATAAGGCCTTTGGAGTGTTTTGCTAAAACTTCCTTATCGATGCGAGGCCGGTAATAAAACCCTTCGATGTAGCCTATAGAAACAAGCTTCATCAGGTTCTGGTATCCGGACTCGTCTTTGGCTAAAAGTATTAAATGATACGCTGCTTCATCGATTCCGCCTCCGGACTTATCCAAACGGCTCCCCGGGGCAATGTAGGCTTCGCAGCCGATGATGGGTTTTATCCCGTACTTCTGCGCTTCGGTGTAGAAATCGATCGCCCCGAACATATTCCCATGGTCGGTGATCGCCAGAGAATCCATTTTATAGGATTGGGCTAAAGCTAATAACTCGGGTAAGCGGCATGCGCCGTCAAGGAGGCTGAACTGTGTGTGCAGGTGTAAGTGGACGAATTCGGAACGAGGCATGTTTTAGCTACGCGCTAAATTATTCCCACTCGATAGTTGCGGGTGGCTTGGAGCTGATATCGTAAACTACGCGGTTTACGCCTTTTACTTCGTTGATAATACGGTTAGATATCTTTTCCATTACTTCGTAAGGAAGTTTCTCCCAGTCTGCGGTCATCCCGTCAAAGCTGGTCACGCAGCGTAAAGCCGCCACGTTTTCATAAGTGCGCTCGTCGCCCATGATGCCCACGCTCTTTATAGGAAGCAGGACCGCGAACGACTGCCAAATCGTCTCATAAAGATTGGCTTTGCGTATCTCTTCGATTACGCGCTTGTCAACTTCGCGCAAAAGTTCAAGCCTCTCCGGAGTGACCTCTCCGATTATTCTTATGGCTAAACCGGGCCCGGGAAAAGGCTGGCGCGTGATGATATGGTCAGGCAGATACAATTCCCTTCCAATTGCCCTCACTTCATCCTTGAATAATTCGCGCAAAGGCTCGATTATCTTTAATTTCATATGTTCAGGGAGGCCGCCGACATTGTGATGGCTTTTTATCCTTCTCGAGGGAGCGCCGCTGGGTGAAATCGATTCGATCACATCCGGGTAAAGCGTGCCCTGGGCGAGAAACTTTACGCCCTTTACTTTGTCTGCCTCTTCTTCAAAGACCTTGACGAATTCATCGCCGATGATCTTTCTCTTTTCTTCAGGGTCGGTAATACCTTTTAAACGGTCGAGGAATCTCTTGCTGCGGTCGACATAATCCAGATTCAGGTGAAAACCTTCGCGGAACACCTTCTTTATCTGCTGGGGTTCGTCTTTACGCAAGAGCCCGTTATCTACAAAGATACAGCGGGAATTCTTTCCGATGGCCCTATGTATCAGCACCGCGGCAACCGATGAATCCACTCCGCCGCTTAAACCCAAAACAACCTTATCGTTACCGACCGTCTTTTTAATGTTTTCGATCGTGTCTCTGATAAAAGACTGCATAGTCCAGCGTCCGAGGCATCCGCAGATCTTGTACAAGAAATTGCTTAAGATCTGGTTACCTTTTTCGGTGTGGGTCACTTCAGGATGGAACTGGACTAAAAATATTTTTCTCTTATGATTTGAGAGCGCGGCAATCGGAGTGTTCATCGTGTGGGCGCTTACGTGAAAACCCGCGGGGATCTTTGTGACATAATCGCCGTGGCTTGCCCAGCAGGTAAAATTACCGGGCAGGTGGCTGAAGATATCGCGGTTATCGTCGATAAAAAGCTCGGCCTTGCCGTATTCGCGCTCTTTAGTGTGCTTTACCTTACCGCCGAGCACCTCTGCGGTGACTTGCATCCCATAACAAATCCCTAATATCGGCAAACCTAATTTGTAAATTCCCTTATCGGGAACCGGGCTCTTCTTGTCCACCACCGAGGCCGGGCCTCCGGAGAGTATCAACCCTTTGGGGTTCATCGCGGCGATTTCAGAAGCCGGGGTATTAAAGGGAATGATCTTAGAGAAAACCTTATTTTCCCTTACTCTGCGGGCGATCAACTGCGTATATTGCGAACCAAAATCCAAGATTAAAATAGTCTGGCGCACAGCAGCTTTAGAGGATTTGGTCTCTTTATGTTTTCTTTGTTTGAACTTAGGCCAACTCCTTGCGACGTGCTTTCTAACTTTTATTTTCTGCCTCTTGGCCTTTGGTCTGCGGATCTTAACTTTTGCTTTCTTTTTCATTTTCCCATTCCTACTCTTTGGCTGCTCTGGAATATTTTTCCTTCGGTTTGGATCGAAGGCGCAATAATGATCTCAACATCGTGCATCTCTTTAATGTTTGTAGCGCCCAGCGTACCCATAGAAGTCTTTAATGCCCCCAGAAGATTCTGCGAGCCGTCATCTACGCGCGCCGGCCCCACAATAATCTCTTCAAGTGTTCCGGTAGTTCCTACATAAATGCGCGTGCCGCGCGGCAGGTTCATATGCGACGTAGCCATACCCCAGTGATAACCGCGTCCAGGAGCTTCTTTTGCCCGGGCAAAACTTGAGCCGATCATAACCGCGTCCGCTCCGCAGGCAAATGCCTTGCAGATATCTCCGCCGCGGTTCATCCCTCCGTCAGTGATAATAGGGACATATTTTCCCGTACGCTTAAAATGGAAATCGCGCGCGCTCGCCGCATCCACTGTGGCGGTTACCTGCGGGACTCCTATCCCTAAAACTCCGCGGGTGGTACACGCTGCTCCAGGGCCGACTCCGATGAGTAATCCGGCTGCTCCGGTCTCCATCAGCTCTAAAGTCGTCTCATACGTAACACAGTTACCGATGATCACGGGTATTTTTGTGGCTTTACAAAATTTAGTCAGGTCAAGGCTCTTATATTCTTTGGATACATGCTTAATAGTAGTGACCGTGGACTGGACTACGAACATATCCGCGCCGGCATCGATAGCTAATTTGGAAAATCTATCCGCATGCGCAGGGATACAGCTGACTACAGCTGTGCCTTTTTTTCTTTTTATCTCGGCTACTCTTTTAGTGACCAAGCTTTCTTTAATGGGTTTTGTATAGAGAGACTGAATTATTTCCGTTGCTTTCTGGGGAGTAGCTTTGGAGATCTGCTCTAAAACTGAATCCGGATTTTCATAGCGGGTCT
>JAPLLN010000077.1 GCA_026387475.1 Candidatus Omnitrophota bacterium | reverse complement strand
TTGTCTATTTCCAATTGTTCGCCTTAGAATAATCTTAAAATATATATGCCTGTATAGTACAGGCCAACAAGGATAAATACGGCCCCGGTAATCTTTCGAGTATAGTATTCAATTCGTGTGACTTTGTGAAACCAATGACTCAAAGAAGTCACGCCTAAGGCAATAGCAACAGCAAATACAAGAACCGGTAACCCTGTGCCAATTCCATAAACAAATGGCAGGACAATTCCGCTTTTACTGTTAAGCGCCAAAGGAATAAGACTCCCAAAGAATAACGCCGCGGAAATAGGACAAAACGCCAGAGCAAAAATAAAACCAAGCAAAAAAGCACCCGGAGCCCCAGACTCTGCAAGTTTGTTGTGATGCTTTTGTGAAAGTGATACTCCCGGCAAATGAATAGTAATTATTTCTAACAAAATAAGCCCAGTAATAATTAATAGCGGTCCCAAGGCCTTACCCATATATTTCTGTAAAAACTGGGCAACCTGCGGTACGCTTAGTAGGGAGTTAATAATAATCCATCCCAAGATCGCATACGAAACCATCCGCCCAAGCGTATATGCCAGTCCGGAGATGAACACAAAAAATGGATGAGCTATCTTCTTAGATAGAAACGAAATAGCGGCCACATTACTGGCCAAAGGACACGGGCTTATTGAAGTCAATATACCCAACCACAATGCTGGCACAAAACTTAAAAATATCGCTGTCATTTAGCTTCCTTTAGAAAATCGGCGACTCCGCTCTTTACATAATCAATAAATCTCTGATTATTGCCAACATACTCCCAAATCTTATTAAGATTCTGCCATTTTGTTTCCTTGCCGTCTTTAACTAGCGACAAAATAAATGATTTAGTGTAAAGCTGATAATCTTTACCATAATGTTCATTACCTTTATCTTCTAAGTTTATAACTTTAAACTCCAGCTTTCCGGACGCAAGCGAATCCTTAAAATTAGTCTCGATGGCTTCCTTAGAATACTGTTCCAGCTTATAGCAAGTAGGACAACGCATTGTTCCATGAAAGTAATAGGCAACCACATGCGGGCTATTTGTATCCACCCCTGCTTGAGCTAGCGGTGAGAAGATTATACTAAAGCTAACGAATGTAGCAACCGCCATAAGAATTAAAAATTGTTTCTTCAATTTTTCCTCCTCTTATTTTACTAGGATTTCCTTTATTTCGTCCTTGCTCAATACTTTACCTGTTGATACCACGACGCCATCCACGACCACAGCAGGCGTTATCATCACGTCGTATTCTGTGATCTTGCCGATATCCGTCACCTTGGAGATCTCCGCGTTAATATTAAGCTCTTTTACGGCTATCTCGGCATTTGCGGTTAATTGTTTACACTTCGGACAACCCACGCCTAAAATTTCTATCTTCATCATTGCTCCTTATTTCAGGATAAGATTAAACAGATACCCCGTAAATATAATACCTATGCCTACGACCGAAGCAAAAATTATAAGCAACTTCAACTTCATGGCTTTTCGAAGTATTATAAACTCTGGTAACGAAAGTGCAGTTACAGCCATCATAAAAGAAAGCGCCGTACCCATAGCCACGCCTTTCTCGGTTAATGCGCTAACTAAAGGAATAACACCAGCTGCATTGGAATAAAGAGGAATGCCGATGAGTGTCGTCAATGGCACGGCAAACCAATTTCCCCTGCCTGCCACCTTGGCAAGAAAATCCGCTGGGACATAACCGTGAATCCACGCCCCTAAACCTATACCAATAATTACATACATCCATATGCTTTTTAAGAGATCCCTTGTATACCCTTTGGCATAAGCAATCCTATCGTTAAACGTCACACCGGTTGATTGAGTACAACACGTTTGCTTTTTATGATCGAAATGTTCAACCAATTCTTCAACTTTAAGCCTACCGATCACTAATCCAGAAAAGATAGCTATAGCAAGTCCACTACCGATATAAATCAAGGATATTTTCCAGCCAAAAAGCCCCCATAGCATAATCAGTGCTACTTCATTGATCATGGGTGAGGCGACTAAAAATGAGAACGTCACTCCCAGTGGAACCCCTGCCTCTAAGAATCCCAAGAATAAAGGAACGGCACTACACGAACAAAAAGGAGTCATGATTCCTAAAAGTGCTGCAAACACGTTACCCCAATAACCTTGGCTTTTGCTTAAAATTGCCCGGGTTCTCTCTGGTGAAAAAAACGTCCTTATGATGGCGACAACAAAAATAATAACGGTTAATAAGAAGAAGATCTTAACCGCGTCATAAAGGAAAAAATTCAGGGCTTCAGAAAAAAGAGAACCGTGCCCCATCTTTAAAATATCATATACCAACCAATCAATTATCGGTTTAATCATGCTTCGCCATTTTTCTTTTCTTGATAATCTCGCAACAACCGCCCTCTATACGTATGGCTTTAATATTCACAAGACCGTCGGCTATTTTTTTATGTGCCGAGGTTATAATTCTTGAAAACGTCGGCCTGGAAATCCTCATTTTCTTTGCGGCATTAACTTGCTTTAAGCCTTCGAGGCAGGCAAGACGAACAGCTTCAAACTCATCAAGAGATAGATGCACACTTTCCGCTTGATTTAAAGGTTTGCAGAGGGGTTTAAAACATCTCTCTCTTGGCGAACATTTTATCCACCGGGTCTTTTTAGGCCTCAAAATAACCTCTTATTGTTATGAACATATGTTCATAACAATCTTACCATAATTCTTCATAGTGTCAATAAACAATTGTATAGCGATTAATTCCGCCTTATTTCTCTCGATTTTGGTCAAATCCTAGTTAATGGCCTAAATTAGCGCTCCAATTATACAGAATATCGACGATAATACCATTAACTAGGAAGCATTAGCTAAGCGGCACTTCCGAGATAGAGAGATAAGCTGGTGAGATTTATTCGGCTTATTTTTGCGAACCTTGGGCGGGATTAAAATTTGAAATTGATAACAGCATAACAACAAAAGAAATAATGCCCTAACTCTTTGACACCTCAAAGAATAAAAAATACCCTGACTAATGTTACTAATCAGGGTAATCGTTATCTCTCATTCTGGATTTCGAGAGATTTATCTGGTTGCCCCGCATGGAATCGAACCATGATAGTCAGATCCAGAATCTGAAGTCCTACCAATTAGACGACAGGGCAGTATTATCCTAAAATTATTATTGGCCGTTGACTTTATAATCCGGGACGCTGTGGTACGCGGTTACGTTCTCTTTTGCCGCCCGGACAAACGGGTCCACAGAATCCTGCATAAAATGCACATAGAAAATTATCATAGCAAGAATTATCAAACCCAAAATCAAAATGGCTGTTATTAACCTACCCATTTATGAAGTTCTCTTGGCCTGTAGGACGCTTACCAGAGGTTTCTTTTAAACCAATCGTCGCCCTTATTGAGCCAGTCCCAGGCAGTCTTAGTATCTTTCCCTGCTCCCACTGCCGTCGCCCCTACTCCTGCCGCGACACCTTTGGATGTTTCGCATCCGCAGACCAGCGACAACCCGGTAGCCAGAAGAAATACCGCCAACACTAAACGCGCTTTACGCATACACCTACTCCTTTTTTATAAACCTGCTCAATCTCTCTTTAGTCCGCTCTTTGCCTAAATAATATATTACTTCGAACAAACCCGGGCCGATGGTCTTGCCGGTCAGGGCCACGCGGATAGGGTGGATCAGGGCCTTGGCCTCCACACCCAACTCCTTGACCGCCTCCCGGAACGCGCCTTCGATTTCAGCGATCTCAAATTTATCTAAACCGTCCAGCCTTTTGATAAAGAGCGAGAATTCTTGGGATAGATCTTTGGTTAAATGTTTATCCCGCGCCGCAGGGTCGATCTGGACCTCTTTTAAAAAGAAGAAGTCTGCCCAGTCCGGGAAATCGTTGACCGTCGTCAGCCTCTCCCGGAATAATTTTACAAGAGAAACCAGATAATTTCTATCAAAATTATCTTTTTCAATCAATTTCTTTTCAATAAGCATGGGGACCACTTCATCCGCGAGCTTTTCCGGGTCGGCGTTTTTGAGGTATTGGTTGTTCACCCACTGTAATTTTTTCAAATTGAATGTCGCCGCGGTCTTATTGACATTCTTAATATCAAATAGTTTTATTGCCTCGTTTATATCAATAAGTTCGCGGTCCCCGCCCGGGGCCCAGCTTAAAAGAAGCAGATAATTGACCAGCGCCTCCGGCAGATAACCCATTTTGCGGTAATCGCTTATAGCAGTTGCCCCTGTCCTCTTGGAGAGCCGGCCACCTTCAGCGCCCATGATCAAAGGCAGATGCGCAAAATCCGGCACCTTAAAACCCAGCGCCTCATAAATAAGGATCTGCTTAGGCGTATTTGAAATATGGTCGTCCCCGCGGATAACGTGAGTGATGTTCATCCCCGCGTCATCTACGACGCAGGCAAAATTATAAGTCGGTGTCCCGTCGGACTTGATCAGGACCTGGTCCTTGATATCTTTGGCGTCAAATTCTATCCGGCCGCGGATCAAATCCTGCATCGCGATCTTTTGGGGAGTGACTTTATAGATGATCGCCTCTTTCCCCGACGGCGACTTCTCAATATAAGCCTTCCCTTCTTTTAAAAGCCTCTCGGCATGCTCGCGGTATATAGGAAACCTCTGACTCTGATAATAGACTTCATCCCAATTAAACCCCAGCCACTTCAGGCTGAACAATATCTCATCCAGGAACTCAGGCTTGGAGCGTTCCTGATCGGTATCTTCTATCCTTAAGACGAACTTTCCGTTTTGCGACCGGGCAAAGAGCCAGTTAAAAAGTGCCGTGCGCCCGCCCCCAATGTGTAAATTTCCTGTAGGGCTGGGAGCGAATCTTACTCTGACCATTTTATAACGCTGTACCTTTCTTTAATGCCTCTTGGTTGATCAAAACCAGGTCTTTTTT
>JAPLLN010000048.1 GCA_026387475.1 Candidatus Omnitrophota bacterium | reverse complement strand
TGCGCCCTGCGCTTCCACTAATTCCGTAACTGCATTAACCGTGCCTCCGGTTGCCAGAAGGTCATCTATAATCAATACCCGCGCCCCGGGTTTTAAGGCGTCCTCATGTATCTGGAGAGTATCCGTGCCGTATTCCAGCGCGTAAGTTACGGATTTCGTCTTCCAGGGGAGCTTCCCTTTTTTTCTTACGGGGATGAATCCTACTCCGAGTTTATAAGCAATAGCTCCGCCTAAAATAAAACCACGCGCTTCGACCGCGACTACTGCGTCGATCAATTTATCCTTGAATTTATCGCAAAGGGAATCAACCGCATATTTAAAAGCGTCTTTATCGCTTAACAAAGTGGTGATATCGCGAAAAAGGATCCCCGCCTTAGGAAAATCCGGAATGTTGCGTATCGCTTTTTTTAAATCAACTTTACTCATAGCTCTTTCTCCTGGTCGACTACGAATTTCTTTAATTTCTTTAAGGCGCTCTCTTCTATCTGGCGGATACGCTCGCGGGAAACCCCTAATTTCTTAGCCACCTCCGCAAGGGTCTGCGTGGGGGTATTATTCAGGCCGAAACGCATGTCCAGGATCTCCCTCTCCCTGTCCGACATCACATCCATCAGATTATTCACTCTCTCCTTATCCATGATATGCTCAATGGAGGCATCGGGAGAAACCGCGCTCTCGTCTTCGATCATGTCCGAGACCTGGCCCTCACTCTCCTCGCCTAAGGGTGCGTCCAACGAAGATGTGGTAGAGGTCATCCAGAAATTTATTTGGCCGATCTTATCCTTATCAAGTTTTAAACTCTTGGCGACTTCCTGATCCGTAGGCACGCGTTTTAACCTTTGCGAAAGATGTTCCCTCTTCTTTCTCCACTTGGTGATCAACTCGTTCATATAAACCGGAACACGGATCATCTTCCCTTGCTCCGAGATGGAGCGCGTGATACCCTGCTTGATCCACCATGCCGCGTAAGTAGAGAACCTGAAACCCTTTCTATGGTCGAACTTCTCCACTGCCTTCATCAGCCCCAGGTTCCCCTCTTCGATCAGGTCCATAAAAGGGATACCCAGGTACATATATTTCTTGGCGATATTGATCACCAGGCGCAGATTCGCGCGGATCATGTGCTTACGCGCCTGCTCGTCACCCTTCTTGATCCGCTTACTTAAAGATACTTCCTGTTCAGCGGTCAAGAGCGGGATAGTGCGTATCTCTTTTAAATACAGCTTGAGTGATTCCATTATTTCTTTTTTTCTTTCAATACTGCCTGGGCTGCTGCCAACTTTGCGATCGGTACCCTGAATGGAGAACAAGAAACATAATTCATTCCGACCTTGTGGCAGAACTCCACTGACTTCGGCTCTCCGCCGTGTTCGCCGCAGATACCGACTTCCAGGTTTTTGTTCGTCTTGCGTCCACGCTCGATGCCGATTTTGATCAATTGCCCGATACCTTCCTGGTCGATGCTTTGGAACGGATCTTCCGGTAAGATTCCTTTTTTCAGGTAATCCGGGAGGAACCCTCCGATATCATCGCGCGAAAAACCAAAACCCATCTGGGTAAGATCGTTCGTCCCGAATGAAAAGAACTGGGCGACCTCAGCGAGTTTATCCGCCGTTAGCGCTGCGCGCGGGATCTCGATCATGGTTCCAAACATATGCTTGATGCTTTTGAGCCCGTACTTCTTCAAGACTTCTTCATAGACTTGTTTAAAGATCGCCAGCTGGTCGTTTAATTCTTTTACATCGCAGACCACCGGAATCATTACTTCCGGATAAGGCTTTTTTCCTTCCTTAATTAATTCCGCGGCTGCCTCAAATATGGCGCGGATCTGCATAGCGCTTACTTCAGGATAAGTAACGCCTAACCGCACGCCGCGATGGCCCATCATCGGATTTGACTCATGCAGGCCTTCGGCGCGCTTGGCTAATTCCGCCATGTCAATGTTCAGCTCTTTTGCCAGCTGTTCCAATTTTGCCGGCTCTCTGGGAACAAATTCATGCAGAGGCGGATCAAGCAACCGGATGACCACAGGATATCCGTCCATTGCCTCTAACGTACCTTTAATATCTTTTTTCACAAAAGGCGCCAACTCATCTAATGCCTTTTGTCTTTCTGCCAGCGTCTTAGAGATGATCATCGTGCGCAGCAAAAAGAGCGGCTGATCCGCGCCCTTGCCGTAAAACATATGCTCGGTGCGGAACAGACCGATACCCTCTGCCCCGAATGACCTGGCCTTGGCCGCGTCTTCCGGAGTATCGGCATTGGTGCGGATACCCAACTTCTTGATGCCCCCGCAGATCTTTAAGAAATCCATAAGCATCTCATTTTCTTCGGTGGCATCCATCATCGCTAACTGGCCGGCGTAAACTACTCCCTTGGTTCCGTTTAATGTGATCCAGTCGCCTTCTTTCAATGTTTTGCCGCCGATAGTGATCTCTTTTTTATTGTAATCGAGGTGCATATCCCCGCATCCGACGATACAGCACTTACCCCAACCGCGGGCAACTAATGCCGCGTGGCTAGTCATTCCGCCGCGCGCCGTCAGTATTGCCTGCGCTGCGCGCATACCTTCCACGTCTTCGGGGTTAGTCTCTTCGCGTACCAAAATCACCTTCTTACCCTCTTTTGCCCAAGCCACTGCATCATGAGCGTTAAAAACGATCTGTCCGTTAGCCCCGCCAGGGCCGGCAGGCAATCCCTTGATCAAAGGCTTATTCGCAAGCTCTGCCTTGGGATCGATGATAGGATGTAATAGTTCATCTAATTGAGAAGGGGTGACTCTTAATACCGCCTCTTCCTTTTTGATCAATTTTTCTTTGATCATATCCATAGCCATGCGCACTGCTGCGGGGCCATTGCGTTTTCCTATGCGGCACTGGAGCATGAATAGGCGGCCTTTTTCAATGGTAAATTCGATATCTTGCATATCATGGTAATGTTTTTCCAGGCGATCGCGGTAATTTACTAATTCTTTGTAAAGTTTAGGCATTCCCTTTTCCAAAGAAAGCATCTCTTTATTGTGGCCTGACTTAGACACTTCGTTGATCGGAGCAGGCGTGCGTATGCCGGCGACTACGTCTTCGCCCTGGGCATTCACCAGATATTCGCCGTAGAAATAATTTTCGCCGTTCCCGGGGTTACGCGAAAAAGCCACACCGGTCGCGCAGTCGCTCCCCATATTTCCGAAGACCATGGTCTGCACGGTTACCGCCGTACCCCATTCATCAGGAATATTCTCTATTTTGCGGTAACTTATGGCGCGTTTCCCGTTCCAGGAAGCAAATACTGCGCCTATGCCGCCCCAAAGCTGTTCCATGGGCTCGTCGGGAAAATCCTTCTTCAGGACCTCCCTGATCTTAACTTTAAACGCAGCGCAAAGTTTTTTCAGGTCCTCCGCAGTCATATCCGTATCAGACTTATAACCTTTTTCTTTCTTTAAAGTATCCATGGCCCTTTCCAACTGCTTGCGGATACCTTGTTCGTCTTTGGGCTCTATACCTGCGGCCTTTTCCATGACCACGTCGGAATACATCATGATCAGCCGGCGATAAGCGTCATACACAAAGCGCGCGTTCCCGCCGCTCTGCTTGATAAGGCCGGGGATAGTCTTTTCGGTAAGCCCGACGTTTAAAACCGTCTCCATCATCCCGGGCATTGATTTACGGGCGCCCGAACGGACGGAAACCAGCAACGGATTCGCCGGATCGCCGAATTTTCTAAGCATTAACTTTTCCACTTTCTCTAAAGCCAGCTTTACTTCTGATTTTAAAGTAGAAGGATAAGTCCTGTGGTTCTTGTAATAATAAGTGCAGACTTCCGTAGTCAGGGAAAATCCCGGAGGCACGGGGAGTTTCAGATCTTTATGCCCGGCCATCTCCGCCAGATTTGCGCCCTTGCCGCCGAGCAGGTTCTTCATAGACTCATTCCCGTCAGCCTTGCCTCCGCCGAAACTATAAACATATTTCTTGTTACCCATTGCTTTTAAAACCCTCCTTCTCTAGCTAAGCTTGTTAGACAAATATTCTTTTAACCTATCAATACTAATTCTTTCCTGCAGCATACTGTCGCGCTCGCGCACCGTCACCTGCTTATCTTCGAGCGACTGCACATCCACGGTTATGCAAAACAAGGTACCCACTTCATCCTGCCTGCGGTAAAGTTTGCCGATAGCACCCGTATCGTCATAAACCGTATTGAAACTTTTCTTTAGATCTGCGCTGATCTTTTTGGCCTGCTCAACTATTTCAGGACGGTTCCTTAAAAGCGGCAGCACTGCTGCTTTTACCGGAGCCAGGTCCTTATTTAATTTCAGCACCACGCGCATGTCTTCTCTGACTTTCTCCTCGTGGAAGGCGTCGACCAAAATCGCCAGAACACTCCTATCCACTCCGCCCGAAGGCTCGATGATATAGGGATAAAACTTTTCCTTGGCCGCATCGTCAAAGAATTTGAGTTCTTTGCCGCTGGCTTCGGAGTGCTGTTTTAGATCAAAATCCGTGCGGTTGGCAATACCTTCCAATTCCGACCAACCAAAGGGAAAATTATATTCTATATCGGTGCACGCCAGCGCGTAATGCGCCAGTTCATCTTTACCGTGCGGCCGTTTTCTTAAGTTCTCTTTTTTTAGCCCCAGCCCCAGATACCAATTAAAACGCGATTCGACCCACTCTTCCTGTATCCTTGCGGCATCTTTGGGATTGACAAAATACTCAATCTCCATCTGCTCAAATTCGCGGGTGCGGAAAGTAAAATTACCGGGAGTGATCTCATTGCGGAAGGCCTTGCCGATCTGCGCCAGGCCAAAAGGCAATCTCGGATGTTTGGTGTCGATGATATTCAAGAAATTAACGAACATCCCCTGGGCGGTCTCGGGACGCATGTAAATCGCGCTAGAGGCATCTTCCACCGGGCCCTGATAAGTCCTGAACATCAGGTTAAAAGGCCTGGCCTCGGTCAATTCACCGCCGCACTCCGGGCACTTATTCTTGCCTTTCAGGTCCTCGGCCTTAAAACGTTTTTTACAGGATTTGCAGTCGCTCTTTAGATCAAAGAAATTCTGAACGTGGCCTGACGCCTCCCAGACCTTAGGATGCATAAGTATGGCGGCATCCATCCCATAGATATCGTCGCGCTCGTAGACGTTTGCCTTCCACCAGGCCGCTTTAAGGTTATTCTTAAGCTCCACCCCGAACGGCCCGTAATCCCAGGTATTGCTTAAGCCGCCGTAGATATCCGAAGACTGAAAGATAAACCCGCGGCGTTTGCATAAAGATACGATCTTTTCCATCAAATTGATTTCCATAATCTTATTAGGTTATCACAAAAGGCCTAACCGGGCAAGGGATTTCAGTTCTTTGCCCGCAAGGTCGAAATAATACCCGCGACTTCATCCAGGTCCAGCTTTAAATCCCTGTCTTTGATATATAGCTTATAGAAGGAACCATCTTTTCCGATAAGGTCGCAATCAAAAAGGTGCTCCTTTTCTCCGAGATTGTAATTTATAAAACCGCTCGCCCCCTGCATCTGGAAAGAGACCATCCTGACTTGAAGTTGGTTGCCCAGATCAGGGACAAATACGCCTTTCATGATCACAAAGAAGGTATCCGTAATATCGCGGATCTCGTTTATTCTGGCGTACATTACGCGCTTGATAAATTCGTAATCGTCCTTGACCCCCACATGTTTTAGCTGCGGATACAACCCCACAAAGAAATCTTTGTCTTTGCGGACGATATAAATGATATTTCCTTTATCCATACGCTTATGCTTCTTATAGAACGGCTTGCTTAAGATCTCCTCGACTACGGCAAAACCTTTGGGGGCGGAAAATGCAAGATTATCCGAAACATAAGGAATGGAATTGTTCGAGAAATTATCGTCTATTTTAGGGTTAGCCATATACACCGACGGAGCCATGCACATTATAGGGATACTCCGGCAGTCACCGATACCGGTTTGAACGTAAAATCTCAATAGCCCGGGAGTCCCGAACTTGACTACAAAGGCCAGCGCCAAGACTAACGCAAAACCGGTAGAGATGAATTTAACCGCCGTCTTTTTCATGATTTCAGCTTTTTTAACTCTTCTTCCTTGATGGAAAAGGTATGCTCCGGACCGGGGAACTTTTCTCCGGTTACTTCGGATTTAAATTCCTCTATAGCCTTCAGGATCAAAGGCGATAGGTTAAGGTATTTCTTTACGAATTTCGGGGTATAACGCTCGAATAGCCCGAGCATGTCGTTGATGACCAGGACTTGTCCGTCGCAATGTATGCCGGCGCCTATGCCGATAGTAGGTATCGTTAATTTCCCGGTGACCAGTTCGGCGATCTTATCCGGCACGCATTCAAGGACGATAGCAAAACATCCTAATTTTTCAAGCGCTAATGCCTGGTCGATCAGGCGCTGCGCTGCCTCCGCGTCCTTTCCCTGGACCTTAAAGCCGCCTAATTTATCCGCAGTCTGCGGCGTCAGCCCGATGTGGCCCATGACCGGAATACCGGCTTTGATTATTTTTTCGGTAACCTCCAAACATTTATCAAACCACTCCAGCTTTACAGAGCCGCAACCCGCTTCATCGATAAATCTCCTGGCGTTCTTCACCGATTCTTCCGAATTAACCTGGTAAGAATCATACGGCATGTCTCCGACCACTAACGCATTCTTCACTGCCCGGGTCACTGCCTTGGCGTGATGAAGCATCTCCGGCATCCCGACCTTAGTCGTAGAATCAAGGCCTAAGACAACATTGGCCAGAGAATCTCCGACCAGGATCATATCAATGCCCGCCTTATCCACCAATGAAGCTATGGGATAATCATAAGCGGTAAGCATGGTGATCTTACGTTTTCCTTTCAAATCCCTTATATCTTGTATTTTCATTTTTCCTTTCCTGCCTTTATATAGTTGTCTATCGCAACCGCAGCCCTCTTCCCCGCTCCCATTGCCGCGATTACGGTGTCCGCTCCGGTAATAATATCTCCTCCGGCAAAAACCCCTTTGATAGAGGTCATCATGTTAACATCAACTATAATAGTCCCGTGGTCGCTGGTCTTAAGCCCGGGGGTGACTCTCTTTAACAACGGATTAGGATTTTGGCCGATAGCCAGTATCACCGTATCCACATCAAGGATAAAATTAGAATCTTTTATGGCAACCGGCCTTCTTCTGCCGGAGGCGTCGGGTTCGCCTAATTCCATTTGCAAGCACTCCAGGCCTTTGACAAAACCCGCATCATCGCCGATGATCTTGACCGGTTGAGTCAGGAATTTAAAAACCACTCCTTCTTCTTTGGCATTCTCAACCTCTTCGAGCCTTCCGGGCATCTCTTTTTCCGTGCGGCGGTATACTAACGTGGAAACTTTCCCCAGGCGTAAAGCAACCCTGGCAGAATCCAAAGCGACATTCCCGCCGCCGATGACCGCTACTTTATTGCCGAGATTAAGCGGAGTGGCGTATCCGGGAAACTGATAAGCCTTCATCAGGTTTACCCGGGTCAGGAATTCATTTGCGGAATAGACCCGGCCGAGATTTTCTCCGGGTATACCTAAAAACTGCGGTAGCCCTGCGCCAACCGCCACAAAAATCGCACTGTAGCCTTCCTTAAATAAATCCTCGAGCGAGAAAACATTTCCGATAAGCATATCTGTTTTTAAATCCACGCCCAGGCTCTTGATATATTCTACTTCGTTATGGACGATCTGCTTAGGTAGCCTGAACTCGGGGATGCCGTATACCAGGACCCCGCCGGGGACATGCAGGGATTCAAAGAGCGTGACCTTATAGCCCATTTTAGCCAGATCCGCCGCGCAAGTCAGTCCCGCCGGTCCGCTTCCTACTACAGCAACCTTTGCGCCTTTAGGTCCGGTTTTCACCCTTGTTCCGGTCTTTCCGGTCAGCTCGCAATCAGCAGCAAACCGCTCTAGCGCCCCGATATTTATGGGCATTCTTTTTCTGTTCAGGATACAGACTGCCTCACACTGGTCTTCCTGCGGACAGACGCGGCCGCAAACCGCAGAAAGATTATTCTTTTCTTTGATCTTTGCTAACGCCTCATTCCGTTTTCCCTCTTTAATCAGTTTTATAAAAGCAGGGATATTAATTCCTACGGGGCAACCTTTAACGCACGCCGGATTTTTACACTGCAGACACCGCGCAGCTTCTTCCCTGGCTTCTGACTCGGGAAAACCCAAGGCGACTTCAAGAAAATTCTTGATACGCTCCTTAGCCGGCTGAAGCGGGCATTTTTTCTCCATTATTTAATGTAATGCGCAATTAACGAATTAACCAGGGGCGTTATAATAAGCATAGCAGTAAGTATGATCAGGACGACCGTGGTTGTCCAGCCTACCGTATTCTGGAATCTATTATTAGTATATTCCCCCATTATCTGTTTATTGTTCACGATAGTGACCATCGAGATGAGGACCACCGGCAAAAGCATGGCATTGATGATCTGGGTCCAGATAGTTATGGCGATAAGCGGGGCATTGGGTATCAGGATGATCGTGACGGCTATCGCGATGATGGAAGTAAACAGCGTGTAGAATTGCGGCGCTTCATTTAATTTCTTATTGATTCCAGCTTCGTAACCGAAGGCCTCGCAGACATAGAAAGCCGTGGCTAACGGCAGGATGGTGGCAGAAAACACGGAGGCTACAAACAGGCCGAAAGCGAAAAGCTCGGAGGCGAAGACCCCGGCAAACGGTTTAAGCGAGATAGCCGCATCCTTAGCCTCGTTGATGACGATGCCGTTGACGTGCAGGGTAGCGGCGCAGGCGACGATAATAAAGAACGCCACCACTATAGTAGCGACGCAGCCGATAATAACATCCCAGATAACGAATTTATAGTCCTCTTTCTTGATCCTCTTTTCTATTACCGCCGATTGCATGTAAAACTGCATCCAGGGAGCGATAGTCGTACCCACTATACCTAAGACCATACCCAGATACTCTTTGTTTAAATGCATCGCAGGATTAATAAAAGCCCGGCCCACCTGATTCCAGTCCGGCCTAGCGAGGATAGCGGAAACAATATACGAAAGCAGGCAAAAACTAAAAAGCAGGAATACCCTTTCGGCAACCTTGTAATTCCCTTTGACCGCCAGAAGCCAGACAAAAATAGCTACTACCGGGACCGATACATATTTACTTACCCCGAAGATATCCATACTACCGGCGACACCGTCACTAAACCTAAAAATATAAAAAAGGTGATCTTTATGCCGAAGTTTTCGCGGATCAAATCCGCCAGCCCCTTACCGGTGACAATACCCATCCTGGCGTTCATCTCCTGGACTACGAGGAGTATGATAAAAGACGGTATAAGCGTCCAGAGGAGTTTGTACCCGTAGAGAGCGCCCGCAACCGAATAAGTAGTAATACCGCCGGCATCGTTATCCACGCTACCGGTTACTATCCCCGGCCCGAGTATCGCCAGAAATAGGATTATGTTCCTTAAGGCGGGATTATCTTTTAGTTTACTTAATAATTTCATTGTACTTTGCGGCTTTCAGGCCTGAACGCCGCCTGAAAAGCATCCTTGATGGTGATTATGCCCTGGATCTTCCCTAACTTGTCTACTACCGGGACGACCGTAAAATCGTATTTATAGAAGACTTCGGCTACGTCCTTGATGCTTGTGTTTACCTTTACTTTTGCCACGCGCTTACGCATAAATTCAGAGACGGGTTTCTCGGGGAAGACGGTCAAAAGCTGCTGTAGAGTGACGACCCCGCAGAGAATATCGCTGTCATCGACTATGTATATGTAATATATCGTCTCCTTCTTCCTGACTTCCTTCTTGATCTTCTCGAGGACTAAACCCGCAGTCAGATTATGCCGCGCTGAAATAAACTCGGTGTTCATAATGCTCCCCGCCACATCCTGTCCGTGGCCGAGGAGTTCGGATATCTGGGTGACTTTTTCCGGCGGGAGGCGCTGCATAAGGTTATTAAGTTTTTTCTTCGGTAACTGCGAGAGCAGGTCCACCGCTTCATCAACCGCCATTTCGTCTATCAGGTCAACCAGCTGTTTCTGGTCGAGAAAATCCGCTATTTGAATCCTTATCTTCATCGGGAGCTGCTGGAAAGTCCCGGCAGCTGTCGCGTTATCCAGAGATTTCAAAATAGTGACCATCTCTTCGGTGCCTAGATCGATGAGGATATCCGCCAGGTCAGCCGGATGCAATTCCGCCAGCCGCGAATGATGCACCTTAAGGGCGAGCGCGTCGCTTCCTACGTTAGACGTTAGAGGTTGGACCGTCTTCCATGGTATAAGCCTGTCTTTTAATTCTACCGAAGACATAAGCTTGACAAAAAATTGCACGAAACCCAGGCAGCCAAGCCTGCGCACAATACCGGTAAACCCGATATCCACATGCACCAGCCAGAGGCTCGAGCCTTCTTTCAATAAATGCAGGTCATTGACCCGTACAACCTTTGAGCCGTTGATATCCACGATCTGCTTATCCCAAAAAGCGCCCCTTAGAAGGATCTCCGATTCTCCCAGCTGGTAATCCTGTTTGAGCGCATCCTGCGAGTTCTCTATATAAATCGCCTTGTCTTCGATCACCATCTTCACGTTCTTCCAGGGGACATAAAATTTGACCCTTAATTTATTATCGCGCACGAGCAGGCCGTTGACCCTGGGATACATCTCTTTGAGGGATGCGACAAAATCAAAGGTGCGCGCGAATTTCCTCCCCGTTACGGAGTCAATGACCGCGATATCGATCAACTGCGATAAAAATATGAATTTTTTCTGGATGCTGTCCATCATTATTGGTTTGACACCCGGCCTTCCTGTTCCCTGAATAAACGCAGGCGCGTCTTTAACTCTTCAAAATCCACCTGATGCCCGTCAAAATCCGGCCCGTCAACGCAGCCGAAGACGGTCTTCCCGCCCACAGAGCAGCGGCACGCGCCGCACATCCCCGTGGCATCGACCATGATCGGATTAAG
>JAPLLN010000017.1 GCA_026387475.1 Candidatus Omnitrophota bacterium | reverse complement strand
TTTCTGCGTTTATGATAAAGAAGCGTTCGATGTATTTTATAAAGGTGTAATCGGTTACCTGGAATATGTCACGCAAAAATTAGGCGATGGGCCATATTCGACGGTGGACGCGATCATCGAGATAGACGGCGGAATTGTGATCATTAAGAGGAGCAATCCTCCTTTTGGCTGGGCGCTCCCCTGAGGTTTTGTGGATTGCGGCGAAAGCTTGGAGGAAGCGGTGGTTCGTGAGGCAAAAGAAGAGACGGATCTCGATTTGACGGATGTTATACAATTCCACACCTATTCCGATCCAAACCGCGACCCGCGATTCCATACTATCGGCACGGTTTTTATTGCTAAGGCAAAAGGAGAGCCCAGAGCCGGGGACGACGCCGCTGGTTTAAAGGTTGTGAAGTTAGGAGAACTAAGGAAATTAGATTTTGCTTTTGACCACAAGAAGATTATCGAGGATTATTTGAAGTTTAAGGCAGGTTAGCTTTCCCGCAGTTGTTTTTCCGCATCAACAATGTCGCGATTGATAACCCGGGTAGTTTCACGTATGCGTTCTTTTAAGGTTTGAGAGCAGACTTGAGCGCAGTTTACTTCGCGCAAAACCTGTACCGCCATCCTGAAATACCGCACCACTTCACCCTCATCCGTATCGGTAAAACGCAAGATTTTGTCAAATGCCGTGCCGCGCAGCCACCCTTCCATCGCCGGGGCTAAATGAAAAGCCGCTGCTTTGGAAAAAGGATAAATGCGGTAGCGTTCTTCTTTGCGCTTTATCCGCGCGTAAATCTCTTCGCAAGCAGTCTTTATATGCCGGGAATTTTTGGAGAGGCCCAGCGGAAGACTCTGGTTTTTGCGCGGCTCAAAGACTACTGCCGATGAAATTATCCCTAATCCGAATTCATCCAGCTGCTCCAAAACCTTTTCTTCGTATAATTCCGATAAGATCAACTCATATCCGTAGACAGACTTGGCGAATTGTCCTTTTTGGGTCAATGAATTACCATTGATGTAATTCAATTCTTTCAAAAGCTTTAATTTAGCTTCGATCAGGCGCAGCGCCTCTTTTTGTTCGTTCTGGCGCGACTGAAAACTATGTAAAGAAAGGGGATAGACCTTGAAAAGGTCATTCTGGTATTTTTCATAGAGATTTAAAATAGTGGCGTAAGAAGTATTCAGCTGGCTTTTTACTTCTTCGGGCTTTCCGTAAATGATGCGTTTGGCATCGTCGAGGGTGATGCGGTGCGGATTAATGCGGCAGTAAACAAAACCTTCTTTGTCCATGCCGCGCCGGCCCGCGCGCCCGGCCATCTGGTAAAAATCGCGCGTCTTTAAATTGCGCACGTAACGGCCGTAATATTTTCTTAAATCGTCGAACATGACCGACCTGCTCGGCATGTTTATTCCCAGAGCAAAAGTCTCGGTTGTAAAAATAACTTTTAAAAGCTTGCTAGTGAAAAGCCTTTCGATGACTTCTTTCAAGGTAGGAAGCATCCCCGCGTGATGGTAAGCGACACCATTTTGCACTAGAGTGTAAAGGTCTTGCGCGGTGCGGTCGCTCTTTAGGTCAAATCGCTCAACCAGAGAACTGTATAATTCCTTTATCTGCTGGCGTTCTTCGCTGTTTAAGAAATTAAAATGGAACATCTCTTGAGCGAGTTCCTCGGCGCGGCGGCGGCCGAAGACAAAATATATCGCCGGTAGGCCGTCTTTCTGGCGCAGGTAAGTGATCAAGGTGCTTAATTTATTGGCCTTGCCAAAGCGCATCCTTTTCAAGGAATCGATTTTATCTACGACTTCATTCCCGGACTGGAAAAAGAAATGGAGGGGGACGGGGCGCTTTTCTTCGATGACGACCTGCACCGGTTTGTCGTGAATGGATTCGATCCAGGCAGCGAATTGTTTGATATTTGGAATTGTCGCGGAGAGACCGAGGAGTTTCATGTGTTTGGGCAGGAAAATCAGCGATTCCTCCCAGACTGTCCCGCGCTCGGGGTTGTCGATGTAATGGATTTCGTCAAAGATTATCCAGCTGTATTTATCCAGCGACGCGGGCTCGTCGAGTATCTTGTTGCGGAATATCTCCGTGGTCATAATGAGGACCGTGGCCTGCGGATTTATGGAGACATCACCGGTAAGTATGCCGATTTCATCGCCGAACCGGCCCTGGAAGTCGCGGAACTTCTGGTTGGAGAGGGCCTTGATGGGCGCTGTGTAGATAACCCCGGTTTTATTCTGAATGCAGGTGTTCAGGATGTGTTCGGCGATCGCGGTCTTTCCTGCTCCCGTGGGCGCGGAAACTATAACCGAATGCCCGGCATTGATATGGTCAATCGCCTCTTGTTGGAACTTGTCGTAAATCATAGGGTTATTATAATGTAAAACAGTTGATTTATCGAGGAAAAATAGTAGAATAAATCTAATGAGTTACGATGTGGCGATAAATAAATCCTGGGAAGACCTGATAAAATTAAATCCCCCCAAAAGCCTTTCCGTAAAATTATTAGACGACGAATACTCGGTCGACATCACGGTCAAGAAAATCCTTTCGCTTTCTTGCAATATCCCGGCTAAAGACTTTACAGCCATCATCATCCTGCATTATTTAGCAAGTTTCCTAAAAGGCCTCCCCCCGGTGGCAGGAGAGTGGTTGACATTCCGCGAATTTTCTGGTATAGAAGGGTATTACGACGCGTTCAAAATTCGCTGCATCGACCCTATAATCCGCAGGGGTATTAAGAATAAAAACGAGGATTACGCAAGGGTAGTGGACGCGTTTGCCGGCGTGCCGGTTTTAGTCAAATTCTGGAAGGGGGATGATGAGTTCAGCCCCGACGCCAACATTTATTTTGATAAAAGTATTACCGGGATATTTTGCACCGAAGACATAATCGTACTTGGCGGTTTAGTCGCCGCAAAATTATAAAAAGGAGAGCTGATGCGTAGATACCGTGTGCTTGCGATGTTGATAGTAGGCGTTTTGTTTTTATTCATAAACCAGCTGCATTCCCAGCCTTTAAAAAACGTAAACAAACCTTCCGAAGAATTCAAATGGAGCATGCCTTTCGGCAGGACTTTTGATTATACCGATATTGTGGTCGAGCGGGCTGTCGACGGGGATACTCTGCAACTCGCCAGCGGGGAGAGGGTCCGTTTGATCGGTATCGATACGCCGGAGATGCACGACTCCGCAAAGCTTGATCGCGACGCCGACCGCAGCAAAACCGATAAATCCGCTATTAAGAAGATGGGGATTGAGGCTTACAAATTTACCAAGAATTTGGTTGAGGGTAAAAGCGTTTCCCTTGAATTCGACGTTGAGAAATATGACAAATATGACCGCCTGCTTGCTTACGTATATTTAAAGGATGATGGTACCTTCGTCAATGCCGAAATCGTGAAGCAGGGGTATGCATCTTTATTGACTATTCCGCCTAACATAAAATACGCTGACACATTCCGTAAATTATATCAGGAAGCACGCGAAAATAAGCGCGGCCTTTGGAAATGATGATGGCACGCCGTTATAGTTTGGCAATTTTGTTCTTACTGCTGTTGCCGGTATTTGCTTTTGCCCAGAATATTCCGCCGGGACAGGAGCCGGGAGCGGAGTCCGAGCGTTTCCGCAAAGAGAGCGAGCAGAAGAAGATCGACCTTGAAAAAAAGAAGGCCAAGGCCCCGGAGATCCAGGTAGAAGAAGAGAAGGCCCCGCCTACGCCCGAAGGCCAATCGTTTTTATTAAATGACGTCAAGGTCACCGGGAGCACCATTTTTAAACCCGAAGATTTTAAGCCACTCTACGAAAACTTTATCGGCAAAAAGGTAACTTACCGCGAGCTCGATTTTATCATCAATAAGATCAAGGATAAATACAAAGGAAAAAGTTATCTGACTACTTCAGCCTTTCTCCCGGAGCAGGAAGTCAAAAACGGCGTGGTGGAGATCAGAATTATAGAAGGGAAGATGGGAGAGCTTAAGATTGAAGGGAACAAATATTTTTCTACTCCGCTTATAAAAAAGTATTTCCATCTAAAAAAAAATGATTTGTTGAGCATACAGACCCTGCAAAGGGATATTCTGCGCCTGAATCAAAACTCCGACCTGGAATTAAAGGCTACCATAGCCAAAGGCGGGGCCCCTGAAACCACCGATGTCATCCTGAAGGCTACGGAAAAACTTCCCTATCACGCCGGCTTAAGCGTCGATAACCAGGGTACGCGTTTAGTCGGAAAATACCGCGAATCGCTTACACTGCGTTCTTCAAACCTGACCGGAAACCTTGATTCACTTTTTATAAACACGCTCTATTCCGGTCGTTCTTTCGGCGAGTCGGTAAGTTATACTCTTCCTATCGGCACAAACGGCACTAAATTCGGTTTAGATATAACTTATTTTAGAATGAAATTAGGCGAGGAATACAAGCCTAATGATATTACCGGCGAGACCCAGGATTATACCCCGCATGTTTCCTGGGAATTAGCGCTTTCGGAAGATTATCAGGCAAACCTTGATGTAGGTTTAGAGATAAAATCTATCATTAAAAGGACCTCGGGCTCGCAGACTTCTGATGACCAATTGCGCCTGCCTTATTTCGGATTAAATTTTTCCAAAATGGATAATTACGGGCAGACCACCTTTGCCCCAAAGATGGTTTTTGGCACTTCCGGATTTATGGGTGCATCCAGCCGCAATCACCCCAGCGCAAGCCGCGCAAATACGGGCGGCGAGTTTTATAAATATGAGCAATACTTAGGCCGCATCCAGAGGATGCCTTTCGGCAGTTACATCTCCGCGCGCTCGCAATTGCAATTAGCTTCGCGCACACTTCCTTCATCGGAACAATTGCAGTTGGGCGGGGCAAATACTATCCGCGGATATCCCGAAGGCGATTATCTTGCCGACTGGGGCGGTTACATTAGCACTGACTGGGTCTTATCTAAATTAATGGTTCCCTCTTTGCGCGGTAAAATCGAACCTGTTGTCTTTGCCGATGTCGGCGGAGGCGAGCTGAAAAAAGTTCTCCCCGGTGAAAAGCATATGAAATTTTTAGCCGGCGTAGGAGGAGGTTTAAGAATGCACCTCAATAATACCGCGTCTCTTCGCCTTGATTGGGCGCAGTATGTCGGCGATGAGCCTTTCGGCGGCAACGGGCCGTCAACGTTCTATTTTTCCTTCCAATCCGAAATCTAAGCTAAGGCTAGGGTTAAGAAGCCGGTGTAGAAGCTAGGCTAAGGTTAAGGCTTACGCGATTTAAAATTAGTCCAAGCATTTCCCAATTTATAAAGTTGCCTTCCTGAAACATCGTAAGCTATAATCAGCCCCTCTAAAGTAGACAAATCTAAATAAGTTGGGTAGATATCTTTACACTGGCATAAACTTACCACCATCTCATTGCATTCTCCCATAGCGTCATCGATGTATTTTTGGAAACCAGCCCTCTGATGTCTCTTTGCATAACCTTCTGCAATTAACCTAGGTATAGCTTTACATGCTCGGCTAATTTGATCTCTCAAATCGTATCTTTCTCTATCAGGTAATTTTAGAACGATATCTCGCATGACAATCAGCATCGAATCATAAGTATTTCGATAGACTTCCAAATCCCTAAAACTTTTTATCATATTTTCCCTTTCTGCCCTTGCCCTAGCCTTAACCCATACTGGCTTCCTGACCCTTGCCTTAGCCCTCCGCTACAATAGACGAAGCAATACACCAAATCTAACTAAATTTTCTTGACTTTTCCTAACCTTCTGCTAGACTGAAACTTGCCATGAGGAGGGCGCTGGGTCTATATATATTATTTATATTATCTATATTATTATATAGGCCTCTTTTTGCCCAAGTCGTAGTTGATAATGTCGAATCAGGAACGGTAACAGTCCAGCAGCAAGATCCCGCCACAATAAACATCACCGCAAGCGACGCCGCAGTAATCAATTTCAGATCTTTCAGTATTGCCGCAAACGAAAGAGTAAATTTTATTCAGCCCTCGGTCAACGCGACAGTATTAAACCGCGTCACCGGGCCAAGCGTAAGCCAAATCTTCGGCACCCTGGAAGCCAACGGGGTGCTTTTTATTGTCAACCCTAACGGAATCCATTTCGGCCCAGGCGCGCAAGTCACTGCAAATTCGCTGGTTGCCTCGACCCTGGATATCTCCACCAACAACTTCATCAACAAGAATTACGTCTTCGAGAACAACCGGAATCCTGCGCAGATACTTAACGAAGGCAATATCACCGTCGAGAATAGCGCAGCACTCATGGCTGGCTCCGTTGATAATAAGAGCGTGATCATCGCTAAAGTCGGAACAGTCCACCTGGCTTCAGGGGATAAGACTACGGTCAGTTTTGACCGCCGCGGCCTCATCAACGTAGAAGTAGACGCTGAAACAGACTCAAAAGTCGTTGGTATTGATGGAGTTACAGTAAAAGATGCCATTGCCAATTCCGGCACGATCGAGGGTAACCAGATAGTAATGACCGCGAAGACAGCGCAAGGCATCTTCGAGAACTGCGTCAATAACTCCGGCACCGTTAAAGCCAAGCGCATAGAAAATGTAGGCGGGGTCATCCGTATCACGGCAACCGGCACTGTTAAGATTTCCGGGACGATGGAAGCGGAAGGGGTTTCTATTGATGCCAATGCGCCGCATATAGACAGAGTTTCTGATTCAGGCGGCCCCATAATTACAGTTATAAAAACTATTGAACCGATAATCGGGCTAATTGGGCCCATTGATATCGGCCAGCTTAATTTACCACAAACTGATCAAAACCAATCTGAGGAGCCGGAAACAAAAGTAGAACCATCTGATTTTTACCCGATTTCAGTTTATTCCGCAGATGATATCATTATAAATCAGGGTTTTTCCAGAAAGGGCGATACCAAGTTCAGCTCAAACAAAAATATTTTCGTCAATACCGATGTCGGGGTTGACTCCGGGAACCTGGAATTTATTGCAGATGCCGACCTTGATGGCATAGGCTCGTTCCGGCAGGCCAAAGGAACTACGATTTCTACAACGAATTTCGGCCATATCCTTATTCAATCTTCTGGCCAGGGTTATTTAGCCAATATAATTTCAGCGGGTGATTTGATTTTAAGAATGGGAGGCGCAGCTGCAATATTCAATCAGTGGGCAGATTCAACAGTTATAATTCAAGGCTCTTTTATCAAAGAAGAGGGAGTCACATTAAACGCGGGAAATACCGTATATAGGATCGGAAAGGACTGGTTGGGCCCGGGTATTTTTGTCCCCGATAAATCCACAGTGCAGTTTTTTTCCGATATAACGGCAAATATCCGCGGCCCCACAATATTTTATAACCTTATAATTGACGCGCCCGATAAAATCGTGCGCTTTGACTCCGGTCAGACTTATACTGTCTTGGGTAATTTGACTTTAAGAGGCTCTTACGGGAATTTACTCACCCTAACGTCTCTCACCCCATCCCAACAATGGAGAATATTACCTCTTGGTAATTCTGATATAGCATATACCCAGCTTGGCGATTGTTTTAATGCCCGCGGGCCTCCGCTAAAGGCCATACATTCCTCTTCGCTCGGCAACAATACCAACCTCGATTTAGACCCCTTCTGGACCGGAAACGGCACTACCAATAACTGGTCAGACCCCGATAACTGGGACACAGGCACCACACCCACAGCATTTGATACCGTAACTTTTGACGGAATAACCGGCTTAAACCCCAATAAAAACTCATTTATAGATCCGTTATTTCAAGGATCCCTTGATAATTTTATTATCAATGGCTACACCGGCGTAATCACTCTTGGCCGTGATCTCACAATATCTGGTAATTTTAACCACCAGACCGGGACTTTTAATCCCGCCACCTATACCGTCTCATTTATTGACGCCTCCAAGTCTTCCTATATATCCGGGAACAACACTTTCTACAATCTTAAGTGCGTCACGCCCGGCAAAACTCTCGTATTCGAAGCCAATACGCTTACCACTGTAAACGGAACCCTTACCATAGAGGGAAGCGCGGATAATTACGTCACGCTGACTTCTTCCGTAGCCTCCAAAAACTCAAAATTCCGCATTTATATCCACGGGATAAGCAATGCCGCAGGCGATCCTTATGTGCAGTATCTGACCGTCACGTACAGCGCGGCCCTGGGGCCGCTCGTCCCCATACTTGCTCATAATAAGAACGTGCGCGGAGAACTGAATACAGGTTGGGACGCAACCTACACTTGGACAGGCACTACGGACGGTTCTTGGTCCAATGCTGACAATTGGGGCGGTTCGGCGCCGAGCTCATCCGGAGACGATCTTGTATTCCCGGTAGGCGCTTCGAATAAATCTACCAATAATAACTTTGTAGGCTACAGCTTTGCGTCTATCACATTTGATGACAGCGGCTATACGTTGGCGGGTAATTCCATCATATTGACCGGCAGTATAACCGATAATGCCTCTCCGGGCGGTAACGCCATAAGCCTGGGTATGGAACTGAGCGGAAGCGTCACCGTTACCGTGGCTTCGGGCGAAACGCTCGCCATAAGCAGCGTGATTAGTGGTACAGGCAGCCTTACTAAGTCAGGCGCAGGCAAAGTTACACTGAGTCCCGGCAGTTCGGTTTGCTCCGCGGTAAGCTTTGACGGAAGCTCAGGGAATTATGTAGGGGTGGCCGATGATGCCTCGTTAAGCGGGATGACCGACCTTTCTGTTTCCGCGTGGGTCTATATAGTGGGAGACGGCATATCTAACGGAGTAATAATCATAAAACAGGGTACAGGCGACGAGGGCAATGCGTCTTATGGGCTGCTTTATCTGGTCGGACCGGATAAAATCACTTTCAGCCTTAATGTGGGCGGATGGGCAGATCACGAAACTACCTCGACATTTTCTCCGAACACATGGTATCTGGTTACAGCGACGTATGACGGAGACACCGGCGACGGAAATATATACATAAACGGAAATGAAACTCCGGATAGTACGTTTAATATATCAGGCGGCGGCCCGGTGGCTGCCACCACAAGTTCGCTTATGATCGGGCGCGAAGATACATGGATAGAGGAAACTTTTAACGGCAAAATAGCCGAAACTGCGGTATGGAACAGAACCCTGGCCGCGTCAGAAGTATCCGTGTTATATAATTCCGGCAGCGGCGTATATGGTAGCACTAGTACGGCTCCTTTTAATAGCGGGCTTGTCGCAGGTTGGAATTTTAATGAGAATGCCGGGACAGAGGCAGCAGATTTCTCCGGGTACGGGCGCACAGGGACTCTTAATGGCGCAGTTGCCTGGACAACCGGGGTGGTAGTAGTGGCCAGTAGTAACAGTTATACAGGCGGCACCACTATCAATGCAGGCACTCTTAACTTTGCCAATACCACGCTTAGCTCAAGCGGGAACATTACCTTTGCCGGCGGCACGCTGCAATACGCCGCAGGCAATACGCAGGATATTTCCGGCAGAATCAAGAATAGCACCGCGGGCGCTATCATCATCGACACGAACGGCAATGATGTTTCATTTGCCAGCGCGATAGACAGCAGTAACACAGCCGGCCTGACCAAACAAGGCACTGGTACCCTCACATTATCGGCCGCAAATACATACATAGGCACAACATCGGTAGCGGCGGGTACGCTTACAGCCGCAAACAGCGACGCCTTAGGCGCCAGCTCGATGACCCTCGACGGCGGCATCTTGGCGACAAGCGGTATTACTACGCTTAATATAGCCGGTGACTGGACCAGGAACAGCGGGTCGTTCACCTACGGGACCAGTATAGTCAAATTTACCGGAACCAACCAAATTATATCAGGGTCCACCACATTCTATAGCTTGACCAAAGACGTATCCGCTGATGCCGCGCGCACCCTGACATTCACCTCCGGCACTACCCAGACAATTGCCTCTGGTGGCACACTTACTTTAACAGGAGCAACAGGCAAGGTCTTATCATTGAGAAGCTCTTCTGCCGGAACCCAGTATAATATCACCGTTAATGGTTCATCTGCGGTTACTTATGTTGATGTCAAGGATTCTAATGCCGGCGCAGGCTATACTATACCCGCAGGCTACTCCGTTGACTCCGGGAACAATTCTAATTGGATGATAAGCCCCGGCGAAATCACCGCAGTCAAGGTCTGGAAGGGCGGCACATCTACCGCTTGGGCTACCGATGCCAACTGGAAGCTGCAGGACGGCAGCGCTACCGTAGCGCCTATACCTACAGACGGCGTCAAGATAGACGCTACATACTCCAACGCGCCAACGCTTTCTGCGCAGGCAACCATCGCATCTTTACTTATGTCCGGCGCATCGGTCTTGACCCTTAATGTTGCCAATACCACTCAAGCTTCTCCGGCTCTCACCGTGTCAGGTAATGTGGATATTTCCGGCACTTCGAACATCACCCACACCGCAAACTCCACCACAGCGCTAGGCGATAAATATGAGATCACGATGTCGGTTGGCGGCAATTTTACTCTTGGCGCAACCGCTACCATTAACGTCGTCGGCAAAGGGTATACTTATGGAAACGGTCCGGGGAAACCTGGGTCAGGTGGTTATGCCGGAGGAAGTTACGGAGGTTTGGGGGGAGTTTATGTTGCGAGTAACGGGCCGGTCTACGGTTCTATTATTGCTCCTGTAAATATTGGAAGCGGCGGATATGATGATCGAAGCAGCTCAGGCGGAGGAGCTATTATATTGAGCGTAACCGGTGCAAGCAGTATCTCCGGTACGATAAGCGCATCAGGATCTGCTACTACTTCGTATACTTGGGGAGGTTCCGGCGGAAGCATATATATTACTACAGGTACGATTTCGGGTGCGGGGGCGCTCCAGGCTGATGGTGGTTATGGAATTGCCGGCGGCGGCGGCGGCGGCAGGATCTCCGTTGTGCTTACCGGCACAGATGCGGATTTCTTGAGCTATTCCGGGAACACTACTGCTTACGGCGGAGGTGCCGGCGGAAGTTATCCGACTAGCGCCGGTGCAGCCGGTACAGTCTATAAAGAGACAAAGGCGCAGACCGGGGGGAATGGCACTCTTACTATTGACAACAATAATCTAACCACTACTTCCACCGTAACTACTTCAATCAGCTCTGCAATAACAGGTTTGCCGACCGGTAGCATTACGGTGCAGAATAAAGGTAAGCTTGAGATAGGAAACACTGTAATCTTAAATCCCGGTGCTAACACTGTTACCATCAATACATCGGGGCTTATACAGATCGATTCAGGAGGTACGCTCAATCTGACCGGCGGCACGTTAACGGGTGATGCCAATACCGCCATTCTTAAATTAAACGGCGGCACGCTCACCACTTCAACCACATTTAGCTACACCAATATCAACCTCTGGCTTGCCGTTGATTCAACTTTTAATCCTACTGCGTTATTCACCGTAGGCTCCGGCGCTTTATTTACTTCCGATGTCGCCCATACATTCTCCGGAGGTTTAACGATAGCGAGCGGCGGGACCATGACCCACACAACCAATGCTGCTACCGAGGCCTATAAAATCGATCTTACCATAGGCGGCGATTTTACGGTCACCGGCACCATCAATGTCGACGGTAAAGGTTACGCTATAGACAAGGGGCCGGGGGCGCGTACAACCGGTAATCCCGGCGCTACTTATGGCGGGATGGGAGGGCCTTACGCAGGCAGCGCTGCTGTCGCTCCGTATGGTTCGATTACTGCGCCTGAGAATTTAGGCAGCGGTAGTGACCGCGATACCGGAGGCGGCGCGGTCATTTTAGACGTGACAGGAGCCACTTCAATCACAGGCTCAATTTATGCCAGATCCGGTTCCGGTGTATCTATTACCGCCAGCGGAGGCAGTATTTACCTGATTACCGGGACATTGACCGGAAACGGTATTATTAATGCCAACGCTAAAGACGCGACTGTCGGCGGCGGCGGCGGCAGGGTCTCAATTAAACTTATCGGTATTTCCGGTCAGCCCGCTGATTTTACAGGTTTCTCAGGAACCATTACTGCTTATGGAGGAAGCGGAACGTATGATGGCGCAGCAGGTACTGTCTACAAAGAGACTACAGCGCAGACTGGCGGGAATGGAGATCTTATAATTGACAATTATAATACAGCCACTGCCGCAGGTATTGTCACTTCCATCTCTGCTTCTGTCACTGAAGCTTCTGTTGGCACCGTCACTCTCTCTAACAGGGGCATGCTTACCATTGATGCCGGCCAGACATTGACGATTAAGGGGAGCGTTGCGGCGTTGACCGTGAATGTCAATTCAACACTCGTCAATAACGGCACACTACAATTAACAGGCGATGGCGTCACCAATAGCGGCACTGTTATCATCGGCTCCGGCTCTACCGTTGAATACACCGCTACGAGCGGCTCGCGCGACATGCAGAACTGGAGCTATCAGAACTTGAAGATCAACGGAAATGGCGGAACGTTTACATTTAGCGCTGCCAGCCTCACGGTAGCCGGTAACTTCGCACTCTCCGCCGGTATCTTCACCGCGCCTAGCGGAACATTTACAGTCAGCGGCAACTGGGAACAGACCGGCGGGACATTTACTCCGGGGTTAAATACCGTGACCTTTGACGCTTCAGGTACTCAGACGCTCGCTTCCGGAGGAACGAGTTTTAATAATATAATCCACTCCGGCGCAGGGACACTGCGATTAGTTACCAGCGCTCTCGTGGTAGGCGGCACTTTTGTCAATTCCGCGGGGACATTTGACGCCGATACCAATGATCTGGCGTTTACTTCCACCGGCCTAACCACTGTTTCCGGAGGGACCTTCACCGCGAGCTCTTCCGCGACAATGACCTTTAACGCCGGACTGACTATCTCCGGCGGCACATTTACCGGCTCAACAGGCAGCGTAGATGTAAACGGCGACTTTACCCTTTCCGCAGGCACCTTTACCGCTCCTTCAACCATGACTGTAAGCGGTAATTGGGATGACTGCGGAGGGACATTCAGCGCCAATTCTGGGACTGTCGATTTTGATAACGCAACCGACAAGACATTTACGACATTAGGGGGGCAAACCTACAACAATATCACTCATTCAGGCGCAAGCGCATTGACAATCTCGATGTGGCAATACCGCCGCCTTATAACTATAGATTATACTAAAGTATCTGCGGACGTAACGGATTTTCCGCTCCTCGTATCCCTGACAGGATTATCCCATATTAATCCCAACGGCACGGACATCAGGTTCACTACTTCTGACGGAAAGACCGGGCTTGCCAGAGAGATAGAATCTTATAACAGCGGCACTCTCGTGGCGTGGGTTAAAACGAATCTGTCAGCATCGATCGACACCACTATTTATATGTACTACGGTAATTCATCAGCCACCACCGAACCCGACGCAGCCTCGACCTACGGTAAGAATAATGTCTGGACCGCGGATTATAGAATGGTATTGCATATGAATGACAACGCCGCCAATACTACGGTCAGCAATTCTACATCTAACTCTATTAGCGGCACCAATGCTGCCAATACAAGTACCAAGACCATCGCCGGCCAGGTCGGCAACGCGTTGAATTATAACGGTTCTTCAGATTCTACGACCGTGACCAACGGATACACCAATACCATACAGGGTGATAACACCTTTACATTCTCTTTCTGGGCAATTGCGAATTCTTATACAGGTAATCCTGTAGTTATAGATACGCCAGGCCTTAGCAGTTACGGGCTTTTTATGGAATACAGCACCAGCGCTACCGGTTATTGGTGGGGTACGGGAGGCTCATATAGAGGCTATGGCAACACCACGATGGCAGCTGGCTTAAACTACTTTACTTTTGTAAAGACCGCGGCGACAGCGGGAACGTTTTATTTAAACGGCGTGGCCCAGACACCGAACTACGGAAGCCTGGCTACCAGCGAGAATACAAATTCCGACCTGATCTTGGGGGCCTACCGCGGCCCGAGCGTCAGATTGAACGGGATAATCGATGAAGTGCGTATTTCCAATACTACTCATGAATCTACCTGGATTACCACTGAATATAGAAACCAGTCTTTGCAAGGCGCAGGAGTCGGTAAGTTCATCTCAAGTTCAGGTACGGAAACCGCGAACGCTTTCACGGTTGGGGGCGCGCTTACGCAGTCAGGCGCCGGAACAATGTCGTTACCTTCACCCGCCAATACCAATGTCACAGGTAACGTTGGCGTTTCAGCAGGTACGCTGAATTTGAACGGTAGTAATTTTAGCGTAACAGGGACTTTCACTGTTAGTGATGGTGCTACCCTTCAACTCAAAGGCGATGAGACCGCTGTCGGCGGAGGCGCGCTGCCCACGCCTACCTTAAACTCCGGCTCCACCGTGGAATACACCGCCACCAGCGGCACACGCGCCATCCAGACCTGGAGTTACCAGAATTTAAAGATAAACGGTACTGGTGGTACATTCACACTTTCAGCCAATACTTCCGTTGCAGGCAATCTCAATCTCTCGGCCGGGACACTGGACCTTTCGACATTTACCGCAGACCGTACCACGGCCGGCGGCACGCTCACGTTGGGAGCGAGCACGGTCCTGAATATCGGAGGGACAGGCACGCTTCCCGCGAATTACTCCACGCACTCGATCAATGCTTCCAGCACCGTTAATTACAATGGCACCACCCAGAGCGTCGCGACATTAAACAGCGCGCAGAACTACGGGAACTTAACCATATCAGGTTCGAGTACCAAGACATTGGCGGGGAACACTACGGTAAGCGGCACGCTTACCGTTTCCGCAGGAACCCTTGACGCCAATACTAAGACGATGACGGTTACTGGTTTAACTACTGTTTCCGGAGGAACTTACTCTGCCTCTACCGCCGCCCAGACATTTAACGGCGGGCTGACCGTTTCCGGCACGGGAACATTTACCGGCTCAAGCGGCACGGTGGATGTTAATGGAGACTTTACTTTTTCAGGCGGGACATTTACCGCCCCCAGCGGCACGATGTTCGTCTCCGGCGCGTTAACGCATTCTGGCGGGACGTGGGACGCCAATGGCGGTTCGGTCGTATTGGAGAACACATCTGACAAAGCCCTCACCCTCACCGCCGCGACGACCTTCAACCACCTATATATCAACGATGGATTAGTCGGCTACTGGAAGTTCGATGAGGCAGTAGCAGGCCCGGCAGTTGACTCCTCCGGCTACGGCAACACCGGCACAAACAACGGTCCGGCCACAATCACTTCCGCTACGAATCCCGTACACTTCACAGACGGCAAGCTCTTGAGCTTCGACGGGACGGATGATTATGTAAATTGCGGAGCAGGTGCAAGTTTGGATATTACTGGCGCAATTACTATTTCAGGGTGGTTCAATTCTAGTTTGTTATCTGGGGTAAGAATAATAGCTGACAAATATCAGGACGCTATAGGAGGCTATCAGCTTTATACAAATGGTAATAAATTAGAGGGATATATTTTGGGTCCAGGTGGTGCCTTTGGGACAACAGGAACTACGGTATTATCCACGGGCGCTTGGTATCATGCTGCAGTGATTTTTATTCCTTCAACAGGGATATATTTATATTTAAACGGTAATTTAGAAGCTTCAAAGATAATTTCACCGCCAAGTTCAATCAGTTCGACCGCTCGATCTCTAAATATTGGAGCAGAAAATGGAACAAATTATTTATTCAACGGCCTCATCGACGATGTCCGCATCTATAACCGCGCACTCTCGGCACAGGAGATCCAAGCCTTAGCCGCAGGTAACCAACCAGCGACATCCATTGCCACTACTACCGTAACAGGAGGTGATCTTGATGTTAACGGTAATTTGGTCTTAAACGCAGGAACGCTTAACACCGGTACCCGCGACATAACCGTTGCCGGTAACTGGGAGAATAACGGCGGCAAGTTCACCCCCGGCGCAAAGACCGTGACAATGGACGGCACAAGCGGCTCCAACATCATCCTATCAGGAGGCCAAAAGTTCAATAACCTGTATATAAGCGGCTCCGGCGGCACCTGGAACCTGTCAGACCGCCTTAACGTCAATTCCAGCCCCTCAACGCCATCGGAATTAAAGATAACCGCCGGTACCCTTGACGTAAGAGGTAACGTAGGAATAACAAACTACGACTACACCATCCACGCCTCCAAATGGACCCAAACAGGCGGTACATTCACTTGTAGATCCGGCATCGTAGTCCTCGATTCCATCGTCGATGCGACATTTACCCCTAACTCAACCTTCAACATCCTGCGCATCGAAGACCCTTCGGAATCAGGCCTCGTCGGCTACTGGAAGTTCGATGAAGAGAACGGCACCATCGCCTTTGACTCATCCGGAAACTCCAACACCGGCACACTCACTAATACTCCGAGCAGGTCATACTCACCCGCAAGCACTATCGTCTTCGACAATCCCGAATCGCTGAGCTTCGATGGTACAACTGGCCAGAAACTTATCCTGTCTTCTCCTATTAGCTTGGGAAGCGAAGCAACGATTGCCACGTGGATTAAATGGAATTCCCTGAGTGGACATCTCGAGTGGATCGGGCTCTCGACCGATGTTGGAGGGTATTTCTATATTGAACCAACGACTACGACAACATTTAATGTTAGGTTCAATGCTGCTTCGGCAAACGTGACGTTTACTGTGCCAACAATGACGGCGGGTCAATGGTATAATCTCGCCGTAACTTCCAGCGGAGGAACAACCAGGCTCTATCTTAATGGTGCTGAGTCGTCGTCTGGAGGACAGGCACAAACATTTAGTGGAGTATCTGTGGATACTTTTGGCAGATACAGCGGATACAATCTTCCTTCTTCAATATATGACCTTAACGGTTCTCTTGACGACGTGCGCATCTACAACCGCGCGCTCTCCACGACCGAAGTCGCGAACCTTGCGGCAGGCAAGTACGCAGCCGGCAATTCATCCACCGCCACCCAGACGCTCGGTGGCAATCTTTCGACTGCGACACTCGCCTTGGATAGCGGCAACATCAGTACTTCGACCTTTGACACGACAATTACCAATGCCTTGACCATAGCTTCGGGTAACGGCGCCTTCACCGCAGGCAGCGGCACTACCACTTTAAACGGCGGCCTGACTATATCGGGCGGGACGTTTACGGCCTCGAGTGGCAACGTCGATGTGAATAACACGCTTACTCTTTCCAGCGGGACGCTTACTGCGCCGTCATCGTCCGGAACATTCAAGATATCGGCAGATTTTACGATCACATCTGGGGCGGGGACGACATTTAACCACAATTCAGGCACCGTGATATTCGACGGGACCTCAATACTTACTTCCGGAGGCAAGACTTTTAATAATATCCAGGTCGGATCTTCTTCGGCCCAGGGCTCGCTTACGCTTGCCGATAGTCTCGACCTGGACGGCGGCGTTGCAGGCGGAACGGGCAGCTCAAGTGATGCGCTTGATATATCCAATCGCACGGTCAATGTGGGGGGTAACTTTAACCTTAACAGTATAGAGAGCTTTACCTCCACCGGCTCCACCGTGATATTCGACGGCGGAGGAACGACACAGAACTTGAGTGGTAATTCCAAGATATTCAATAATATCACCATCGGCACCAATACCGCAGGCGCAAGCGTAACGCTCCTTAACACGCTGGATATGATCGGCGCCCTTACATTCAACAATAGTTTCGGTGCGGCTTCTCTCGATTCCTCCAGCCAGACCGTTAAGTATTCCGGCGCGGCGCTTGACCTTACCAACGCAAGCACATTTACAGCCACCGGCTCTACGTGGATATTCTACGGCACTGTATCGCTTACCTCCGCCGGCAAAACGTTCAATAATGTCCAGGCCGGATCTTCTACATCATCGGGATCGCTGACGCTCGCCGACGGCATTGACATAAACGGAAGCCTGGCCGGAGGGGCGGGAGGGACGAATACGCTGGATATCTCCAACCGCGCCGTGAACATAGCGGGGAACCTCAACTTCAATAAAATAAATACATTCACCTCCGCCGGTTCCACCGTGACTTTTGACGGCGGGGTAGGCGTGACCCAGACGCTCAATTCCAACGGCAAGTCTTTTAATAATATCGAACACTCCGGCACGGGAACGCTGCAGCTTACCACCAACAGCCTGAATGTAACCGGCACTCTAACTAATTCAAACGGCATCTTCGATGCCTCGACCAATAACATAGCGGTTACCGTAACCGGCCTTACGACCGTCTCCGGCGGGACCTATCAATCCGGCAGCGGCGCTCAGGCCTTTAACGGCGGGCTGACTATCCAGAACTCACCGACATTCACAGGTTCAGCTACTGTCCAAGGCGCTTTGACTGTTGATCCCGGGGCGACATTTGCTCCTACCTCCAGCACAATAACCATGTCAGGCGCAGGTTGGTCAATCGTTAATAATAATTCTCTTACCTTTAACAGCCTGACCATTGCCACCACGCCGACTACTCAACCGGCTTCATCATTCAGTATAGGCGGAGCGCTTACCGTAAATAACGGCGTAACCCTTGCTCCTACTGCAGGCACTATCACGATGAATGACGGCTCGAGCATCGTTAACTCGGGCGCGCTTACCTTTAATAACTTAGCAATAGCTAATTCTG
>JAPLLN010000035.1 GCA_026387475.1 Candidatus Omnitrophota bacterium | reverse complement strand
TAACTACAATCATCGTTTTCTTCTGCATGCCTACCTCCCTCTTATTGTCCGGATACTTCGTTAAACTAATTCTTTTGCTGCTTCCAGGGGATTTTTTGCTTCTAATATCGGCCTGCCGATGACTAAATAATTACTTCCTGCCGCGACAGCTTCTTGAACCGTAGCCGTGCGCTTCTGATCGTCTGCGGAAAATTTTCCCGGCCTGATACCGGGAGTGACAATGACAAAGTCTTTTTTGATCTCTTTTCTCAAAAGGGCGGCCTCTCTCGCCGAGCAGACTACACCGTCGAGCCCGGCCTCGATGCCGATCTTCGCCAGAGTAAGGACATCGCTGGAATTTGTCTCTTTGCTGGTCAAGACCGTGACCCCGATCAATAACGGAGGCCGGATTTTTAATTTTGCCGACTCCTCGCGGGACGCCTTGACCGCAGCCTTGATCATCTCTTCGTCCCCTAAGATATGCAGGGTGAGCATCTTAGCCTCTAATCTCACCGCGGAGCGCACCGCGCCCGCTACCGTATTAGGGATATCAAAGAATTTAAGATCGAGGAAAACCTCGGCGCCCTTATTGCGGATAAGCTCGACGATCTTCGGGCCGTAAGCGGTGAAAAGATGGATGCCTACTTTAAATATCTTCACCGCCGGATACAGTCTATCTACGACCTGCTCCGCCTTTTTTATATCGTCCACATCCAGGGCGAGTATGATTTGAGCGTTATTCTTCATGTTTTAAGGCTTCCGACTATATTCTTTATATCATTTATTCTATTTTTTGTCATATAATTTTTAAGCCCCGCGATGATCTCCACGCTCGCCTTAGGATTGATAAAATTTCCTGTCCCTACGCTTACCGCGGAGGCTCCGGCAATCAGGAATTCTAGGGCGTCTTCCGTATTCATTATTCCGCCCATGCCGATGATCGGCAGATCGACCGCTTTATAAACCTCCCAGCACATCCTCACCGCCACCGGCTTTATCGCCGGTCCGCTTAGCCCTGCCACAATACTCGCGATCTTCGGCCTGCGCCGGCGCACGTCAATACTCATCCCGGTCAAGGTGTTTATCAGCGATAACGCGTCACTCCCTCCTGCCTGCGCTGCTTTGGCGATTTCTACGATAGATGTAACGTTCGGAGAGAGTTTGGTGATCAGCGTCTTCTGCGTAACCTTGCGCACTGATCTTACTAATTCATAAGTGGCTTGCGCGTCCTGCGAGATGAGGCGCGATTTATCCCGGATATTCGGGCAGGAGATATTCAATTCTATCGCCGATACTTCCTTGATTTTATCCAGCCTGCGGCTAAGTTCGACAAATTCTCCGGCCTCCCCTTCCGACGCAATACTGATGATCGCCGGGACACCGATCTTTTTTAAAATCGGCAGTTTCTCGGCAATAAATCCCTCTATCCCGGGGTTTTCCAGGCCGATAGAATTAAGCATCCCCGCAGGGGTTTCGCAGGTGCGCGGCCCGGGGTTACCTTTGCGCGGCTTTAAGGTGATGGTCTTAGTGACGATTGCGCCGAGTTTCTTTAAATCTATGAAGTCTTTAAATTCTTCGGCGTAGCCGAATGTGCCGGATGCGACCATCACCGGGTTTTTCAATTTCAGTTTGCCGATATTTACGGTTAGATTAGCCATATTATTTACCTATGATCATTTCTACGGCGACAAAAGCAAGAAATACGCCGAAAATCCTCTTTAATAGCAGGTCGTTGATCCCTTGCGCAAAATTAGCGCCAATCAATCCGCCGAAAAAGAAACCCAGGCAGACCAGCCAAGCGATCGTAACATTGACATTCCCCGCCTGCCAGTAACGCCAGGCAGCAAGCAAACCTATAGGAGGGAGTAAGATCGCCAGGGTCGTCCCCTGCGCCTGATGCTGGGTCAGCCCGAAGACAAAGACCAACGCCGGGATCAATATTATCCCGCCGCCTATGCCGAATAACCCGCTTAGCACTCCCGCAATCGCACCTAACAAAAGATACAGAAAGTAATTCATATTACCTCCCTGCCTGCCGAAGGCAGGCCTACCTGCCGGTAGGCAGGCTACCAGATAATCTCTCCGGAATCAAAGACCAGCCCTTCTTTACAGACGCGCTTCATCCCTTTTTTAGTATTGACTACGCATCCTAAACAGGCGCCTATGCCGCAGGCCATATGCTCTTCCAAGGAGACCTGCGCGGGGATATTCTTTATTTTAGCGATAACGCTGACCGCTTTCAACATAGGCTTAGGCCCGCAGGCGTAGAGAGTCAATTGCCGATAGTCAATAGTCGATAGTAAATTCTTTAACATATCGGTGACCCTTCCCTTAAATCCCACGGAGCCGTCATCCGTAGCGGTCTTCACTGCGCAACCGATCTTCTCAAATTCCTTAACACAGAGTATTTGTTTCTTTGTCTTCGCTCCGACAAGGACCAACGGTTTTTGTTTTTTTAATTTATCTGCGAGGAAAACTAAGGGCGCCACTCCCATTCCTCCGGCGACAAGAATAGGAGTACGTTTAGCAACATAAGAAAAACTATTTCCTAACGGGCCGATCAGGTCCAGCTCCTCTCCGGCTTTTTTCCGGGATAATAATTCCGTCCCCTTACCAACAACTTCATAAAGGAGCTCTATTTTTGAGCCCCGGACATTATGTATGCTTATCGGCCTTCTTAATAACGGAATAAACCTATCGCTGATCTTCAAGTTGACAAACTGGCCGGAGAGAGCGGATTTAGAAACCCTCGGGCAGGAGATCTCCATTTTAAAGTAGTTCCCACCAACGCAAGAATTCTTTAGGATCTTAGCTTTTGCCTGATATGCCATATTTTTTATTTTTCCCGGACGTTAAACCCGTAAATACCAGCAGGAGGCCGAAAAATATCCCTAAAGTCAAAAGCCTCTCTTGATACCTGACCAAGCCGAAGAATTTATAATCCGCCCAGGCTTGAATTGCCGCGATAAGAAATATCACCGGCGCTAAAGAAGAAAAAAGTTCTTTCTTTATCCAGGCAGGTTTAACCGGAAGGTCGAAGATCATATTTTTGGGAAAGAATTTATTCGTATTGCGGCAATAACCTTTAAAGGTATTTGGGAAGCGTTCGGATAAAGCCTTCTCTTCCCCTTTGATAAGCGGCAGATAGATCGCCAGATAAACCGCGAAGAAGACTGGGGTAACCCACCAGCGAAAGAGCATAAAAGAAACCCCTAGCCCGATGACAAAGGTCCCGAAGTACATCGGGTTGCGGGTCACCTTGTAAGGGCCGATAGTAACCAGCGTATGCCCGTCGGGATTGAGCTCCGACTTAAGGCCGCGGCTGCAGATCCTGATAAAATATCCCCAGATGATCGCTAACGCGCAAATAATATTTACCCAAACGCCCCGCGGGGCGATCAGCAAGTATTCCGGAAAAATTACCAGGGAAAGTATGGCTAAAAATATCAGGGATCCGTGCAACTTAATGCGTTTTTTCATCTAATGTTGGCACTTAGGACAAAAATATGTGCCTCTGCCTCCTAATGCTGTCCTTTTAATAAGGGTTTTACAGACTAAACAAGGCTTTCCTTCCCTGCCGTAAACTTTATGATGCCGGGCATAATTCCCGCGCTCGCCGGAAACCCGCACATAATCATCTACGGAAGACCCGCCGTAATGTATGGCTTCTTGCAGGACTTTTTTGATAGTCTGAAACAGCTTTTCTTTTTCTCCGCCGCTCAATCCCTGTGCCGAGCGCTCCGGATCGATGTTGGCGCGGAATAATACCTCTGCCGCGTACAAATTTCCTATACCGGAGACAAATGTCTGATCCATCAAGAGCGGTTTTATTTTGGTCTTCTTTTTAGCAAGCATCTCTTTAAACTCTTCCGCGGTTATATCAAACGGCTCCGGTCCGAGGCCTTGAATAAATTTCAAGGTCCGCCAGTCATCCATCACCCTTAATTCCCCGAAAAGGCGTTGGTCATTAAAATCTAAAATCTTCCCGTTAGAAAGATGAAAACTCACCCGGCTTTTTAATCCGTCTCCCGGGTAAACTAACTGGCCGGTCATCTTTAAGTGGATCACCAGCGCCTTTCCGTTGGATAATTCCAATATCAGGACCTTTGCCCGGCGCAATACCCGCTTTACGCTGACTCCGGTGAGGGCCTTCTTGAATTTTTCTACTCCCGGCTCGCGCACTACCGCCGGATGATGCACGCAAACCTCGACAATCTTCTTCCCGATGATTATTTTCTCTAAATCCCGCTTGATCGTCTCTACTTCCGGCAACTCCGGCATTTTTTGATCTCTCTCTTGCTGCTTAGATGATATTCCTGCAGCGACTTTACGCTCAAATCTTTTTTGAGCAGGGACTTGATCCCATTCAAGGTTGCCTGCGCTCCGGAGATTGTCGTAGTGTAAGGAATATTGTACATAATCACGTGGGAGCGGATTCTGACTTCATCCTGCCGCGGAATTCTTCCCGAAGGAGTATTGATGACCATCTGCAGCTTCCCATCTTTCATCAGATCCAGCACATTGGGGCTTCCGTCAGCGATCTTGTTTAAAGCATTTACTTTGATCTTACTAATTTTCAGCACAGCGGCTGTGCCGGAGGTGGCGTAGATTTTAAAACCCATGCCCTCTAATCCTTTAGCGATTGGAATAACCGCATCCTTATCCGAGTCGCGCACCGAAATAAAGACATTTCCCTTAAGCGGAAGTTTCTGTCCGGCGGCTAACTGGGATTTAATGTACGCGCTACCGAAATCCGCGTCTATCCCCATGACCTCGCCGGTAGATTTCATCTCCGGGCCTAAAATAACGTCTACCCCGGGAAAACGGTTAAAAGGAAATACCGATTCTTTAACCGATACGTAATCGGGGATTATTTCTTTGGTAAAACCCAGCTCTTTTAAGTTTCTGCCCACCATGATCTTGGTAGCGAGTTTCGCCAGCGGCACTCCCATCGCCTTGGAGACAAACGGCACGGTGCGGGATGCGCGCGGATTAACCTCTAATACATAGACCAGGTCATCCTTTACGGCGTACTGCACGTTCATCAGGCCCTTAACGTTTAATTCCTTGGCCATTTTAATGGTGGCCTCGCGGATCTTATCAAGCACCGGGCGTTTCAGACTGAAAGGCGGCAAAGACATCGCCGAGTCTCCGGAATGAATACCTGCCTCCTCGATATGCTCCATTATCCCGCCGATGACAAAGGTCTTTCCGTCGCCGATCAAGTCCACGTCGACTTCGGTCGCGTCTTCCAGAAATTTATCGATTAAAACCGGATGCTCTCCCGATACCTCGGCTGCTTCTTTAATGAATCTTTCTAACAACTCCTGCGCGTAGACGATCTCCATTGCCCGGCCGCCTAAAACATAAGACGGGCGGACCAAGACCGGATAACCGATCTTCTTTGCCACTTCCTCCGCTTCTTTAAAAGTGAATGCGGTCCCATTAGGCGGCTGCCGCAGCCCGAGCTTGTCCAGCATCTGTTTAAAACGTTTCCTGTCTTCGGCGATATCGATGCTATCCGCGGAAGTCCCCAATAAATTAACTCCGCATTTAAGCAACGGGACAGCCAGGTTAAGCGGTGTCTGGCCGCCGAATTGCACGATGACACCCATCGGCTTTTCCAGCTCGATAATACTTAGGATATCCTCTAAAGTTAACGGCTCAAAATAAAGCCTATCCGAAGTATCATAATCCGTAGAGACAGTCTCCGGATTGCAGTTCACCATGATGCTTTCAATACCCTCTTCCTTTAGAGCATACGAAGCATGGCAACAGCAATAATCAAATTCTATGCCCTGGCCGATACGATTAGGCCCGCCCCCCAAAATCACCACTCTCTTTTTCATTATTTCGGCTCCAATATTTTCTTAACTTCACGTAGGGCATCATCGACAGTCTTGACTTTTATAACGCCTTTTATATCCCAGGATTCCAGGCTGATAACCGGGACCCCGAACTGCAGGCAATATGCGATCTCGGAGAGGGTCCCTGCCTCACCGGGTAGCGCCACAACTACGTCCGCAGCCTTGACCACGAGCACGTTTCTGGCTAATCCCAGGCCGGTAGGGATGGCTATATCCACATGCGCATTGGCATCTTTTTTGTCGTAACCCGGTAGTATACCTAAGGTTACGCCTCCGGCAGCCTTAAATCCAGAGCAAACCGCCTCCATCACTCCACCTAAGCCACCACAAGCAAGGTAATCCGCCACTTTTGCCAGTTTCATACCCAATTCTCTGGCTATCCGCTCCACTTCGGGCGTACAAACCCTTCCTCCAATAACCCCTACGACTGTCTTAGCCATATTAACCAATTGCGCCTGACAGGAGTCGAACCTGTACCACTAGCTTCGGAGGCTAGTGCGCTATCCATTGCGCTACAGGCGCATAGCTTTTTACATGTTACCGCCGTGTCCCGAGCAATTTGCTACTTCTTGACTCTTGCGAGGGGCAGGCGCGTATTTTTTAGAATAAACTCAACTGCTGCTCCGGTTTAGCCTCTTGCTCGCCTTCGCCGAAAATATTTATAATACCGTACTCGCCGTCATACCCGGCTTTAATACTTACCCTGCCTTCGCGCACCCGGATGACACCCTCGGCAATGCGCGCGGGGAGCTGCTTTAATAAATCCTCTTTCGAGGCGCGCAGGGTTATTTCAAATTCTGTCCCGAATTTAGCTATCGCGCTCCGGTATTCCCTTTCTACTGCCTGCGAGGCCTTACCCATTCCTTTAGCTTCCGCAATGATTTCATCCAGCGGAATGAGGCTGCGAAACGGAATTGAATTATCCGGCTTAAAGCCTTCCGGCCTGTCCGCTAACTGGTCTACGCGGTTCATCACACCCACGGTAACCGGCTTGCCGCATTTAGGGCAGCGGCCGTTATTTGCTTTGGTTTCACCGGGAGATAACCTTGTCCCGCAGAGACGGTGCCCGTCAAAATGGTATTTGCCTTCCTCCGGAAAAAACTCTATGGTGTACAAAAATCTTTTGCGGTCTTTGGTCTTTAATACTTCTCTGATAGTTTTATAATCGAGCTCGCAGTCAAAGACATTCGCTTCTCTGCCGATCTTTTGCGGGGAATGCGAATCCGAATTACTGACTAAGGTAAACCTGTCCAGCGCCGAGAGCCGCCAGTTCATTGCCGGGTCGCTGGATAGGCCGGTCTCAAGCGCGAATATTTTTGCGGTCTGTTCCTCGAAACAATGCTCTATCTTATTAAACCCGGACATCGAACCGAAGACCGAGAACCAGGGCGTCCAGATGTGGCCGGGAATGATCATACAGTTTTCATCGATATCAAAGACAATGCGCGCGAGCTCAGAGGCGTCCAGGCCCAAAATCGGCCTTCCGTCGCTGGCGAGGTTCCCCAGCCGGCTTAAACGCTCATTTATTTTATCCACCACCTTAAAGGAAGGCGCAATGATCATATTGTGGATACGGTAAGTCTTCCCGTTCTTGGAATAGATGCTGCTTATCTCTGACGTAAGGATAAAATTTATCCCCTTGAATTTATATAGACCGTTGTTAGTATCTTCTAAGTTATTTTTGAGCTCTTCCAGCCAGAGGTGATGCGTAAAGTCACCGGTACCCATGAGCGTAATGCCCTTAAGTTTAGCCCATTCGGCGAGGTGCACAACGTCCATATCGCGGCTTGTGGCGCGGGAGTATTTGGAGTGGATATGAAAATCAGCAATGAATTCCATTTTTAATGGTATATTCTACCACACCCTTAAGCGTTCTTTGTAAAAAAGGAGAGTTTTTAGACTTGGAGACAAATGCGGATTTTTCTACTAACCATTCTTTATCCGGATCGACGATAACCAGGTCGGCAGGCGCGCCCACGCTTAACGTTCCTTTATTTATTTTGAGGATCTTCGCCGGATTAAGGCTCATCTTTTCAGCAAGCCCGCTTAAACTCAACAATCCCGTATCGACTAATTCTGTAATCGCAACGGCGAGTTCGGTCTCCAGGCCGGTAACCCCGAATTCCGCGCGCTCAAATTCGATATCCTTTTCGTTTTCCGTATGCGGGGCATGGTCTGAAGCGATAGCGTCGATGGTCCCGTTCTTTAAACCCTGCCTGATCGCCTCTAAATCTTCTTTACCCCTTAGAGGGGGATTCATTTTCATATTCGTGTCGTAGTTTAACACTGCCTCTTCGGTCAGACTGAAATAATGCGGGGCGGTCTCGCAGGTGACCTTTGCGCCTCTCTTCTTAGCCTTAGCGATTATCTCTACCGACTCTTTACAGCTTACATGCGCGATGTGGATAGGTGATTTTAATTTTTCTGCCAACTCCACATCCCGGGCAACTCTTTTATATTCTGATTCTTTGGAGATCCCTTTTAATCCCAGGCGGGTAGAAGTCAGGCCTAAATTAACCACTCCTTTATTAGAGAGCGCCTTATCTTCCGCGTGGCTAATAAGAATGAGGCCCTCATCCCTGGAAAGCTTCAAGGCTTCTTCCATTAATTTGTCCGAGTCAACCGAAGCCCCGTCGTCGCTGATGGCTACCGCCCCTTGCTTTTTTAAAGCCTTAATGTCAGAGAGTTCCTGCCCCAGGCGGCCTTTAGTTATCGCGCCGCAGATAAATACGTCGGCTTTAGCCGAATCTTTAATAATTTTCTGCAGTAATTTTATATTTTCCGTCGAATCCATCGCCGGATTTGTATTAGGCATAGCCAGGACACTGGTCACTCCGCCTTTTAAAGCCGCCTTAGTCCCCGACGATACCGTCTCTTTATCCTCCCGTCCGGGTTCGCGCAAATGCACATGCATATCCACTAATCCGGGAAGGACGATCTTTCCTGCGGCATCGATAGTCTTATCCGCGGCAGCTTTAATGTTCTTGGCCACCTTGGAAATCTTGCCGGACTCGATTAAAATATCGCAAACCTCATCCAGCTTATTCGCCGGGTCAATTACCCGTCCGGACTTAATCAGCAGTTTCATCTTTTTTAATATGCTCGTTAGCTTGGGCGACCAAGAATAAAACGCTCATCCTTACGGCAATACCGTTAGTCACCTGCTCCAAAATTACCGAATTAGCTCCGTCAGCTACTTCGCTGGACATTTCAATGCCGCGGTTGATCGGCCCCGGGTGCATAATTACAATATTCTTCTTTGCTTTTTCCAACCGCTCTTCGGTAATCCCGTAATTTTTAAAATACTCCAGTTGTTGCGGAAAGGCATTGGACTCGTCGCGCTCAAACTGCATCCTTAAGACATTAACCGCATCGGCATTATGCAAGGCTTCATCCACATCGTCGGTAACCTGCGCCCCCATTTCTTCGATCCCCGGGGGTATAAGCATCTTCGGAGCGCATACCGTAACCTTTGCCCCTAATTTAGTCAGCCCCCAGATGTTCGAGCGGGCCACGCGCGAGTGCGCGATATCTCCGATAATGCTTACTTTTATTCCTTCGATCTTACCGAGCTTTTCTTTCAAAGTGAATATATCAAGGAGCGCCTGCGTCGGATGCTCATGCCAGCCGTCTCCGGCGTTGACCACGCTTAAATTTACATGGCGCGCTAACATCGCTGCCGCTCCCGAATAATTATGCCGCATAACGATAATGTCTGCCTTAAGCGCCTCGATATTGCGGCCGGTATCAATCAGGGTCTCGCCTTTTTTAACGCTGGAGGTTTCGGTTGCGATATTAATAACGTCTGCGGATAATCTTTTTGCCGCTACTTCAAATGATACGCGGGTGCGCGTGGAAGGCTCGTAGAATAAATTCACTACGGTCTTACCGCGCAAGGCAGGAACTTTTTTGATCTCGCGGCTGGAGACTTCTTTAAATGATTCCGCCGTAGAGAGGATAAACTCGATCTCCTCGCGGCTCAAATCTTCTAATCCTAATAAATCTTTTCTTTTCCAGATCAGTTCGTTCATTCGTCTTTACTCACGATCACGACCTCGTCTTGGCCGTCGGTTTCTTTCAAACGCACCTCTACGGTCTCGTTTTTAGCCGTGGGTATGTTTTTCCCCACAAAATCAGCGCGCACCGGCAATTCCCTGTGCCCGCGGTCCACTAAAACCGCCAACTGTATGGCTTTAGGCCGGCCGAAATCTATCAGTGCGTCCAAGGCGGCGCGGATAGTCCTGCCGGTATATAAAACGTCGTCTACTAAGATTACGAATTTATCATCAATACCGAAGCTTATTTCGGTCTTATGCACCACCGGCTGTTGCGAAATCATCGTTAAGTCGTCGCGGTAGAGCGTTATATCCAAAGCGCCCACCGGCACATCCTGCCCTTCGATCTTTTTAATACACTCTGCCAGGCGCTGGGCAAGATAGACCCCGCGGTTCCTGATGCCGATAAGGCAAAGCTCGGCTGTCCCCTTGTTTTTTTCCAGGATTTCATGGGCGATGCGCATTAAGCTGCGGTTCAGGGCTTCGGAATCAAGTATCTTAGCTTTCTCCTTCATCTTATCTCCGGGCAAAAAAATACCCTCGGCGCTGTTTGTGCCAAGGGTTCTATTTTATACTCTGACTTCGTCTTCATTTTCTCCACCTTACCCGCCTCGCAGGGCAGGGCTTAAAGGTTAATCTTATTTGTTATAAGTATAGCATTGTTAACCCTATTGTCAAGATTAAATTCCAACTTAGGGTGTGGGTGAGGGTGGGTAGTGAGTTAGGGATGGGGGTGGGGATGTGGATAACCAGCTCTTACCTAAACAGAAAAGTTGTTTACCGCTAATGTCATAATCTGCGATAAGCCTTTCAATTAAATTTATATCTAGGTATTTTGAATACAAATCTTTACAACAAGATAAGTGGGTTATCATTTCGTTGCATTCGCCAATCGCATCGTTTATATATCTTAACCAGTCTCTCCGGTAATGTTTCTTAGCATAGCCTTCTGCGATAATCGCAAGCGGAGCCTTGGAAGCCCTGCGCATTTGGTCAATCAGCCCGAATCTTTCTTCCGCAGGTAACTTTGGCAAGACTTTATCTGCTATCAAAAGCATGTTTTGGTATAATCGTTTGTAAACTTCTAAATCCCTAAAACTTTGCGTCTTTTGCATTTCCCCATCCTCACCCCAACACCCTAACCCACCCCAACGACTCACCCCCATCCTACACTACAATAGACGTAACAACCCCCCAAATCTAACTAAAAATAAAAGAGGCGCTCATTTCCTTTCGGCGGGGTTTTCATGGGCTGATAAACCTCGGAAGGCGAACGCCTCTTTTATTTTTTACTCCACTAGCTCCGGCTCCTGCGGAGCAAAGCTGATCTTGTTTAACTCCTGTTTTAATTCCTGCGAATTCTTCCCTGATTCCAACAATACCAAAAACTGCCTCAAAGCCGGGTCAGTCGCGACAGCCTGATCCTCTTCCATCCTGAAGATATCGGCAAGACAGCTTAATATCTTATTCATATCCTGCTGATCAGAGCATTTTGCCATATAATCCTTTAACCTCTCTCCGGAAGGAGTAATCCCCGAAACGAGCATATTCTGGATCTCCAGCAGATCCTTATCGGTTGCCGCAGATAAATTAGGCACCATCGGCGCAGGGATCCGGTTGTTCGGCATAGGCTGGACCACAATAGGCAGCGCGCTCAGGTCAATACCACCCTTAGCGTTTTCCGCTGGAGAAGAAACAGTTGGCTGGGCCTTATGTTTAGTTATTCTGTAAGCTAAATTCGTCTGGTCTCCAGGTATAAACTTGCCGGGAATTTGTTCATAGGAATACCCTAATTCTGCACATAGACGATTCAAAGCCAAGCCTTCTGTTCCTTTCTTTACCGCAGACAAACCAAATTGGCCTTCCCTCCAACTGATATATTCCGGTAAATATACAACCCCCCCGTCCTTTACTCTTTGAAGAGCCATTTTAATAGTTGCTTGCGGGTCACCTTGCGTATCTATAAATAAATCAAGAAGCGATACTATATCAAAACTATCCAAAGGCGCGTCTTGCGTATTGATGTCCTCGGCGTACTTATTGATAAAGGCTGGGGCTACCTGACCATCCTTAGATCTCAAAGGTGCGGCGAATAGTCTTTCCATATTTATTACGTCAGGATTGAGGTCTACCAATGTAGTGTTAACGCCATGCATCCCTAGCGCTGTAGGTAAATGAAGGAACCGGTAACCCATAATCAATACCCTGTCTCCTCTTTTTGCACCCATCTGCTCAGCAATATAAGACGTTTCTCTTGGTATATCTATAGCGGGTTGAGGGGATGGCGCGGCGTCTGAGGCGGCGGGCGAAGAAGCAACTAATACATTTCGTGGATTAAAACCTTGCGTGGTAAGGATGATTTCCTTTGAGTCCGGAACTACAGGGATGATTTCTTTTAAAGCCGTAGCCGCGTAGCTACTCAAGGAGGCAGTGCTTATTAAGGCGGCTATGGCACCAGTTTGTAATCTGGTATTGTTTTTGGTAAGGCTGATTTCCTTCAATGCCGTAACCGCGGGCAGGCTATTCCAAATGGAAGCATCTTCTAAAGCGGCGATCGCTTTGTCTTGCAGGCCGATATCTTCCGTAGCAAAGACGATCTCTTTTAAGGCCGTAGCCGCAGGCTGGCTATTCCGATTAGCAGCGCCTTGTAGGGCATCTATGGCAAAATTTTGCAACCTGGTATCGTTTTTAGTAAGGATGATTTCCTTTACTCTTATAATCAGTTCTTCGACGGACCTGACAGCGAACTCTTTGTCTGCGAAACAACCGGAAGCTAAGGCTTCCAGCGCATCTCCTTGCACATTAGTGTTTTCCGCGGTAAGAATGATTTCTTTTAAGGCCGTAGCCGCAGGCTGGCTGTCTTTAAAAAGTGCGGACTTTAAAGCATGCATCGCCATGCTCTGTAGATTGGTGTTTTCCGTGGTAAGGATGATTTCTTTTAAAGCCATAGCCGCGGAGTGGCTGCCGTTCGAAGCTGCATCACCCAACACTTCAACGCCTTTCCCCTGTTGCGTTATATCTGTGTTAGGAGAAAGTATCTTGCCGCGCCATTGCTGTATGGATTTATCAATTAATTGCACTGCCATAGAGCTCCAACCGTTGCTCTGTTTATGCAAAGCATACAATTCTCCGAATCCGGCGGCTTCATAAGCCTTCTTTATCCGTTGTTCGTTGACTACATCAACCCCGCCAACCGGAAGCTGCGGGAGCCGCTTCATATCATAGAGAAGCTGCAGCATGGCAATGGTCCCCGCAGAATCTCCCCCGAAGAGATGATTAATATGCCGGCGCAGAAGAAAAGAATTTTCTTTGGTATAAAGGGAACTTTGGAGCAAAGGAAGCCCGGTACGTAGGAAAGTGAATTCCCCTGGCCTTGCGGAGGCATTATGCACAATAGCTAATGCAGCGCCTATAGTAAGTTGTAACCGTGCAAAATACTTATCCCCGTTACCGGAGAGCAGATTAATGGGCGCAGGAGCAAAAGTGTTTATGGCAACCGTATTTTTTGTCGCATCGTCATAAAAAGGCGTCTTGCCTTTACTTGTTATCTGGTCTCCCCAAAGCGCATCTTCGCTGAAAACCAGCTTGTTTTGAACTTTTCCTAACAGGCTCCAGCAGTGTTCCATGCTTTTTCCTATATAGGAGACTGCGCGCATAAGCTTCCCTCTCTGCAAACTGGGCAGAGGGCTGCCGATATGGACATGCATACCGTAATAGAGCGAGCGCTCCGGAGAGTTAGCCATAATAAAACCCCACAGCTTGGTTAAACCATCCCGCAGTTCAGCCCAGCCCTCCCGCGTATTGGGAAGGCCTTTATCTTTAGTGGTAATTTCAATATTATTCATGTCCCGCTTAACTACCCAGCCACGGGCTGCTAAGCCTTCTCTGCTGGCAAAATCTATTAGCTTACGAAGAAGCTTTGTGGTGGCTAATAAATCCGTGGCTTCTTTCGCATCCAACAGATTCACTTCGATTTCAACACCAAAGGTCATTTCGCTGGGCAGGTTAGTCAGGCCTTCGGCATGGTAACGGGGCAGGCGGCTGATAATCCTAAGATAGGAAGCGAAGTTCTCTTCGGATAAAATGTTTAAGTCTAAGGTCACGGACTCAATAACGCGCTGTGTCAATTTTTCATCGGATGAACCGAAGCGGTCTATGGAACTAATCAGCGCGTTTGATTGAGTTGGAGTAAAAATAAATGACCCCGGCAGGTGAGTCAGAAGAAGGTGCACTTTGCGGTGGAGTTCAGCTGAAGACGAATAGTTCAATATAATACACAAAGGTTCTGCGAGCGACTGCGTAAGTTCTCCGTTAAGCCCGAGCAACGCGATATAGTTAAGATCTTCGACTGACGCCGCAAGCTCTCCCTTCTTATCCAGGGCCTGGGCATCGGTGACGCTTCTTATCTTCTTTATCTTACCGATAGCTGACTCTACTCTACTTGTAGCTTCAGCAATAGCTTTTTTATCTTTGGGCGCAGTGACAGAGACGACTGTGCGGTCCGGAACAAACAATCCGGTCCCCTTGTCTAAGATAAACGGCCGGCCATCATTATTTGCGCTTTCTGCCCCGGTTTTAACCGGCGAGCTGGCGGCGGGCGCCGGGCTGGAGGCTCCGGGCTTGGTAGCACTCCCCTGTGTCACTTGCCGAATCCGCACTATTGCCCCATAAGAAGTCTTCTCAAACTTATCTTCTCTATAAGTAGCAATTTTTTGCTCCCATTCACCCATTGCGGGAGTTTTAACCGTAACGAGATTATTAATATTATCGAAATACTTCCCTTGGTCGACATAGGGTTCTGATGCGGCCTTATCGTAACTAACATCATCAGTCATCAGATAACCATTAGGCTTGAGATAAGAAATTAATTCATTAATAAATAGATGGTATCGCGCAGGCAGAGATAAGCCGGCGCGCTCATAAATGAAAGTTGCCTTGCCTTTTAGATCTCTAAGGATTTGCGGGAAGCTCTCCGGGGAGGCTATATCTTGATGAACAAAATAAATCTCGTAAGTTCTAAGCGGACGACCCGGATAAGCCCACTTGAAGGTCAGCTTAACGGTTTTGTCATCAATCTTTTCAACCGCTATAGATTCTTTATCCACGCCCATCACTTGCAATTCATAGAGTATTTTTTCTGCTTGCAAGGCACTCATGATGCCGTCCGATCCATCTCCGAAAGCGGCGAACGCCTGTTCGTAACCAGCCCGAAACTTGCGCTGCGCATAACCACCGAAGAACTCCGGGTCATTAACAATACCGGATAATCCAGCCCAACGAGCCAGAGATTCTGTTAAATCGCCAGCATTAACTTTGACCGTATCAACGAAATACCCCGTTGTTGCATCTAAACTCAAAAGGTAATTAGAAATACCGGCGCCGGATGCAACATTGACCGCTATCTGGCCACCCTGATGGTCTGGATTAACGGCCCTGCATACCTCCATATCATGGCCTACATAAACTGTATTGAGTAAACCCCCATCTATAGGTCTCCTATCTAGTTCTAACAGGCCTTCTGCCTTGTTAGGCGAACTGGCGCCGGGCGCCGGGCTGGAGGCCGAGATACCTCCGGACAAACTACCCTCTGGCTTATCAATAAGATACTGGTGACTGGGGATCGCTTCTCTGGCTATTCCATAAGCCTCTTCGTATATGGCCTCGTACCGTTTGTTTGCCGGATCATGGGTAAGCGCCTTCCAAACGTTACCGGAAGCACCAAACTCTTCAAACGGATTACTGATTTCAATGTTTCTGCCGTGTATCCCAGAGCCCTGCTTCTCGTAAGCAACTGCCTCAACCTCCGGCACACCGAACAACAACCCTAATTTCATATCCCTGCGGTTATAGCTTATGTCATTATTTAGAGCTAATATAAAATCGCACAATCCATCGTCGGTGGTGGCGCGCTCTCTTTCGCGTACGGTGAATACAGGATGGAGAAGCACCTGTCTAGCTTTCTCCAAGTTGATTATAATAAACTGCGTATAGTTCCGGCCGGCGCCTGATTGCTTTATAGTTTTTATTCTTATCTGGCTATTGCCATTTTTGCGTAACAAATTTTCAAGCTCTGTATGCAATTGCGGCGTAAGGCTTACCTGATAGACAATATCAAAAGACTGGCCTAGTTCAGCAATGGCTCTAAGCCCAAGCAAAGCAGTCAATGCGCCGGATTGAGTAAGAACATACCGCATTTCGCTCCTAAGCTGGCTTGACCATTGCGGATCTGCATAAATCTCGCGAAGAGCCAAGCTGATACTCCGGCAATCCTCTATTGCCTTTTCTTTATCCAAACGCGGCTCCCATGGCGCAGGCGAAGAAGCGGCCTGCTGCGCAATCGGAAGCCTTACTATAAGTTTCGTGCCTTGAGACTGCGCTTCTATAGTCCCGCCATATTTTTTAGCAATTCTCTGCGCTACCCTGAAACCCGCGTTTATCGGATGGCCATAGACCATTATATCTTCCGTGGATGGAGCTTGGTTAGACTCTGCCGTAATTACTAAATTACCCGATTCGGATTTTGTGGATACCTTTAACTCTACTTCTTTTCCGTTAAATACCCCCAAAGGCAAGACAAACGGGAGAAATAGGTTGAGGAATAAATACGCTATATCGCCCTGATTCGCATTTAGCTTCGGCATATCTGAAGCGGCCTGCATAGTTATATTATACTTACCCCCTCTATCACGATAATGCTTAGAAAATACGATATTTGACATTGCATCCAGAGTATTATTAATATTTACCTGATTATTAGAATCATCCATGAGCATTTCAATACCGTTAGCGAAACGCTCCGCATCGATAATACCTTCTTTCATGTTTTTCTTAATAGCTCCCTCGGGAATGCTATCAACCAGTGACTTCGCGGTGGGCAGATTCTTCCTTATCAGCAGGGCAAGCTGCAGATAAGCCAGCCGAATCTCATCCGTAGAGCCTGCAGGCATAGCAAGGAAATTAAGATATTCCGTATTCATCTCGTCGCGCAGCTGCTGCAGTTTAGTGGTCGAATCAGCGGAGATACTCCAAGGAACAAGCGACATATTCAAAACAAGGTACGACAGATAATGATTTCTGGTAAAGATCTCCGTTAAGGCAGTCTTATCTATTCCCGGAGCCGGAGCGGGGCTGGAGGCGGTATTATTAGCCTGCGCGGCTTTCCGGGAAACAATACCAAGCACGTCTAGCGCGCGGTCACCCGGCATTGCCAGGTTCCCGGCATAACCCTTGATATGGTTCTTCAAATAATCCCGGATCTGGCTCCAATCCCTTATACCGCTGTTGAGCGCGCGTTCTAAGTAGTAGCTAACACGGGTTCCCGGTTCACCTTCCCCTGTTCCACGCACGCCTATAGCATCGACATTTGGATATTGCGCCTTTAGCTTCCCTAAGAATGTTGCGCTGCGGCAAGCATTAATAAAAGCCATAAAATACTCCTGGGATTGCCCCTTGAATAGACGCTCCTCACTTCCAGCATGCCCGCGTAAAATGAATGCCGAGACTTTCCCTATGTGCTCCCGAATGTCATATGCGTTACCCACATTATTAATCAGCCATATTACCACATTGCCTTTAGTCAAGGCAATATGCCCATCCCTGCGCTCTGATTTATAACCCTGGCTTTTATAAAATTCGGATGTTCCAGAGATAAAGTTTTGCGCATCCTGATCCATAAAGACCGTATGTATAATAAGCTTGCCGTTCTTGAGCAGTTTAGCGGTATTGACCCTGGCTTTATTGTATTGGATACCGCGTTCTGCTGCGATGCGCGTAATCTTCTGCTGGTCAATAGCGGAGAATTTATCAGCGTAAACCGTAAGCAAGGCGGCAATCAAATCTTTATTCAAGCCTGACACCCCGTTATCGTCATATAAGGTAAACAGACACTTCTTAAAAGCATCAGTCCTGCTGTTCTGACGTAAAATATCTTCAACAAATAAAGCTAAGCGCACGGAATACATCTCTGCTTCTTGCGCGTTTAATCCCTTAAAAAGCATATCTACCGCATTTTTAAGCGCTTCATCCGATGCGACTAGGGTATTGAGGTGGTTATAATTTGCCGCGGATAAAATAAAATTTTTAAGAAGCTGGCGGTCATTCATCGAATCAATAAAGCCCAGCATATTGCCTTTGCTACCTGCTATCTTTTCTAATCTAACCAAGATTTCATCGGCTAAGGCGCCGGAACTTTCGCGCGCGGTAAATGCAAAAGCCAGATAAAGTGCGTTATCACGGCTCTTTTCAGTTAGTTCTGCCTGCAGCGCTTTCAAATCATGCCCGGCAAGATAGCGCGTACGCATGTTTCGTACATCTTCTTCAAAAACAGAGGCGATCACTTCTCTATCTCCCTGTTCTATTAACTTCGAAACCAGAGCGCGCGCCTCCCGGCCTTTTTCCGGATCACGGCGGTCATTAGCATAAGCTAATACGCGGCTTATTGCTGTTTTATTCCCCGCCTTGGCAAAGGCAACCATCGTCTCCCATCCGCGCCGGGGATCATTAGTATTATAATCAAAGAAGTCGATAGGCCTGTCTAACCCGTCTTGCAGCACCAGTCTGGCGAGCTCTGACCAAACCAGATCCTTTATCTCCTTGTTTTGCGATTCAGATAAACTGCTAAGCACGCCAAAAGCATCTTCATTACCAGCTTTCACTAAGTCAATAAGCGCAGAAAAAGCAAGCCTGTCTTGCTTATTCGCCAGCTCGCCCAACTTAATAGATGCCATCTGATCTTGATTTTTAGCTGCCTCTATTAAAAATCTTATATGTCTTGGGTATTCTTGCTGTGCTTGCGCAGCCGGCTGGGCAGGAGGCGCGATAGTAGCCGCCTCTTCGCCTGGGACATCTCTTAACAATAAATACAGGACTGCCAGTGTCGGCATAGCCATCAATACAGTATAGGTAATCGTCTTCCACCAATGGCTAGTCGCCGGAGAAGAAGCGCGGGCCGGGCTGGAGGCGCTAGGCGCCGGACTGGAGATGACAGTAGGCGGTTCAGCATTCTGGGTCACTGCTTCTTTAATTTTATTTTTAATTGCGGATGCCAACCTGCGGCTCATAAAACTAGGCACTCCAAAATTAGCAAACTTCTCTTCCATGTCCTTCTCTTGAACCTCGCCATTTTGCTGGGTTATTTCAAGGATCATGACTGCTTTTTGATGGTCGAGTGGCAGCTGATCTTGTTTTAGGAATTGCTGCCAGGTGCCATCGATAAGCCAGAAGCGGCCATTTTTGTCCTTAATGATGACGAAATCATGGGTAGAAATGCCTCCCCATTGTCCAACCGTCACTACCCATGACTGGTAGCCCTTGTCTCCTAATATTTTATTTAGCGCCTTGCTGAATGGCTCACATAATTGCGAATAATAAATCTGGTTTGCCGGTTCTTGCTTTTCCTCGGCAACTTGCTTATATGCGGTTTCGGCAGCCGCCTGGAATTCGGGGTCCGGTGCCGGGCTTGAGGCGACGGGTTTCTGCAATACCGCCATAGGAAGCCTGCCAACGACAAATTGCGCATCTCTTACGCTTAGCACCTTTTCAGGCCCGCCGTTTTGAGCGGATAACGCATCTTTCACCTGCTTATACTCATCAAGGGGAAGTTGCTGCGCTTCTTGCGGCAAGAATTGCTCAAAAATATCTTTGTAGCCAAACTCGCGCATCAGATAATCGCGTAACCACTCATCCTTTGCGCCTACAATGACCACATATCCTCCGGACTTCAAAAGTTCGCTGCCTATGTCCTTAAAGAATTTCCTTATCTCGCTCTCGCTTACTGTCCAGCCCAACCCCTTGGCCATTATTACATCCACCCCTCCCTGCGCCCGTAGCCCGGCGTATTGGGAGCTGTCGCGATAGTCGCCGGTAATCAGATGAATGTTGTTCTCTGCTGTCTTTGTGTCAGCGGCACTCCAACCGTTACGCTGGAATAAAGCAATTACAGGCTCAAGCTCTGACCTGCTGGTTAAACCGGTGGTTGTATTCAAACCGAACACCTTAGTGTGGCGGGCAAGCGCCAAATCCACTCCCATACACGGATATAAGACGTCGCCGCGCGCGATACCTAAATCCGCAAGCAACTGTGTACTAAGTATATAATCATTTAAGCCGGTGGCATACCCCTGACTCGCCATTTCAGTTGATTTTCTAATCGCGGCAAGCGTCTCCCGCAACGCGGGTAAATCAACATTAGCGAATACCGGGCTTGAGGCGGCGGGCGTGGGGTTTACGGCGGCAGAAAAAACAATTTCTCCGCCAGGACTCTTTTTTCTGGTGATAATGAGCATCTTGCCGTAAGACGGATAGTTAGGATTATGCTTGATTTTGCTGTTTGAAACAGGATAGTCGTCTGGTTTTTGTATTTCACGCACTTCATATCCTAATAATTCCTTTGCTTCCGCGATTACTTGTTCAATAATCCTGGGATCGTCATGCCTATCCTCCAGGTCGCTCTTAGCAAACGTCACCAATAACACGCCTCCTGGCTTCAATGTAGCCATTGCCGGCTGCACAAGTCTGAAAGACTGAATATTATTTATAGTTACAAGGTCCCTGGATTCATCACCTAGACCAATGCTTTCTCTTTGTTGTTTGTCAGTAATGTCCGCTTTTTTAACTTTGCTTGTCAATGGACCAAAATAACCACCATCTACGCTTACTCTTTCCCTAATCTTAAATCCTAAGGCAGTCAACAATGGCACCATGTTCTCTTCGAATTCCGCGTCAGCACCGCTTCCGATATCGGCATAATCGATTGGCTGTTTAAGATCCCGATCCTTAAACAGGCCCAATATGAAATCCGCAAATTTTTGGATATGGGCCATGGTAGTTCCGGCTTCGGACGGAGTCATTGAGTTTACGGTGTTGGGCTGGGCAACGGGTTGGGCTGCCTGCACAGCTACCGTTATCTCTGCAGGACTTGCCGCACTCCCCCCTGTTACTTCTACAGGCCTACTAATATGCTGATTTAATGAACCTATACCGCTAAGCAGCTGATCACGATGCGATATAAAATAATCCACTACTCTCTTTTGAACCATCATTGCTGCGGCGGGATTTACTATGCCGGAATTATTATACTGCGCAGAACTATGGAAAGAACGCTCTAGCCTGTCCGGGTCGAATGAAACAACGGCATTATCAGCGATAAACTTAACTGCCCCGGTATCTGTAACCAACGCCTTTGTGAAACCTCCGGAATACTGCGGCAAGGCATCTACCGCGCAGGCAACAAGAGTGTTCATATCTGCGCTTCGCGCAAGAAAGGCACTCTTCGGGAACTTATTATACGGAAAACCACCTGCAATATCTGCGGCAGAAGGCGGAGGTAATTTGATAATCTGGAGGCTTTCGCCCAATTGGGAGCGGATCATTCCGCATGAGAGATGCTTCGGAACATCCATTCCCGGAAATGTTTTTGAAATTAAGTCGGAAAGCCATAAGTATACGCTGCCTTCGAAACCGGTATCAAAAACTAATATATTTTCGTTATTTAGGTTGCTCGTAATCCCGAGGTGGCTCAAAAACTTTATTTTATCATCCGCCGGCATTGCATCCCGTACATAATAACGCATTTTCTCGCTAGAGGGCAGGCGCACAACCCGGCCTTCAAGCCCGGTTCCCGATAAAACAACCTGCAATGCGTCGTCAAAAATATCTGCGTCGCGGCCGCAAATAAGTATCTTTGAATAACGCCCAGAGGCTAACAATCTAGTCAACTGTTTGACTATTATTTCCGCATACGGAAGTATGTTTCCCAATTCGACTTTCATGGTTTGGGAATCCAATATCTGCTGTATTTGCGCTGGCGTAGCATCTGAGCCATGAATTATATCTTCCATGGAGAGACTTATTATGTCGTCAGGCTTTGGTCTTGTAGGAAGCTGGCGCAATAACCGTTTTATTGACTCTTGGTGTGCCGTTTCTAAGGCCAATCTCGCGGCATTACCGGCGGTGGATTGGGGCTGAATGGCCGAGCTTGAAGCAGCGGATGCCGCCTGAGTTACTTCCGGTTTTACATCCGCGAGGTCATCTACGCTACCTCCAGCTACGTTTACTGGGCTGCTGATATGCTGATTTAAAGATAACTCGGCAATGGCCCCACTAGACCCCGCCAAGGGGCTGGGCGCTGGCACTATTGTCGCCTGCTGCATCACTGTCCCTACCGAAATACCTCCCGAAAAATAGCTCCTGATGGTCTGGCCGTAAGGCGTAAACACCGGGACCTTGAAATTGTACTCCCCTTGTTGGAATGACTTCTGGTATTCTTTAAAATACGAGTCCTTGCTCCAATTTTCCTTAGAAGTAAGGCCGTTGAGCTTCTGCTTATCGATGAGCCAGGAATAAAGCCCACCCTTGCCGTAAAACTTCTGCTTAAACCATTGCGCCATAATCAGGGAATAATAGACCTGGCGCAAGGAAGCATATCTTTTTGAGGTATTGATTTCTTTGGTGAGTTTGGGGATAATCAGCTCACGGATGAGCTGCGAAGAGTATTCGTTCAGGGCCTTTAAGCGCTCGTCTTTAAAATTATAAGTGGCAGAGCCCGCTAAATAATCCTGCTCGAGCATTACCTTCAAAGTAGCTTTATAAATATACGCGTTATCCGTGGATTCGCGGATGATGATCTCATCCGGGACGATCCAGGGCCGGGTCAGGGTCGGGATAGTGATATTCTCCGAGCCGAAGATCTCCCCTGCTTTCTGATAAAGCTTATTCCAATACTCCTTGCCCTCGGCGGTGTCCGGAGAAGTAAATTTGGCAGTATCTTTTTTAAGTTGCAGGTCAGCCTCGCAAAACACCTTACCGACATCAGTCTGGGCGACCATCGGGTCGAGCATCTTATCCGGAGAGTCCGGCCGTAAGTTCACCCAGAAACTATCATTAGGCAGAGTTACGCCGACAAAGAAGAGATTAAGCAGCTTCTTACTCGTCTCTTCAATTTGAGCGGATTTTAAATTTTTGATGTCACCCTTATCCAGGAGTAATTTAAAATTATTATTAATGTTGTCGTAGGCAAGATAGCGCAGATGGAGCGGACGAAATTTATCGACAGCAATGGACTGGCGCAGCTGGGTCATAAAGCCGGAGATGTCCAGGGTCCCGGCTACTTGCGCAAAGCCGACCTGCTGCAATAAAAGAGAAACCGATAATAATATGGCGATTACTTTAGTGAGTTTTTTCATTTTGGTTTATCAGCCCTAACTATGTGTAAGTATGCCATATAGGTAATACATTACAATAGTATTTAGGGGGTTTTGGGAAAGCGCTTGCTATCCTAACCTGCAACAGACAAAGGGGTTACAGGAAGATATGGGATTAAAACGATTATTGGCAGCTGATAGATCTAATAAACCAGATTGGACATTTTAAACGCGGAAATCCAGATTGGACATTAGATAATTACGCAAAATTCGCCTTTTGGCGGGTTTTTCTGGAACTTGGCGAGAATTGCTGCGGGCTTAGCGCGGGCTATTTCTTCGAATTTCTTGGTTAATTCCCGGGCCACACAGATCTCCCGGTCTCCAAAAACTGTCTGAATGTCTTCTAGGGCAGCTAAAATCCGGTGGCAGGACTCATAAAAAACTATAGTTTTTTTAAGCTTAGCCAGTTCTTTTAATTTGTTCTTGCGCGCGCCAGTCCGGTTCGGCAGGAATCCTGCAAAGACAAATTCATGCGCAGGCTTGCCTGACAAAACCAGCGCATTAATAAATGCGCTTGCGCCCGGGATCACAGTAATAGGAATTTCATTTTCAATAGCTAAATTTATCAAATTGTATCCCGGGTCTAAAATACCCGGGGTTCCGGCATCAGAGACCAGCGCGATATTCTTACCCTCTTTTAAAAGGCCTAATAAATATTCGCCTTTGGTAAATCTATTATGCTGAAAAAAACTTGTGGTAGGAGTTTTAATGCCGTAATGATTAAGCAGGATCTTGGTGTGGCGGGTATCTTCGCAGGCGATCATATCGACGGAATTTAACACCTCGACTGCGCGAAAGGTCATATCTTTTAGATTGCCGATAGGCGTGGCAACAATATAAAGCATTATTCGACGGTGACGGATTTAGCTAAATTTCGCGGCTGGTCCACATCGCAACCGCGTTTTACCGCGATATGGTACGCCAAGAGCTGCAGAGGAAGTGCGATAAGCAGAGGGGAAAAGAATTCTTCGATTTGCGGGATGTAAATCACTTCTTCGGTAAGGTCCTTGATCTTGGAGTCTTTGGCAGTGGCAATGGCGATGATCTTGCCCTTGCGGGAGCGGATCTCCTGAATATTGGATATCATCTTATCGTAAACCTTAGACTCGGGCGCTATACAAACTACCCCTCTGTATTCATCGATCAATGCGATAGGGCCGTGTTTCATTTCTCCGGCAGCGTAACCCTCCGCTGGGATATAGGAAATCTCCTTTAGCTTTAATGCCCCTTCCAGCGCCGAAGGATAATTAATATTCCTTCCTAAATATAGGAATGAACCAAAATGCGAATGCCGGCGGCTAAGCTTGGCTATCTCATCCTGGTCTTTAAGGATCTTCTCCATCAGGCCCGAGACCTTTCTTAATTCGTCAAATAATTTATTCCTTTTGCCCGCAGCCAATGTATTTTTAATGCCGGAAAAATAAAACGCGAATAAATAAAGCGCGGTTAGCTGGGCAGTATAGGCCTTGGTGGAAGCAACGCCTATCTCCGGCCCGGCGTGAGTATAGATTATCCCGTCGGCCTCGCGGGTCAGGGTCGAGCCAAGCACATTACAGACCGCCAATACCGAAGCCCCGCGTTTATGCGCTTCACGCACTCCGGCGAGGGTATCTGCGGTCTCCCCGGACTGGCTGATAGCAATGACTAAGGTGTCCTGGTCGATCAAAAGGTCGCGATAGCGGAACTCGCTGGATACATCTACGGATATCGGGATGGCGCAGAGGGCTTCCAAAATATATTTACCCACCAAACCCGCATGATATGCCGTTCCGCAGGCAACGATGGAAATATTTTTGATGCTTTTAAGTTTTTCAACACTAATGTTCTGCTCGGCAAAGACGATAGCGTTATCTTTAAGGATGTGCAGCTTGAGAAGATTCTCGATTATGCCGGGCTGCTCATTGATCTCCTTAAGCATAAAATGCTTAAATCCCTGCTTCTGCGCCTGCGCAATATCCCAATTAATGCGCGTGCTCTTTTTGGCGATGGTCTTCCCGTCTAGATCGGTTACGCGAAAGGCATCTCTGGATAACACTGCCACTTCATTTTCATCCAGAAAGATCACTTCTTTGGTGTATTCTAAAATTGCCGGGACGTCGGATGCCAGAAAATTTTCATTCTTCCCCAAGCCCGCGATCAAAGGGCTACCGGAACGGGCACCCACCAGCTTTGCCGGTTCGCGCGAGGAGATCACCGCGATCGCGTATGAGCCGACTAATAGTTTCAGGGCTTTGCGCACCGCGTCTTCCAGCGGACAATTCTTATAAAATTTTTCAATTAAATGGACGATGACTTCGGTATCGGTCTGCGAACGGAATTTATGGCCTTCTTTGATCAGTGTTTGTTTTAAGGATTCGTAGTTCTCGATTATTCCGTTATGGACTACGGCGAGCTCTCCGGTGCAGTCTTCATGAGGATGGGCATTCTCCTGGGTGGGTGCGCCGTGTGTTGCCCAACGGGTGTGGGCTATACCGACGGAACCCGCCATGGGACGGGCCTTGAGGATTTTTTCTAGAGCACTTATTTTACCGGGGGATTTTCTTACTGAAATGCTGTTTTTCTTAGGCAGAATTAAAGCCATGCCGCTGGAATCATACCCGCGGTACTCCAGGCGCTTTAATCCGTTTAAGAGGATGGGTTGCGCGACTTTCTCGCCTATATAACCGACTATTCCGCACATAGATTTAATGTGACCCCAACCGGATTTGAACCGGTGTCGAGAGCTTGAAAAGCTCTTGTCCTAGACCAGGCTAGACGATGGGGTCGTAAAATTCGCTTCGCTCATCACGCCCCACATCCCGTGGCCGAAGGCTTTACGGGATGGGGTCGAAGTTTATTCTTCGCCTTCTTCGGCGATGACGGGGGCTATGCAGGCAACGTGGTCTTTGTCCTGCAGCTTGATTAATCGCACCCCTTGGGCGCTGCGGCCGGTCTCGCGTATATCTTTTACCGCGCAGCGCAAAAACACGCCGTTCTGGGTGATGACCATCAACTCGTCTTTATCGGTAACGGCCTTTAAGTTTATGGCTTCGCCGTTTTTATCGGTAACCTTGAGATTAATAACGCCTTTCCCGCCGCGCGAAGTCAGGCGGTATTCATCAACGGTGGTGCGCTTGGCAAAGCCCAGCGAGGTAACGGTTAAAATATCCGCGCCCTTACCCGGGACGATCATATCGATCACTTCATCTTTTTTAGCCAATGCTACTCCCCGCACTCCGCCGGCCTGCCTGCCCATGTCGCGCACCATGCTCTCGGGGAACCGTATAGCTTTCCCCTGGCGCGTGCCGATCAATAATTCCTGCTTTCCGTCGGTAAGTTCCACGCCGATAAGCTCGTCGCCTTTATCCAGCGAGATGCCGATGATGCCGGCCTTGCGCGGGTTGCCATAAGCGTCAAGCCGGGTCTTCTTGATCTTTCCCTGGCGCGTCGCCATAACTAAATATTTATCCCCGGTGAATTCTTTGACCGGGATGGTAGAGCTTACTTTTGCCGCTGCCTCCATTTGCACTAGGTTGACAATCGCCTTGCCCTTAGACTGGCGGCTCGCCTGCGGTATCTCATAGACCTTTAGCCAATGCACCTGGCCTTTGTCGGTAAAGATCAACAGGTAATCTTTGGTGGAGGCGACAAATAAGTGCTCGATAAAATCTTCTTCTTTGACCTCTGCGCCGGTAGCACCTCTTCCTCCTCGTTTCTGCTTGCGATACGCGCTCACCGGGAGACGCTTCATATATCCGCCGTGGCTGATCGTGACTACCACATCTTCTTCGGCGATCAAATCCTCTACTTCGATCTCTTCTGCTTCGCCTACGATATCTGTGCGGCGCTCATCCCCGTATTTTTTCTTTAAATTTTCCAGCTCTTCCTTAATAATAGCTTCGACTTTTTTATCCGAGGCTAAAATCGCCCGGCAGATCTCGATCTTTTTCAATAATTCCGCGTACTCCGCGTCGATCTTATCGCGCTCCAGCGCAGTAAGGCGCTGCAGCTGCATTTCGAGTATTGCCTGGGCCTGAATTTCGGATAACTCAAACTCCTTGACCAGCCTTTCTTTGGCGTGCTCCGTACTTTTAGAAGTTTTAATGGTCTTGATGATCTGGTCGATGTATTTAAGCGCGATCTTCAACCCCTCTAAAATGTGCGCGCGCTTCAAGGCCTTATCCAATTCGAACTGGGTCCTGCGGCGGATGATCACCTTGCGGTGCTCAATGTAAGCGGCGAGGATCTGGTGCAGGTTTAAAACCTTGGGCCGGTTATCGATCAGCGCAAGAAGAATAATGCCGAATGTCGTTTCGAGCTGCGTATGTTTAAAGAGCTGGTTTAAGATTATCTGCGATTCGGTATCGCGCTTTAATTCCACTACGATGCGCATCCCGTCTTTATCCGACTCATCGCGGATATCGGAGATACCCTCGATCTTTTTGTCATCCACCAACCCGGCAATAGTCTCGATAAGCGTGGCCTTATTGACCTGGTAGGGGATCTCGTTAATGACAATCAAATCCTTACCGTTCTTCTGGTGCTCGACTGTCGCCCGGGCGCGCACAGTCAATTTACCGCGGCCGGTCATGTAGGCATCCTTTATGCCGGCCTTCCCGCAAATAAGCCCGCCCGTCGGAAAATCCGGGCCCTTGATAAAACGCATCAGGTCTTTGACTTCGGCGTTGGGATTATCCAGCAAATAGATTATGGCGTCCGCGACTTCATTTAAATTGTGCGGCGGGATATTCGTAGCCATGCCGACAGCGATACCGCTTGAGCCGTTGACTAAAAGATTAGGGAGTGCCGCCGGTAATAATAACGGTTCTTTTAGGGAAGCATCGAAGTTCGGCCCGAAATTAACCGTTTCTTTATCGATATCTCCGAGCATATCGTCGGAGATAGCGGATAGCCTTGCCTCGGTGTAGCGCATGGCCGCGGCCGCGTCTCCGTCGACCGAGCCGAAGTTGCCCTGGCCGTCAACTAACGGATAACGCAGAGAAAAATCCTGCGCCATTCTTACTAAAGTATCATAGACCGCCACGTCTCCGTGCGGATGGTATTTACCCAGGACCTCGCCGACGATACGCGCGCATTTTTTGTATGCCTTAGAGTGTTCGAGATTCAACTCCTGCATCGCAAACAATATCCTGCGATGCACCGGCTTTAATCCGTCGCGCACATCGGGCAGGGCGCGGCCCACGATTACGCTCATGGCGTAATTAAGATAGGAGTCTTTTACTTCTTCTTCGATGTAAACCGGGATTATCTTTTCGTTTCGCGTATACATATTAAATGTCTAAGTTTTTCACCTGATGCGCAAACTCTTCTATAAATTGCCGGCGCGGCTCAACAGCGTCCCCCATTAAAACCGTGAAGATCTTATCCGCCTCGACTGCATCTTCCAGGGTAACCTGTAAAATCGTGCGTTTTTCCGGATCCATGGTCGTATCCCAGAGCTGGTGCGGGTTCATTTCTCCCAAACCCTTATACCGCTGAATATGCATGCCGCGGCTGGCTACTTCCTTGATATAAGTTAGCGTTTCTCTTAATGTAAATAGCTCCTTGTCGTCCTTTTCGTTGATTATCTTAAACAGGGGCTTGGCCTTCTTGCCCGCATCTTTCCCCTTAGCTGCCTCCACCGGCACCAGACTGGCAGAATAAGCTTCAATATCCAACCCCATCTTCTCTATTTTGACGATTAGCTCCTCAACCTCTTGGGACTCATAGAGTTCCAGCACATCCCTCCCCGTCTCCTTCTCATCCTTATCGGAAAGCACGGCTAATTCCTTGTCAGAATAGACAAAATGCTCTTTCCCCTCCACTTTTACCCTGTAAATAGGTAGTTTTTTGGTCTTAGGGCTCCTAAAAGAGAGGTATTTAGCGAAATCTACTCCCTTTTTCTCTAAAACACGGGCTGCCCTCTCCATCTCCACCAAGAGCGCCAAGAGGTCCTTAAACTTGTTGTCAGTAAAGGCCTCCTTGTCTTTCATGCGCACAAACTTGTGCCCTTCTCTCCCCAGGTCCAGAAGCAGATCATTCATCTGCTGCTCGGTCTGGATATACTCCTCGCGCTGGCCTCTTTTTATTTTATAAAGCGGCGGCTGGGCAATATAAACAAACCCGCCTTCAACCAGTTTAGGCAAGTGGCGGTAAAGAAGAGTCAAAAGCAGTGTCCTGATGTGCGAACCGTCTACGTCCGCATCAGCCATGAGCATTATTTTATGATAACGCAGTTTGGCAATATCAAATTCTTCGCCGATCCCCGTACCCAGGGCAGTGATGATAGTGCGTATCTCATCATTGGATAAAATTTTATCCATACGCGATTTTTCTACGTTCAGGATCTTCCCCTTGATGGGAAGTATGGCCTGGAATCTTCTATCGCGGCCTTGCTTGGCCGAGCCGCCGGCGGAATCTCCTTCTACGATATATAATTCGCAGAGCGCTGCGTCGCGCTCGGAACAATCGGCTAATTTCCCCGGTAAGCCCGCGCCTTCTAACGCGCCTTTGCGCCGCGTAAGCTCTCTGGCTTTACGCGCTGCCTCGCGCGCGCGCGATGCCACAATGACCTTATCGATTATTTTATTGGCTACCGACGGATTTTCTTCGAAATATGAAGTAAGCGCCTCAAAGCTCGCCGAGGCGACCAGCCCCTCGACTTCGGAGTTGCCTAATTTAGTTTTGGTCTGGCCTTCGAATTGCGGGTTAGGCACTTTTACGCTGATGACCGCGGTCAAACCTTCGCGCACATCATCACCGGTAATGGCGATGTCGTCCTTCAGCAAATTCTTGGACTTAGCGTACTGATTGATGGCGCGCGTAAGCGCTGACTTAAACCCGGATAAATGCGTCCCGCCTTCTATAGTATTTATGTTGTTGGCAAAAGAAAAGAGCGTCTCGGCATACCCGTCGTTATACTGCAGGGCTACTTCGACTATAATATCGTCCTGCGATTTCTGGAAATACACCACTTTGTTGTGCAGGGGATTTTTATTTTTATTTAAATATTCGACGAAGGAGACTATCCCGCCGGCAAATTCAAAAATCGACTCTTTGTCCGTGCGGTCGTCGGTTAATTTTATTTTTAATCCCTTATTTAAAAAGGCGAGTTCTCTTAAGCGCTGAGAGAGGATATCATAGGAATAATCTACTTTATTGAATATGGTCTTGTCCGGCTTGAAGGTGATCTTGGTCCCGGTAGAACTGCTCTTGCCGATAGTAGATAGCTTGGTAACGGTCTTACCGCGCTCGTAACGCTGATGGTAGATCTTCCCGTCGCGCTTGACTTCTACCTCAAGCCAGTCGGAGAGCGCGTTCACGCAAGAGACGCCCACGCCATGTAACCCCCCGGAGACTTTATAGGTGCGGTGGTCGAATTTACCGCCGGCGTGCAAAGTGGTAAGCGCTACTTCCACCGCGGGTTTCTTCTGGGTCTTATGCATATCCACCGGGATGCCGCGGCCGTTGTCAATTACTGTAATGCTGTTATCCGAGCGGATGACAACCTCGATAGTATCGCAAAACCCGCCAAGGCTCTCATCCACGCTGTTATCCACTACTTCGTAGACCAGATGGTGCAATCCGCGGACCGCAGTATCGCCGATATACATCGCCGGCCTGCGCCGGACCGCCTCGGTCCCCTCTAAAACCTGGATGCTCGTAGCATCATAGCTTTTAGAGGCCTTGGCAGTCTGCGCGTCTGTCTGCGCCTTAGTCTCTTTTTCCGGCTTTATTTTTTCCTTTTCCTTTTTCAACGAATATCTCCTATGCGGAAACGCACTTCCTTGACCTGGGCGCTCTCTCTTTTCAGCTGCTCCAGGATCTTTTCTTTCTTCAGGTTAAAATTATACATCCAGGCGGCAGAGTCTACGCTCACCCCCAGGATACCTTTCTTAAAATAATTAAGCTTTATATGCCCCAACTCTTTCTTTGTCAAGACCTTTTTTAGCCAGGCGGCCGGCGTCTCGTCGGAAAACCCGCATTTTTTGGCCTCCAGGCCCTTGATGACCGCCAGAACAGTCTTGCCGATAGCTTCCATTATTTATTAACTTAAGCGCATCGGCAGCACTATATAAACATAGCCGTTAGAGCGCACGACCCCGGGCTTCTCCCCGTCAGTCAGCTCCAACTCCACTGTCTCTTCGTTCAAATTCTTCAATACATCGATAAGATAGTTAGGGTTAAAACCGATGACCATTTCTTTGCCCTGATATTCTACCGCCAGTTCTTCGCGCGACTCACCCACATCCGGCGTAGACTTAGAGAGGACCATTTTATTTTTAAATATCTCCAACTTAACCGCCTGATAATCCGGGGTCGACAATAGCGAGGCGCGCCTTACCGCCAGCAAAAACTGCGCCCGGTCAGCCTTAATCTTATTATTAGACGCCGCGGGGATGACCTGCCGGTAATCCGGGAACTCCCCTTCGATCAAGCGGGAAATTATTACCACCTTACCCAGATCGAACAACACCTGATTATTCCCTAAGATCAAAGATATGTCTCCGTCGTCGCGCAAATTGCGGTTTAGCTCGTGCACTGTTTTAATGGGGACGATTATCGATATCTCTTTATCCGCCGGCTGCGACAACTTCTTTTCAATGATCGCCAGGCGTTTTCCGTCGGTTGCGACCAGCGTCATATTATTTTTGGCTATCTTTAGTAATATGCCGTTTAAAATATACCGCGTCTCGTCAAAAGAGACCGCGAAAGATGTGAGGCTAAGCATTTGTTTTAAGCCGGCCTGCTCTATTTTGATCACCTCTTTATCTTTAAACTCCGGCAGTTTCGGGAACTCTTCTTTGCTCAGGCCCATGATCTTAAATTCGCAGTTTTGGGCGTTAATATTAACCTGGTTATTCTTTTTAGTAACCACGCTAACCTCGTTTACCGGTAATTCCTTAATAATATCGCTAAATCTTTTCGCCGGCACGGTAATGGCGCCCACTTCCTGGGCATCAACAGGTATTACACAACTTATCCCCACGTCCAAATCCGTAGCCGTAAGCCTTAAACTCCCTTGCGTGGCCTCCAATAAAATATTCGATAGTATTGGCAGCGCTGACTTTGCGCTAATCACGTTTTGCACTGTCTGTATCCCGCTCATCAAAACATCCTTCTCTACTTTTAGTTTCATTTAACTCTCCTTCTATTATTATAATTTAATAAGATATTAAAACCGTAATAGCAGTAATGACTTTAATTATTGTTTATAACTACCACAACCCTTAAGTATCACTAAACTTAACTAAACCGTAAACCCTATCACAACCTGTGTATTATTGTTTAATAACCTGTGTAACCCGCTCTACCTTTTCTTGTAATGACAAATTGGTCTTTAAATCATTTTTTATTTTATTATAAGAATGTAAAACCGTTGTGTGGTCTTTACCTCCAAAAAACTCACCTATTTCCGGTAAAGACATCTCGGTCAATTCTCTACTTAAATACATGGCTACCTGTCGCGGGAGAACAATGTTTTTATTCCTGCGCTTGGTTTTTAAATCTTGTAATGATACCCCGAATTCTTCCGCAACGCAACGTTGGATAAAGTCTATAGTAATGGTTTTTCTAGGTTCTTTCAATAAATCTTTTAAAACTTCTTTGGCCAGGCTTAAGGTTATCGGCTCCTCTTCTAATAAGGAGTAAGCGATGGTGCGGATCAGCGCCCCTTCCAGCTCCCTTATGTTGGTTTTAATAAGCTGGGCGATAAAAGAGATGACGTCGTCGGGCACAGCTACCGGCTCGCGCTCGATCTTCTTTTTCAAAATAGCGACCCGGGTCTCGAAATCCGGAGGCTGGATATCGATTGTCAGCCCCCAGCCAAAACGCGAGACCAGCCTTTCCTGCAAGTTGGCGATTTCTTTCGGCGGCCGGTCAGAGGAAAGTATGATCTGTTTGTGCGCGTCATACAGGGCGTTAAAGGTATTAAAAAACTCTTCCTGCGTAGACTCTCTGCCGGCGAAAAAGTGCACATCATCTATGACTAGCAGGTCTATGTTGCGGTATTTTTGCCGGAAGGCGCTGGTAGAGTGGTGCTGTATGGCGTTGATCAACTCGTTGGTAAAAGTCTCGGATGGCAGATACGCCAGTTTCAGATCCCCGTTCGTCTTTGCGCGTATGTGGTGGCAGATAGACTGGATCAGGTGTGTCTTGCCTAAACCCACTCCGCCGTAAATAAATAAAGGATTATACGCCTTAGCCGGAGAATCGGCGACAGCAAGCGCGTAGGCGTGGGCGTGACGGTTGGACGGGCCGACAATAAAATTATCAAATGTATAACGCGGGTTTAGCCCGATTGCGGCAGCCGGTTCCCGGAGTTTTGTCTTCGGGCCTTGCGTATTTTCTGCAAGCGCCCCCGGAGCAACTTCGCCAATTTCCAGTCGGAGGGTTACTTCGCCCGGGAAAGAACCTTTTAAAGCCTCGACGATCGCTGCGCGGAAGTTTTTTTCGATCCAGTCGCGGAAAAAATTATCCGGCGCCTCGAGGATAAGCTCCCCCTCTTTTCCCGATCGCGGGTTCAGGGGTTTTATCCAGGTGTCGAAAACCGTATCGCCCAGCTTGTTTTTAAGAAGGCCCTGGGAAGCTCCCCAGGCCTGCAGGATGTCTGTCATAAGCACCGAATTAACAACTTATTAACACCTTGAATAAATCTGTGGAAAAATCACACAGTAGATTATAACAGAGTTGAAAGCATTTGCAAGCAGAAAAGTTAAACGCGAACCATTATACAATAATTTGCCCCCGCGTCAATAAAAAAAGAAGCTTACCCACAGCGCACACTTTTTATTGACTTCACGATGCTTTATGTTATAATTGTACAACATTGCAAAATTAACAATTCAAAGGAGCGGTTAATCATGAAAAAACACCTCACTACACCCACAAATATCGTCGGGAAACGTAAACACGGGTTCCGCAGCAGGATGTCCAGCGCCACCGGCCGGCAGGTGCTCAAACGCCGCAGGCAAAAGGGCCGTAAGTCGCTCTGTATTTAATGCCGGCGAAAATTTTTATTAAATTAGTCGAGTTTTACCAGAAGGCAGTCAGGCCTTTCTTGCCCCGTTCTTGCCGTTTCACCCCCTCCTGCTCTGAATATAGCAAGCAGGCGCTGGAGAAGTACGGCGTTATCAAGGGCGGCGCACTGGCGGGTAAGCGCCTTTTATGCTGCCACCCATATTCCGGTCGGTCCGGGTATGATCCCTTAGTTTAAATTATACGGAGAATAGTTCATGGATAAGCGCACAGTATTAGCTATCGGTCTATCGCTTTTAGTGCTTTTAAGTTGGTCAGCTTTTGTTTCCAAGACGCAACCTGTTGCTAACAAAGCAGTTATGACTACAGGCACCCTGGTCTCCCAGCCCGCTTCTGTTACCCCCTCTTCTATTCCCGCGCCAACCAGCGCATCAACCCCCGCACTACCCGAAGAAGTCTTAAAAGTCAAGCGCGATAATATTGAAATAAGCTTCATCGAATCCAAGGCCGCGATTAAAGGGATCTATTTTCAAAAACATAAGTATACTTTTCCTTTAGGGAACGGTTTGTCTTTCGGGCCCGACGAGTGGGCATATAAATTAATAAAAAATGCGGGCGATGAAATTGTTTTTGTCCATGCCGGAAGCCAGGAGCGCGTAACCAAAAAGTTTATCTTTGATAAGTCTAATTATACCATAGGGTTAGAACTATTGGTGGAGAATTTGGCCGGACAGCCGCTAAAAATCAGCAGCCCTCTCTACCTTGGCACCCTGGACTTTGCTCCTAAAAATCAGAATGCGCCGTATCAGGGCGTGACCGCTTTTATTAATGGCGATGCGATATATCCTAATGCGCGCAAAGATTGGGAAATGTCCAATGTGAAATATATCAGCTTACACGAAAGGTACTTCTGCGGTTTGATCAGTCCGGAGTCAGCTTCTTTCTCCGCATTTATCAAGAAAGGTAATGGCAACTCTTTTATAGGCCTAATTCGTTCAGATTGGACAATTCCTGCCGGCCAAACTACTGCAGATAAATTTGCTATCTATTTGGGGCCGCAGGATTTGCGGCTATTGCAGAGCATCAATCCCAACTGGGGCCATGTAATCTACTATGGTAAGCTTGATTTTATTGCCCAAATACTTTTGCAAAGTCTTGAATTTATCCATAAACTGGTTCCGAACTGGGGTTGGACAATTGTTATTTTCAGTTTGCTGATTTATTTAGTCCTTTATCCGCTTACCCTTAAGCAAATGCGCTCGATGAAAGAGATGCAGGCATTGCAACCTAAGATCGAAGCCTTGCGCAAGGTGAACAAAGATAATCCGCAGAAGCTGAACAAAGAAATTATGGAGCTTTATAAGGAGCACAAAGTCAACCCGTTAGGCGGATGCCTGCCTTTATTGTTGCAGATGCCGATTTTCTTCGCGCTCTATCAGGTATTAATGCGCGCAGTGGCACTGCGAGGCGCTAAATTCCTGTGGATTAAGGACTTATCAGCTCCTGACCAGCTATTCCGGATAAGCGGGTTTGATGTCAATATCTTGCCGATCCTGATGGCAATCGGGATGTTTGTGCAGCAAAAAATGTCCATTGTGGCCGGGGCTACTAGCGAGACAGCTCAACAGCAGAAAATGATGCTGGTAATCATGCCGCTGATGTTCGGGTTTATCTTCTATAAGATGCCCTCCGGCCTGGTCCTTTATTGGTTTATTAATAGCGCGCTGATGATGGTCTACCAGGTGCGCACCAGGTACTCCAAATGACACCTAAGATCAGCATAGAAGTAGAAGGGAAGACAGTCGAGGAAGCCATTAAAAAGGCCCTGAAAGAGCTTAGCGTCCCGCGCAATAAAGTAAAGATAGAGGTTCTTGTGGACGAGCAAAAGGGGCTGTTTGGCATGGCAGGAGCTAAGCCGGCCAAGGTACGCGTGAGCACGATCAAGAACAAAGAAAATACTTGACAAGCTGCGGAATTCGAAGATAATAAAGCTAAGGTTAGGGCAATGCTCCGCGTGGAGCTTTTCATAACTTATTGATAATCAATGGGTAAGATAATTACAGTTTGTAATCAGAAGGGCGGCACAGGTAAAACCACCTCGGCAATTAATATTGCTACCTACCTAGCCATCTCCGGCAAGAAAGTCGTCTTAGTCGATCTCGATCCGCAAGCCAATGCCACCAGCGGTATCGGCCTGAATAAACACAGTGTTACTAAAAGCACTTATCATGTCCTGCTTGAAGAAGCAGAGCTGAAAGATATTCTGCTCTCCACCGCAGTGCCTAATCTTTCTCTGGCGCCTTCTAATCTGGATCTGACCGGGGCAGAAGTGGAGCTCGTCGGGGCGCTGGGGAGGGAATACAGGTTGAAGCGGGCCTTGCAAAAAGAAAAAGGGAATTTTGATTTCTTTATCATCGACTCGCCGCCGTCGTTAAGCCTTCTGACAATTAACGGATTGTGCGCCGCGGACTCGGTGATCATACCGGTGCAGTGTGAATATTACGCTTTAGAGGGATTGACGCAACTATCTAACACTGTTAAGCTTGTGAGAGATAATCTGAATCCGAATCTGGCTATCGAAGGCGTGCTTTTGACCATGGCGGATTATCGCACCAACCTTACCAAAGAGGTGATCGAAGAGGCGCGTAATTATTTTAAAGAGAAAGTTTATCAGACGGTGATCCCGAGAAATATCCGGCTCACCGAATCCCCGAGCTACGGCAAGCCCATCGCGCTTTATGATAAAGAATCTTTGGGCGCGCAAAAATACGAAGAGCTCTGTAAAGAAATTTTAGGAGGAAACCCATAATGGAGAGAAGAGCTTTAGGCAAAGGTTTGAGTGCCTTGATTCCGGAACACGCACCGGAGCAGGGGCGCAAAGACGAAATTCTTTATGTCCAATCTGAACTGATCAAACCTAATCCGTTCCAGCCGCGCGAAGATTTTGATACCCAGACTATTGAAGAGCTGGCGCAGTCGATCAAAGAAAAAGGGATCATCCAGCCGTTGCTGGTCAGGCGCAAAGGGAGCTATTTCGAACTTATCGCCGGAGAGCGGCGTTTGCGTGCTTGCAACTCATTGGGAATAAAGGAGATACCTGTCTTAGTCAAAGATGTTGAAGACCAGGATTCCTTAGAATTAGCCTTGATCGAAAATATCCAGCGGCAGGGTTTGAATCCTATCGAAGAAGCCCACGCCTTTCAACACCTTATCGATAAATTTCACGTGACCCAGGAAAAAATAAGCGAAGTATTGGGGATGGGGAGAGCGACGATCAACAACACCTTGCGTCTTTTAAATCTTCCGCACGAGGTCCAGCAGGAGATGAAACTGGGGAGGATTTCTTTTGCCCACGGCAGGACGCTTTTAGAGATCGAGGATGCTAACGAACAGCGCCGGTTGGTGCAGGAAACTATATCCAAGGGTTTGTCGGTAAGGGAGTTGGAAAATTTAGTCAAGATGCGCCGGCCGAAGATGCCGAAGAAGAAAATCGGGATGGGTGTGCGCGAGCCGATGGTAGGGGTTTTGGAAGAGGAGCTGCAGCACATCCTGGCTACCAAGGTGCGCATCAGTAAAAGAAAAAAACGCGGGCACATTATGATCGAATTTTATTCGCAAGAGGAGCTGGATAGGATCATGAACATCTTCAGGGGAGGCGTAAAAAAATGAACCAGGCAGTCTTAATTTTGATCAAGCCCGACGGGCTGAAGAAATCTTTGACAGGCAACATCCTGACGCGCCTGTCGGAGACCAAACTGGAGATCGTCGCGGCCAAGATGGTGCGCGTCTCGCGCGACCTCGCCATCGAGCATTACAAACACCTTAAAGAAAAGCCGTTCTTCGAGGAGATCATCAAATATCTGCAGGGTGATTTTCATGAGCGCAAAAAGGTGATGGCCCTGGTTTACTGGGGGAAGGACGCGATAACCAAGTGCCGGGAATTAGCGGGCGCGACTAATCCCGAGGAGGCGGACCCGACGTCGATACGCGGCTCTTACGGCCGCATCACTACGAGCGGCGTCTATGAAAACGCCATACATGTTTCTTCTAATCCCGAGGAAGCGGAGAGAGAGATCAAGCTTTGGTTCGAGCCCAAAGAAATTATCGTGGATCTGTATCCGGTAAAAAATATCGTAGAAAAAGAGTTCAAAAGAAAGGCCTGGTAATGATCCAAAGTATGACCGGTTTCGGGAGCAGCCACGGCAGGGTTTTACCTTTTGGTAAAATGACCGTGGAGCTGCGGAGTGCCAACCATAAATTTTTAGAGACTATTTTTCATCTCCCCGTCGGATTCTTATCGCTGGAAGACAAGATAAAAAAGTGCATAGAATCCAAGACCAAAAGAGGGAGGGTCACCTGCGCTATTAATATCGCCGGCGGAGAGGGTTCGGGTGTCGCCATTAATAAGGCGCTGCTAAAAAATTATATCCGCTCGCTTAAAAAAGCAGGGAGAGAATTCGGCATCAAAGACGATTTGAGTTTGAATACTTTGATGCATCTTCCGGGAGTGCTTTCGCTTGAAGAAGGAAAGGTTCCGGCAGAGAGCATCTGGCCGCGGCTTAAAGTTTTAGTGGAGAGGTCGGTAAAGGAATTGGCCCGCACGCGCGCCAAAGAAGGCAAGGCGCTTTTTGTTTTCTTAAAAAGAAGGGCGCAGGGCCTGAAAGAGCAGCTGGAGATCATCAAAACAAGGAATAAAAAAATTACCAAAGATAAACTGGCCAAATTGCAGACTGATGACGAGCGCTGCGCGTTCTTAAAAGACGCCAATGTAAGCGAAGAGATCGAGAGGCTGGCGTTCCATATCCGTAATTTCTCCGGGAAGCTGGCCAAGGCCGGGAGCGTCGGCAAAGAGCTTGATTTTATCGCTCAAGAGATGCAGCGGGAGGCCAATACCCTGGCAGCCAAGACGCTCGATACCCAGGTATCTGCGCGCGTAGTGCAGATGAAGAGCCAGATAGAAAAGATCCGCGAGCAAGTGCAGAATATAGAGTGAGAAAACAAGGCAAGGTCTTCGTGATTTCCGGTCCGTCGGGCTCGGGTAAGACTACCCTGCGCGATGCGGTGCTTAAGGACCGCGCTTTAAAGAAAAAGTTCGCCAAATCCGTCTCGTTTACCACCCGGCGCTCGCGCTCGGGAGAAAGGAATGGGAGGGATTATTTTTTTATAACGTTACCGGAATTTAAGCGCCTGCTTAAGGTCAAGAAAATCCTTGAATGGACGCGCTATTTGGGTTATTATTACGCCACAAACCGGGATTTTGTAACGGGCAAGCTTAAGGAAGGCAAGAGCATAATACTCTGTTTGGACTTCAAGGGCGCGGCGTGCGTTAAACGCCTTTTTCCGGCTGACGCGGTCACCATTTTTATCAAGCCGCCGTCATTAAAGGCATTGCATCAGAGGATCTCCCGGCGCTGCAGCCATACCAAAAAAGAAGAAGTCGCCAGGCGGGTTAAATTAGCCCGGGAGGAATTGAAGCTTGCGCACAAATTCGATCATCGCCTGGTAAACAAGGATTTGCCGCAAGCGGTAAAAGAGCTCAAGGGTATTATTTTAGGGGAACTTAAATAAAGCGAGAGAGGGGTAAAGATGGTTTATTTAGGAAGAGAGACACTGCTTGATAAAAGCTGCAACTCGATCTATAAACTGGTCATCCTGGCGTCCAAAAGGGCGTTGGAGATAGCCGAAGGACAGCCTAAGCTGGTAGAGGCTGCCTCGACAATAAAGCCTTCCACCGTGGCGCTTATGGAAATATCCGGCGGTAAGATCGAATGCAAGATCAGCAAGCCTAAGGATTAACTTCGATGAATAAAGCAAAAAATATCATTCTCGGCGTCACTGCGAGCATCGCTATTTATAAGGCCTGCGATTTGGTGCGCCGGCTGCGCGATGCGGGTTATTCTGTGACGGTGGTAATGACCAGCGAGGCCGAAGAGCTGATCAAGCCGATCGTCTTCCAGAGCCTTTCGGGTAATAAAGTCTATACAGGCATGTTCTCTGATCCCGAGGAATGGGAAATTGAGCATATTTCTTTGGCGGATAAGGCGGACTTAGTTTTGGTGGCTCCGGCTACGGCGAATATCATCGCCAAGGTTGCCGCGGGTATCTGCGACGATTTGTTAACTTGCGTTATATCCGCGACCAAGGCACCCGTTCTCATTGCTCCGGCGATGAATACGAATATGTATAAGAATAAGATCACACAGAATAACATCAAGGCCTTAAAATCACTGGGATATAAATTTGTCGAGCCGAGAGAGGGTAAGCTTGCCTGCGGTAAGTCCGGCATCGGTTGTTTGGCAGAGGTTGAGACAATTGTAAAAGCGGCAAAAAGTAGTCTTTGATATTTTTGGCGCGGTAGCCAAGTGGCAAGGCAGCGGTCTGCAAAACCGCTATTCAGCGGTTCGAATCCGCTCCGCGCCTGAATTTCTGTAATGCTTCTCCCGTTTCGCAGCTGACTAGTTAACCAGGGCTGCTCGCGGGATTTCGCTAAATGCGCCTTTGGCGCATATTTGTGCTCAAGGGCAAGTGGTGGAATGGCATACACGACAGACTTAAAATCTGTTGACCGTAAGGTTGTGAGGGTCCGACTCCCTCCTTGCCCATTGAAAAATCAGGGCTCATAGCTCAGTTGGTTAGAGCGTTGCGTTGACATCGCAAAGGTCTGAGGTCCGAATCCTCATGGGCCCACCACGTAAAATGGTCTCACCCACGTGTATGCATTTTACGTGTCCCGTGGCCTGCCGAAGGCAGGCTTTACGGGACAGTATAGCTCGGCCATCACGTGGCAAGCCATTTATTATAAAAGGAGAGAAGCATGCCCGAAAATGCGCGCGAGTTCGGCCCTTTACAGAAGTTGATGGATGATCCGGAGATATCCGAGATCATGGTCAACGGCCCGGAGTACGTATTTATCGAAAAACACGGGAAGAGGACTAAGACCGACGTAAAGTTTGCCAATGAAGAAGAGGTCTTGAAACTCGTCCAGGGGATGTACAGCCTGCGGGGCAAGCGCGTGGATAAAGATGTGCCTTACGCGGATGTCTGCCTTGAAGACGGGACGCGCGTTAACGCGATCATTTCTCCGATCTCGCGCTTCGGCATTGCGGTTACCTTCAGGAAATTCTCCAAAGAGATCAATAGCCTGGATGATCTGGTGAAGAAGGGGACTTTGAACCAGCGCGCGGCGGATCTTCTGGTGGCTGCGGTCAAAGGAAAAATAAATATTCTTTTTTCCGGCGGCACCGGCGTCGGAAAGACTACTTTGCTGCAGATGCTCTCGCGCTATTTTGCCGGCAATGAACGGGTCATTACTATCGAAGATGCGGCGGAACTTAAGCTGGATCAGGAGAACGTTATTTATCTTGAGACCCGGACACCAGACAGGGATGGCAAGGGCGGGGTGTCTTTGCGCGATTTGATCCGTAACGCCCTGCGTATGTCGCCTAATCGCATAGTAGTAGGCGAAGTCCGCGGCGCGGAAGCGATCGACATGCTCCAGGCTATGGCAGTGGGGCATACCGGGACTATCGGGATTATCCACGGAAATTCTGCCCGCGATGTCATTGCCCGGCTTGAAACTATGGTGCTTATGTCAGGGATAAATCTGCCGCTCTGGGAGATCAGAAAATTGATCGCCTCGACCGTAAATATGGTAGTGCACATCGAGAAAATGAAAGACGGGGTGCGCCGGGTCACGCACATTACCGAGATCCGCGGCCTGGACCGCGAAGAGATACAATTCAACGACCTCTTTATGTTTGAGACCAAGAAGGTCGAACCCGACGGCAGTATAATCGGGGAGCTGAAGCCGGCAATAAGGTATTTCCCGTTATTCTTCCAGCAGTTCCAGAAATTAGGGCTCTTAAGCGAGAAGATATTCTCCAGTGAATAAAACAGATTTAGATATATTAAGGCATTCGTGTTCGCACGTCATGGCTCAAGCGGTCAAAGAGCTCTGGCCGGAGGCGCGCCTCGGTATCGGCCCGTCCATTGAAGGCGGTTTTTATTATGATTTTGACAAGAAGGAGCCGTTTACCGACGAGGACCTGGTAAAGATCGAGAAAAAGATGCGCGAGATCATCGCTAAGTCCGAGCCCTTTACCCGCGAAGAACTCCCTAAGGCAGAGGCGCTGAAACTTTTTAAAAAACTCAACGAGCCGTATAAAGAAGAATTGATCGCCAATCTTCCGGACGAGACTGTTTCAATCTATAAAACCGGGAAGTCATTCACTGATCTTTGCCGCGGCCCGCATATAAAATCTACCGCAGAAATTAAGGCCTTTAAATTGCTCTCTGTCGCCGGCGCGTATTGGCACGGGCTTGAGACTAACCCTATGCTGCAGAGGATTTACGCCACCTGTTTTGAGACCCAGAAACAGCTGGATGAATATTCGGCGAATCTGGAAGAGGCCAAGAAGCGCGACCACAGAAAATTAGGCCCGGCCTTGGAGCTTTTTGATATTTATCATGAGGAAGCAGGCGCGGGTCTGGTTTTTTATCACCCCAAGGGCGCTATCTTACGCAAGATCATCGAAGATTACGAGAAGGACGAGCATTTAAAGCGCGGATATCAGATCGTAGTCACCCCGCACATTATGCAGGCTGAACTCTGGAAGACCTCCGGCCACTACGATTATTATAAAGAGAACATGTACACCTTTAAAATCGAAGAGCGGGAGTTTGTTTTGAAGCCGATGAATTGCCCGGGGCATATTTTAATTTACAAGTCTAAGATGCGTAGTTACAAAGACCTGCCTCTGCGGCTCTTTGAGCTGGGCACGGTCTACCGTCATGAAAAGGCCGGTGTTTTGCACGGGCTTTTACGCGTGCGCGGGTTTACGCAGGACGATGCGCATATTTTTTGCTTACCCGAGCAGCTGCGCGCCGAGATAAAGGCCGTGATAGATTTTGTTTTTGATACGATGAAAGTTTTTGGCTTTAAAGATGTCGCCATAGAGTTAAGCACCCGTCCGGAGAAGCATATCGGCAGCGACGAGGACTGGCTTGCCGCGACCGATGCGCTGGAAGGCGCGTTAAAAGAAAAAGGTTTGCAGTACGAGATTAATGCCGGAGAAGGCGCGTTTTACGGGCCGAAGATCGATATTAAATTAAAGGACGCGCTCAAGAGGTCCTGGCAGTGCGCGACTATCCAGTGCGATTTCGCGCTCCCCAAAAGGTTTAATCTTGCTTACATAGATTCCGAAGGGAAAGAAAGGCAGCCGATAATGCTGCATCGCGTATTATTAGGAAGTGTTGAGCGTTTTATCGGCGCGCTTACCGAGCATTATAACGGAGAGTTCCCGGTCTGGCTTGCGCCGGTGCAGGTTGAGATGATCCCGATCAAAGACACGGTGAAAGAGTACGCTGAAAACACTAAGAAGCAATTAGAAGAAGCGGGCGTGCGCGTCGAAATAGATGCCCGCAACGAGACCTTGGATAAGAAAATACGCAATGCCGAGGTAAATAAGATCCCGTACATCCTGGTCGTCGGCGAACGAGAAGCGAAATCAGGAAGCGTCGCGGTCAGGCGCAAAGGTAAGGGAGACCAGGGCGCTAAAAAGACGGAAGATTTTATCCGGGAATTAAAAGAAGAGATTAAAAACAGGGCCTAGGCTCGGAGCTTAGGCGATAAACACAGGAGGTGTGCTATAAAAAAGTTCATACGCGTTAACGACAGGATCCGCGTGCCGCAAGTCAGATTGATCGGCGCGGAAGGAGACCAGCTGGGCGTTGTCACTATCCAGAAGGCATTGGAGTTGGCTAGTCAGGCTGATCTGGACCTGGTGGAAGTAGCTGCCAGCGCTTCTCCGCCGGTATGCCGCATCATCGATTTCAGTAAATTTAAATACGATCAGGAGAAAAAAGAGCGCGAGGCCAAGAAACACCAGAAGCAGGGCCGTTTAAAAGAGATCCGCTTAAAGCCCAATATCGATGACCATGATTTTGAGACCAAGGCAAAACAGTGCATATCTTTCCTGAAGAAAAAAGACAAGGTAAAGATAAACCTCTTTTTCCGCGGCCGGCAGATGGAGCATCTGGACCTGGGCAGAAAAGTTTTAGATAGATTTATCGCATCCGTTCAGGTAGACGGACAGATCGAAAAGGCGCCTGCCTTAGAAGGCAGGATCATGTATTTTGTGGTTTCACCGAAATAAACCAAGCAAAGCGAGGAGTGAGTAAAAATGGGAAAACTGAAGACCAAGAAGGGCGTTGCCAAGCGGTACAAGCTGACTAAAAAGGGCAGATTAAAGTACCATTCCGGCGGAAAATCGCATCTGGCGACGAGCAAGAAGACTAAAAGAAAGAGGTCTTTAAGAAAGGCCTCGTATCTACACGAGAGAAAAGAGAAGGCATTCATTAGATCCATGTTGCCTTACGGCTAACGGGACACCCCGCGCTTATCGGAATTGCGCGGGTGTTGTATTCGTATACAAAAGGAGTATCAATGGCTAAAATAAAACACAGCGGTGCAACACGCAGAAGAAAGAAGAGATTATTAAAAAAGACCAAAGGTTTCTGGGGGAAAAGGTCTAAGCAGTTCCAGCAGGCGCGCCGGGCGTTAATGCACGCCTTGGTGTATTCTTACCGCGACAGGCGGAACAAGAAGAGAGAGATCCGCTCACTCTGGATCGTGCGCATCAATGCCGCCTGCAGGCAGGCCGGGATAACCTACAGCGCCTTTATGAACGGGCTTAAGAAGGCTAAGGTCTCCATCGACAGAAAGATTCTCGCGGATCTGGCAGTCACGGATGCCCAGGCATTCAAGAAATTAGTCGATCTGGTCAAAGAGATCAAGAAGGCGTAAACTTAAATCCAGAGGCAGGGTGTGATGGATATCAGATCTATTCAGGCGCAGATAGAAAGCGACCTTGCGGCGGTGCATTCGCAGGGCCAGCTGGAAGAATTCCGCTTAAAATATCTCTCCCGTAAAGGCGCCCTTGCCCAGCTTACCGCGGCCATTCCGACATTACCGCAGAATGAGCGCGCGCAATTCGGGCAGGAAGTAAACGCGCTGAAAAATAACCTCGCTTCTCTTATTGCGGAGAAAGAAAAGAGCTTGGGCGCAGGCATTAAGAGCGGCCCGGAGATGACCGATGATATCGGGATGCCGGGTATCGCCCAGGAATTAGGCCGCCTCCACCCTATCACCCAGACGATCAACGAAATATCCTCCATATTTACCCGCATGGGTTTCTGCATTGCGGACGGACCGGAGATCGAAACGGAATTCAATAATTTTACCGGTTTAAATATCCCGCTGGAACATCCCTCCCGAGACGCCTTCGACACCTTTTATTTAAAAGATTACGAGAAACTTCTTTTGCGCTCCCACACCTCTCCGGTGCAGGTGCGCGCGATGAAAGGCCGCTTACCTCCTTTGGCGATAGTCGTCCCGGGGAGGGTTTACCGTCCGGATGCGGTGGATGCCAGCCACTTGTTCATGTTCCATCAGATCGAGGGTTTTATGGTGGACACCAATATTACCTTTGCGGATTTAAAAGGGTCGCTGGAGATCTTTGCCAAGGCCGTTTTCGGAAATGATATTAAAATGCGTTTTCGTCCGCACTTTTTTCCTTTTACCGAGCCTTCCGCCGAAGTAGATATATCCTGTATTATCTGTAAAGGCGCCGGTTGCTCGGTCTGCGGAAGGAAGGGTTGGCTTGAGATCCTCGGTTGCGGGATGATCCATCCTAATGTGTTCAAGCAGGTGGGGATTAATGCCCAGAAATACAGCGGATTCGCTTTTGGTATGGGCATTGAGAGGATCGCCATGCTTAAATACGGCATTAATGACATCAGGTTATTCTTTGAGAATGACTTGAGGTTCCTCAAACAGTTTTAATCTATGAAAGTCACCTATAGCTGGTTAAAAGATTTTGTGGATATCAAGCTGGCTCCGGAAAAGCTCGCCGATAAACTCACTATGGCAGGCCTGGAAGTGGTTTCTCTGGAGCAGAAGCAGGGTGATTTTGTTTTTGAGATAGAAATTACCTCTAACCGTCCGGACTGGTTGAGTGTCTCCGGGATTGCCAGAGAAGTAGCGGCTATTACAAATTCAAAGATCAGGATTCAAAAGTCAAAATCACAAACCAAAATTAAAAATTCAAAGCAAGAAAAGTTTGAAATTGAAATCGAGAACAAAAAAGATTGTTCTCTATATACGGCAAAGATTATCCGCGGGGTGAAAGTTGGGCCTTCCCCGGAGTGGCTTAAAACCAGGCTGGAATTAGTAGGCTGCCGCAGCGTAAATAATATTGTAGATATTACTAACCATGTCTTATTCGAGACCGGAGAGCCCCTGCACGCCTTTGATCTGGATAAATTAAGCGGCGCGTCGATTATTGTGCGCCGCGCGCGCTCCGGAGAAAAGATCACCACTATCGACGGAGAAATAAAACAACTCTCGCCGGATATTTTAGTCATTGCGGACGCGCGTAGACCGGTTGCCTGCGCCGGGATCATGGGCGGTAAAGACACGGAAGTGACCGAAGGCACGAAAAATATACTCTTGGAAGCGGCGGTATTTAATCCTATTTTGATCCGTAAAGCCAGGCAGGTGCTGGGACTGCAGAGCGAGTCAGCTTACCGCTTTGAGCGGTCTGTTGATGCGTCAATAGTTGAGTCTTCCTCGCAGCTGTCTGCGGATTTAATTGAAAAACTTAGCCCGGGTAAGACGGTTTTAGCTAAAAGCGCAGGCTCCGGTAAAGTCATCGCGAAAAACATAATTCTTGATTGCGACAGGGTAGCCAGGGTCCTGGGGGTGAAGATACCCGCGCAGAAGATCAAGACAATACTGCAGGCGCTGGGTTTCACAGTCAAGGCAAAGTCAAAATCTAAATTCAGCGTTTTAACCCCGTCGCACCGCCAGGATGCCGCTCTGGACGTGGACTTGATCGAAGAGATCGCCCGCATTTACGGATACGAGTTAATACCCCGGACCATCCCGTCCATAAAACCGCAGGCCTTCAGCTGGGGTGTATTGGACGCAGCCGCTTTAATAAAAAATATCCTTACCGGATTAGGCTTGAATGAGGCGATAACCTACAGTTTGACCGAGCGCAACTTAGCCAAAAGCCTGGGCCAGACGGAGAATTTAAAGGCAGTGGAAATCCGCAATCCTTTAAGCCGGGAGCAGGAGATATTAAGGACGAGCCTAATGCCCAGCCTGGTAAAATGCGCCGGCCTAAATTTAAATCAAAAACAGGAATATGTAAATCTTTTTGAAATAGCCCGGAGGTTTTACGCAACAGATAAAGGGCCGAAAGAGGAATTGTGTTTAGGCGTTCTTCTCTGCGGCAGAAAATCCCTCTCCCTGGAGCAGGGGATGGTCAAGGATGAGGCCGGCTTGCTGCATTTAAAAGGCATAATCGAAAACATGCTCTTAAGGCTGGGGATAAAAGAATTCAGTTTTTCGCCCGACGGCCAGATTGTCCGCATAGAAGTCGCGGGGAAAAAGGCCGGCTCTATGTTCAGGTTATCCCGGAGCGCTTTGGATTTGTTTGATATCAAGAACAGGGAGGTTTTTGTCGCGGAGCTCTCCCTGGATAACGTGATCCCCGCGCTTAATCTGAAGAAAAAATTCACAGCCCCGCCTAAATACCCCGGGATCACGCGCGATATAAGCCTTTTATTAAGGGAGGAGCTCGGTATCGACGATGTTTTCCAAGCGCTGCGCTCTGCCGGCGAACCGCTGCTTAAAGAATTAAAGGTAACGGATTTTTATAAAGGTAAACAGGTCCCCGCGGGTTGGCGCGGGCTTACCATATCGTGTATCTACCGCTCTGACGAGCGGACTTTGACCGAAGCAGAAGTCGCTCCCGTGCACGCACAGTTGAATGCTCTTTTGACCGGAAGATTTGGCGCAACGATCCGTTGATTTGTTTATCCGGATCTAATGTGCTATACTTTAATTGACCCTGCGGTGCACGTTGGAAAATTGATAATTTTTGAACCAACACTATTATCAAGGGAGCCCGATTATTCCGCCGGCGCTAAGGCGCCCGGATAGGGCACCCACCTGATACCAAACGGTTCAGAGTATCGTTCCAACGGCACTTGCGCGGGGTTTTTTATTGAGGCCGCTCCTTTATGGATTTATTCCCCGAAAAGACCCAGAAGACTTCCCAGGACTTCCCCCTCTCTGTGCGCATGCGTCCGGCAGAACTCGGCGATTTCGTAGGGCAGGCGCATATATTAGGTAAGGGAAAACTTTTGCGCCGCGCAATCGTTGCCGACCGCTTAAGCTCACTCATACTTTTCGGCCCGCCGGGAACCGGGAAGACTTCTTTAGCCTACTGCATCGCCAATGCCACCAAATCAGTTTTCGCCTCGGTCAATGCCACTACTTCCAATGTCGAGGAATTAAGGCGCATCATCGCGCAGGCCAAACTTAAAAAAAGAACCTCCGGCCAGAAGACCATCCTTTTTATCGACGAGATCCACCGTTTTAATAAGGCGCAGCAGGACGTCCTTCTTCCCGATGTGGAGGACGGCAATCCCGTATTGATCGGCGCTACCGTGCATAACCCATTTTTCTCAATTGCCTCGCCGCTTGTATCGCGCTCGCTGGTCTGCGAATTAAAATCTTTAAAAGCTAACGAGATATCCGCAATTCTTAATGCCGCGTTAAAAGATAAAGAGCGCGGATTAGGGAAGATCAAGATCAAGGCTGCGAAAGAAGCGCTGGATTTTCTGGCTAAAACCTCGGAAGGGGATGCCCGCAGGGCTTTAAATGCTTTGGAAATAGGCGCGTTGACTACTCCGCAGGCAAAAGACGGGGTGATCAATTTTAATTTAGAGGCTGCTGAGGAGTCTATTCAAAAGAAGGCCGTGGTCTATGACCACGATGAGGACGGGCACTATGATACCGCGTCCGCTTTTATCAAATCCATGCGCGGCTCTGACCCGGACGCGGCTTTATATTGGATGGCGAAGATGCTTTATGCCGGCGAAGACCCGCGCTTTATCGCCCGGCGTATCTGCATACTTGCCTCCGAGGACGTGGGGAATGCCGATCCCCTGGCGCTGGTCCTGGCTAACGCAGCGCTCCAGGTCTCTGAATTTGTGGGCATGCCCGAGGCGCGCATCCCTCTGGCCCAGGCCTGCGTTTATGTCTCATGCGCGCAAAAATCCAACGCCAGTTATTTAGCTATTGACAAAGCCTATGCTGACGTTGAAAATAATAAAGTGCAGGAGGTCCCGGATCACCTGAAAGACGCCACCGGTGACGGAGAAAGGCTCGGCCACGGCAAAGATTATAAATACGCGCATGATTTTCCCGGCCATTATGTAAAACAGAAATATACGCGCAAAAAAGTAAAATATTACGAGCCTACGGATATAGGATACGAGGCAAAAATTAAACAGAGGATGGAGAAACTAAAAAAGGAGGAAGTATGAAAAAGGTTCTGGCAGTTGTTTTAAGCGCAGGGCTGGTAGTGGTAGCATTAGGTTGTGAAACAAATAAAACCAGGGTTGCTGAAGGCGCAGGGATCGGCGGCGCAGTGGGCGCTTTAGCCGGCGGGATCATCGGCCATCAGTCAGGAAGCGGATTAGGCGGCGCGTTAATCGGCGGAGCAGTAGGCGCAGGCGCAGGTGCTTTAGTAGGCGCGCAGATCGATAAGCCCGGCCAAAAAACAGAGGTAGCTGCCACCGAACAGGTGACTATGCAGCAGGTTGTTGATATGACTTCCCGTAAGACCAGCGACGATTTTATCATTGATAAGATCAGGTCTACCAACACTAAGCTGGTGCTTACCACAAACGACATCGATTATTTAAGGAAGAACAAAGTAAGCCAGAGGGTAATAGAAGCGCTGCAAGGTAAATAATGAGCAATATCTTTATCGTAATCCTGGTTATCGGCATAGGGCTGATCGTCTATGCCCTGGCGGGAATTTTTGTTTCCCCCGGGCAGGGGAGTGTTAAGCCTAAGAAACGGCCGGAGGAACCACCGCGTCCTGATCAGGAAGGCCGGGAATTAAAAGAGCAGAAACTTCAGGCCCAGGTTGATTCTCTGGAGGGTGAGCTTTTCACGATCCGGGCGCAATACGATAAAGATAAGAAATATATTGAGGAGGCGAAAGCCAAAGAAGCGAAATTCCAGGAAGAGCTTAACCGCCGGCAGGAGTGGGTGGCAAAGTCAGAGGCGATGTTAGATAAGGCCAAGGCCGAGAACCTGGAATTAAGAAATAAGTTTGCCGAGCGCGAGAAAGAGACCGAGGAGCATTTCTCTAAAGGGGTGAACTTAAACAAAGATATCCAGGACCTAAACCTGCGGCTCAAAGAGCTGGATAATAAGATCAAGGAGCAGGCTGATCAGATAGAATCGCAGAAGCATCAGATCGAGCGGGATTTAAAAGAAATAAAAGACCTGAAAGAAACGATCAACGCGTATAAGAAGAAAGAGCAGAACAGCGAATGGGTACCTAAGGCCGAGTTTACCAAACTCAACGATGAATATACGGAATTAGAAAAATCGCTGGAGGCGCAGGAGGAGAAGACCCGCATCCTGATCGAGGAGTTAGTCGTTTTAAAGAATAGGGTCATTTCTCAAGCAGAGGCGAAGGTTTCGGATTTGGATGCGGCACCCGTAGTAGAGGTTCCTGTTGAACCCGCTCCTGTTGAATCCGCTCCTGTAGCGCCCGCTCCGGTTGAAGAGCCCGTTCCCGTTGAACCTGTTCCTGTCGAACCTGTCCCTGTCGAGATACCTGTCCCCGTTGAAGAACCTGCTTCCGTCGAAGAATCCGCAGTTGTTGAAAAGCCCAAAGAAACAGAAGCCCTGCCAACACCAAAATATAGCTTAGAAAGAACGCGCAACATTGGCATCATGGCGCATATTGACGCCGGAAAGACTACTTTGTCCGAGCGCATTCTTTTTTACACCGGGAAGTCGCATAAGATCGGCGAAGTGCATGACGGTAAAGCAACCATGGACTGGATGAAGCAGGAGCAGGAGAGAGGAATTACTATTACCGCGGCAGCTACGACTTGTTTCTGGAAAGAACACCGCATTAATCTGATCGATACCCCCGGCCATGTGGATTTTACCGTCGAGGTCGAACGCAGTTTAAGAGTTTTAGACGGAGCAGTGGCGGTCTTCTGCGCCGTAGGCGGGGTCGAGCCGCAATCAGAGACCGTCTGGCACCAGTCGGATAAATATAATGTGCCTAAGATCGCGTTCATCAATAAAATGGACCGCACCGGAGCGGATTTTTTCGGAACACTCAAGGGGATAGAAGAGCAGTTGGGAGGAAATACTATTCCGTTAGAGGTCCCCTGCGGCCAGGAAGATACTTTTGCCGGGGTAGTGGACCTGCTGGAGATGAAGGCGTATATTTATCAGGATGAAACGCAAGGCAAGGATTATCGCATCGAAGAGATCCCCGCGGATTTAGCGGAAGTCGCGCAGAAATACCGCCGCATAATGTTGGAGCGGGCAGCGGCCTTTGATGAAGTTTTGACTAAGAAATATTTGGAAGCCCCGGATACCATTACTAAAGAAGAATTAATTAAAGCCATAAGAAAAGGTACGGTTGCCAATAAGGCTGTCCCAGTTCTCTGCGGCGCGTCATTAAAAAATAAAGGGGTGCAAAAACTTCTGGACGCGGTGACGATGTTTTTGCCTTCCCCGCTGGATGTGCCTGCGGTCAAGGGCCATGTCCCCGACGATCTGGATAAAGAATTAGAGCGTAAGCCTGACTTTAAAGAGCCTTTTTCCGGGCTAGCCTTTAAAATTCAGGCAGACCCGCACATGGGGAAACTGGTCTATCTGCGCGTCTACTCCGGGGTTTTATCTACCGGAACTTACATATTAAATTCCACCAAGGATAAAAAAGAGAGGATCGGCCGCATTGTGCAGATGCACGCTAACATGCGCGAGAACGTGGAATACGCCTTTGCCGGAGATATCGTTGCTTGCGTAGGATTAGACCACACCGTAACCGGAGATACGCTATGCGACCCCGATAATCCGATTTTATTAGAAGCCATTCAATTCCCCACACCGGTGGTTTCTTTAAGTATCACGCCCAAGACCCGGTCCGACCAGGATAAATTAGGTAAAGCCTTAGGCCGCTTGACCGAGGAAGACCCGACTTTTATTGTCAGCTCCGACGAGGAGACCAAGGAAACTTTATTGACCGGAATGGGCGAATTGCATCTGGAAATAATCGTAGATAGACTAAAAACTGAATTCGGCGTTGAGGCGATCGTCGGCCAACCCAAAGTAGCTTTTCGGGAAACCATATTACAGAAAGCCGAGGCAGAAGGAAAATATATCCGCCAGACCGGAGGCCGCGGCCAATACGGCCACGTGGTCATTGAGGTGAGCCCTAATGAGGCAGGTAAGGGTTTTGAGTTTATCGATAGCATTAAAGGTGGTTCTATCCCACAATCATTTATTCCGGCGGTAGAAAAAGGTATTATTGAGGCGATGGGAAAAGGAGTTTATGCCGGATTTCCGGTAGTCGATGTTAAGGTGGAGTTGCTCGATGGGTCTTACCATGAAGTAGATTCGTCGGAAATGGCGTTTAAGATTGCGGGGAGCATGGCGTTCAAAGAGGCGTTTCTTAAATCTCAACCGGTGTTATTGGAGCCGAGCATGTCTTTGGAAGTAGCGACTCCTGAAGAGCATGTCAACGGTGTGGTGAGTTATATCTGTTCCCGCCGGGGAAAGATTTTGAATATAGACGTAAAAGGAAAACAGAAGATCGTCTCCGCAGAAGCGCCCCTCTCCGAAATGTTCGGTTACGCTACCGGATTCCGCTCCCTCTCCAGCGGCCGCGCCAACGCCACCATGGAGTTCGACAAGTACGTCCAGGTTCCGCAAGAAATCGCCAAAGAGATCTGCGAAGCCAAGAAAAAGAAGCAGGAAGAAGAGAATAAATAAATTCGCGTCCTGCCTTGTCTGCCTTTTCGCGGGTACGCTCGCTTTGCCCCGGCGTGGCAAAGCTTCGCTCCGGTCGGCTGCGTCGCTCTCCCGCATCCGGGCCGTGTATAAGTCCGTTGTGGCAAAGCTTCGCTCCGGTCGGCTGCGTCGCTCTCCCGCATCCGGGCCGTGTATAAGTCCGTTTTTATAATCAGGAGCCGGATGCGGGAACCGTGCCCGCTCCTTGCCGACAGGCCCCGCTAAAAGCCAGCCAAGTCAATCCGCGTATGCTGCGGTGGTTCGAAATCGCGCCCCGTCATCCGCTTCGGGTTGATTTTGTAATTCTTAGTGATAGAATATATTACAGAAGTATTGTTTTAATCAGAGGAAAATACAGATGAAACTTCTTAGTTCCAGGATAGGCTTATTTGGCTTGTTAGGGTTATTATTCTTAAGTGCTTCTTCTGTTCATGCTGAGACTGCGGAAGAATATTCCAAGCGTGGTATTATTTATCATAGACAGGGGAATTTATCTCAAGCCATCTCAGATTTTAACAAGGCTATTGAAATAAATCCTAATCTTGTTGAGGCGTACTTTAATCGCGCCCTCGCGCATGAAGATAGTGGTAACCTAGGCGAAGCAATCGCAGATTATAATAAAACCATAGAACTCGCTCCCAACTTCGCCGATGCTTATAACAATAGGGGTCTCCTTCATTCTAAAATGGCACACGTAAATGTTGATACGGGCAGTGAATTTGTTGTTGCTGTCCGGAGCCCTGATTTGGATAACGCAATTACAGATTATGACCGGGCGATAAAGATTGATAATAATATCGCAGATTATTACTACAATCGGGGACATGCTTATATATTCAAGCTTAACTTCGACCAATCCATATCTGACTACGATAAAGCATTAAAGATCAATCCTGATTTTATTGCAGCCTATAATAGCCGGGGCCTCGCTTATGGGATGAAACATGATTTCGACGCCGCTATATCCGATTTCAATAAAGCGATAGAGTCAAATCCTAAATTTGCTGAGGGTTATTGCAATAGGGCCAAGATTTATCTAGAAAAAAGGGAATATAATAGAAGCTGGGCAGATGTGTATAAAGCAGAAGAATTGGGATACGCTATAAATCCCGGATTAATTGAAAAGCTTAAGAAGGCATCAGGAAGAGAAAAGTAGCTTCGGCGTTCTGCGGCATAAGCCTTGATAATAGCCGATTTCTGCTTGTTAGCGGCTGGAAAGTGTGTTAAAATTTAGAATATGATAATCACGGAAAAGAAGCCTATAGAAGAGATTTTGGAGAGTCTGAAAGGGTATCAGAAGATATTCCTGGTTGGCTGCGGCGAGTGCTCGACGACCTGCAAGACCGGCGGAGAGCCGGAATTAAAGGAGATGAAAGCGCTCCTGGAGCAGAACGGAAAGACTGTTACTGGCATGTGTATGCCGTCCGCTCCCTGCATTGCTCCCCAAGCCAAGGCCGAACTAGCCAAGAACATGAAGGCTTTAAGAGAGTCAGAGGCATTTTTAGTCCTCGCCTGCGGCCTGGGCACTCAATCAGTTAAGGATAACGACCGTCTGGGCCTGGCGATCTTCCCCGCCCTTAATACAATTTTCGGCGCGGTAATGGATAGCCAGGGTAATTTCCTTGAGAAATGCTCGCTTTGCGGCGAATGCGTCCTCGACGTGACCGGAGGGATCTGCCCGGTGACTTTATGCGCCAAGGGCCTTTTGAACGGGCCTTGCGGCGGGATGAATAAAGGTAAGTGCGAGGTGGATAAGGATAAAGATTGCGCCTGGGTTTTGATATACCAGGAATTAGAGAAGAGAAAAAAGCTCAATCAGATCAAAGAGA
>JAPLLN010000027.1 GCA_026387475.1 Candidatus Omnitrophota bacterium | reverse complement strand
ATCAGAGAAGGCAGGGAAACAATAAAGCTTACAACAAGGAAGAATATGGCAAGGGGATCAAACAAAAAAAACTGTTTTGCTAGAATTGCGGTCATTTGCAGCGGTTACCTCTATAAAAAAGAAAAACCTTCACCGGTTAAAAAAACTCAATGAAGGTTTCTCGTTATTCTCTTAGTCCAGACCCACCTTAAAACTCGGAACTGCTTTACTAGGGCTTAGTTTAACATCTTTCCCGGTAAAAATCAAGCTATTCCGGATAAAAACCTGACCCGATGATATGCGTTTTACCGTTGATGATTATCTTTTTCAGGTATGATTCTTTTTTAGAGAGCTTTGTTTCTCCCGGCTTTGGCCACAAATACTCTATCCATACGGCGTCTTTATCTTTTACGGCATTGACTATCGCCATTTGCGCCGCCTTTGCGTCAGGATTGGCGTAATTCTCGGCCGGCAGGCCTTCGATTTCTTCAAAAGCAGGATTGACTAAATCCGCTCCGGTCTCAAAAGAAGTGACAAAAACGTAGCTGTCTTTCGTATTGAACTTACCGTTTTTATCCCTGATAATATCGATGCCGGCTTGGCCCTTAGACTCGATAAGACCGGCGGCTTCATTGACTAAGCTCTCGACCCGTGATTTCTTATCCTGATATCCCGTCACTTCGGCATTAACTATGCCGCTTAAGAATAACGAGCTCAGGAATACCGTAAAAATACCCAAGAACAGCGTTTTCTTCACTTTCCACCTCATTTTTAATGCAGACCGGTCTTATCTGCCTAGGCGAGAACAGCACCCCGACGCTTTAGAACGCTACTACTGACAAGACCCTTATTTTATTTTAACGGCCTTCGTTCTTACGCTTGGAATAACATTCCTTGCAGTATATCGGACGGTCTTCTCTGGGTTTAAAAGGCACTTCGCACTCTTTTTTACACTCCGAGCAGACTGCTTTATGCATTTCCCTGGGTCCGCCGCCGAATCCACCGCTACCACCACCTTGATATGCCATGCTTCCTCCTTGTGTACAGACACAACACCGGCGCAATTCCGATTAGCGCCGCGTGTTATTTCTGTTGCTTCCCTATTCTAAGGCGGCCTGGTCACTGACAACCTGCTCAGACTCAGGCGCGGCCCCCTTTGCTTTCTTCTCCAGCTTTCTCAATTTCTTCTCTTCTGCCTTCTTCTTCCTCATCATTTCTTTCTGGTACTTTTTAAAGGAATAATTTTCTCTTGCCACAATTGCCTCCTTAATCCCGGCCATGAAACCGTGTAATTAAAGATTCTACTTCAAACTAACCGTTTCTGCAAGCTATTTATTTGGCGCTAAATAAAAAGGCCCGGCACCAAAATTGATGCCGGGCCCTGTTTAGGCTGATAGCTTAAAGCTTGACTACGTTAGTAGCCTGTTCGCCTTTCGGTCCCTGTACGATTTCAAATTCGACCTGGGCACCTTCAGCTAAGGATTTGTATCCTTCACCCTGAATCGCGGAATGATGCACGAAGACATCCTTTCCGTTTTCCGGCGTGATAAATCCATAGCCTTTCTGATCGCTAAACCACTTCACTGTTCCTTTTGCCATTGCTTGTTACCTCCTTTTCTCTGAATTTAGTAATCTTCTAGAAATCCGCATTATCTTCACCTGCCCGGAATTTGGATTCCTAGCGGGACAAACAATGACAAATAAAAAACCGTTCGGTCAGTCATCCTGCCCTCACGGCTAAGACTTCTAAACTTTTACTGTGATAAGTTTAACACAATAATACGGATTGTCAATGTTTATTATTTTTTATGTTTACCGCTCCGTCCTTTATATCTGTTGCTTAAACTACCGTTTAATGGTAGAGTGAGGCAACTCAATTAAACGATCAGAAAGGAAATTAATATCAAATACAAGCACGCCCTGTTCCTGAATCCCTATATCGAAAGCAGCGCCAACAGCACAATGATGCTCTTCCCTCCTACCGGGCTTGAGTATGTGGCTACGAGCGCGATGGGCCTAGCCGATAAAATCACCCTGATGGACCTAAGGCATGAGCCGGATTTAGCTGACACGGAAAAACTTATTGCCTTTATAACCGGCCGCATCGACATCCTCTGCGTCAGTATCGGCTGGGACCGCCAGTTTGACGAGATCTGCCAGATGCTTAACCGCGTTCCGGACAACATAACCGTAGTCGTAGGCGGATATAAGGCAACCGAAAAAGTAGAGGAACTTTTTAAGGCGTGCGCCACGGTCAATATCATCGTCCGGGGCGAGGGCGAAGAAACGATCAAGGAGATATTAAAAGGCAAGGCGCTCAATGACATCCTGGGTATTTCTTACCGCGAAAATAGCTTGATCAGGCATAACCCTAACCGCCCCCTGCCTAACGTAGATACCTTAAGCGCCCCTGACCGCTCCATGCGGCGCAACGATTATTCCTTTGCCTTAAACGGCATAAAGATAGCCGACATCAGTTTTGATTCCGTATTAAGCGCGCGGGGCTGCCCTTTCAGCTGCAAATTCTGCACCTTCAGCTTAAATCCGCTCGGGCAAAAAAGGAATTATTCCGCGCGAAGCGTCGATTCCGTAGTCGATGAAATACAGAGTTTGAAGGCGGGGGTAATAATCCTTAGCGATGATGATTTCTTTGCCGACCCTAAGAGAGCAGAAGCGATCTGCGACTTGATCATCAAGAAAAAGATCAAAAAACGTTTTATGGCGCAGGCCCGTTTGGATATCGCTAAATACCCGACACTCCTTGAGAAAATGGTGAAAGCGGGATTTAAGGCGCTTTTGATCGGGATAGAAAGCCCCCACGACTGGATACTGAAACAACTTAACAAAGGCTTTAATCAGGCTGCGATACGGAAATATTTCAAGATCCTGGTCAAATACCCTATTTTTTACAGCGGCTATTTTATCTACGGAAATATCGGAGAGACGGAAAAGGAGATGCTTTATATCGGGCAATTTGCCAAGGAGATCGGGGTTGATTCCATTGCCTGCAACAAATTGAGGATCGAGAAGTTTTCCCCCTTAAGAGAACTTGCCCTGAATTCTCCCGGGTACCACGTTACCGAAAGAGGGGAACTATATTCCGATAAATTTAGCCACGCCGCCTTAAAAAAAATCGGCAGGCGGATAAAATTCACTTTCTTTAAACCCTCCAGATACGTAAAGATCCTCTGGAAAAATATTTTTATCGTAAAGTTTTTCAGTTTTAAAGAAATACTATCCTTCATATCCGCAACACCGCGCCTTTTCATAAGCGTAATCGCAAGAGAAATGCGCCGCGGCCGCCTCGGAGATTCCCTCAAACGCACCTTCATCAAGAACGCCTAACCCGGTTATTTCATTTATTGCTTACTGTTGGCTAAATCAAGTAACGAAGCGCTAAACCGCTACATCGTCATATTCAAACTTAGCCTTGCCGTCTGCCCGCCTCTCAATCGCTAT
>JAPLLN010000011.1 GCA_026387475.1 Candidatus Omnitrophota bacterium | reverse complement strand
TTTCTTTACTATTTACCGAGACATACTTCACATCATTCTTAAGCCCTTGGCCGAATAAAGGATAAAATTCCCCTCTGCCGGTGTAAGCTACACGGCTGCCTTTGCCGGTCAATTCATTAAGCGCCTTCCATCCCTTACCCATATCGATCTGCCAGGATTCTTTTTTACTGAAATTAGACGGATAGCGCTTAAACTCTGTCCTATCGTAATAATTATTAAGATTAACCAGTCCTATAGCGCCTACAACCAATACTGCCATGATTACTCTGCCGAAGCCCTTCCTATTATAAAAAAACAGCAATTGTTTCTTATAAAAGACTATTAACGCAAACAACACCCAGGAGATCAGGACTGATGTTACTAATTCAACCCTGTTGGCTAACTGGAAGGAAGCTGCAAAGATCGAGATAAACGAGACTATCCATAAATATATGCTTCCACCGGGCAATTTTGTCACAAAAATGATCGAAACGATCAAGGCAAGGCTTAAATAAGGAAAAAGATAGCGGGCAACGTAAGTATCCACGCAGGCCCTGAATAAAATAAGCATTAACAAAGGGGTAGCAAAAACTAACCCATATTCAGCCAACGGCCTTACTTTATTCTTAAGATACTTAAGAAAGATTAATGGTAAAAACGTTCCTGGGAGGATCAATGCAAAGAACTGTATTCCGAGGCCTTCCCTGAAGATCCGGAATAAATTACCGGCCTCATTTGAAAAAAGCTGCCTTTTATATTCAGCATTATCCAGGAGCCCCTGGAAGAATGGTTTGCCGAAAATCTTAAGAGTTACGGGGAAAATGGGATCCCCGGTATAAATATAATTCTTGATAAACATATAACCACCGAATAACAGAGTCGTAACAAGAATAACCGATAAAGAAATAAAAACTCGTGCGAAACCCGCCTTACTCTCTCTTGCTCCCTTGTAAAATAAATAACTTGCCAAAGGAAACAGGGCAACCAACCAAACCAGATTAGTGAATTTAGTTCCGATAAAAAGACCCAGAGATATACCGAATAGCAAACAATTCTTAAAAGTAAATTTAGACTTAAGCAAGAGGAGTGTAAAAACAACCGACAAAAACAACACCGCGCAAACAATGTCGATATCGGAAGCGGTCTTAAGTTGCTTGAAAATATTGGGGATTAACACCCATAAGAAGCTGCCTAATGCGGCGGCCTTCACGTTCAGATCAAATCTTTTAAGTATAGAATACACGCACAATATGCCGGCAATATAAAATGGGGCTTCTCCGACATCTGCCAAAAATGCGTTCCTCAAAGGAAGCATAAGCCAGGTAAAGAATAACTCGGCATTAATGGGGTAATACGAAGGCGAGCTGGTAGTCAGCGATCCCTGCACTTCAATGGGGCCGGAAGAAAAGATAAAAAACGGAGTATTAAGGGTTCCGCTTTTGATCCAAGAGGCAGGAAAAGCAAGATGATACAGCAAACTGTCTGCTCCTTGCGGAGGGCTTAATAGATTGTAAAGCCCTTTCACAGCAAAAAAGGCAAGAAAAACCGAGAAGGCAAAAATGATTAAGTTGCTACCCAGAAAACTAGTTAAGTCCGGCTTAACAAAAACCGGTGATTTCTTCCGAAGAGTTATTAACACGATCGGAATAAAGAACGCTAAATGCAGCGCAAGCACATTTAAAAGACATAACTTCCCGATAATGCCTAAAAAAAGCTCAATTGCCACGATTTGCGCAAAGATCAATAAAAAGCAAACCGCAATCGACTCGCTTAAAGACACTATATTGAAATATCTTTTCGTAAGTAACCAACAACCGAATGTTACGATTGCGGCTTCTGACAAAAATATAAGCATTATACTATTCTGGGTTTAGGCAGCGGGACGATAAACTTGCCTTTAAAACCCTTCTCTTTAAGCTTAGGGATCAATTCATCGGCTATATGCCAGGAGAGCAATAACGCGTATTCGGGTTGTTTCTCGTAAAGCTGCGACTCATCGACTACGGGAATAAGCGTGCCGGGGACATACTTGCCGATTTTATGCGACCCCTTTATCTCTACTACGCAGTCCAGTATACCGTCATCAATTCCCGTGTAATTTATCAAAGTGCTCGCGCGAGAGGGCGCGCTAATTCCGTAAATCCTTTCTTTTTTGTTTTTTATACCACTCAATAACGCGTTCAATTCCAATTTAGACAAAACAACCTTCTCCCTGAACTTTAATAAATTAGCTTTGCTTAGAACAACCGGCTCCTCTTCTTTAAGTAGTTTAGTTACTGTAGACTTAATAGGGTAACGGCCCTTTCTTGAAGCATAGACCCTGACCGAACCGCCGTGAGTAGGGATGCGTTTGGCGTGGAATATTTCAAACCCGTGCTGGTTTAAAAGATACTGCAGGCTATGCAAAGAATAATAACGCAAATGCTCGTGATAAATCGTGTCGTATTGCAAAGTCTCGATCAAAGGCAGCAGGTAATGCGATTCCGAAATAAAGACTCCGTCTTCCGACAAGAGCTCCAGTATGCACTTTACGATCTCATTGACGTTCTCGATATGCGCAAAAACATTAGTAGCAGTGATGATCTTTGCTTTACCTTTATCTTTGATGATCCGCTCAACTGTTTTTTTATTAAAATAATCAATGATGGTAGGCACACCGCGCTCAATGGCGATCTTACCGATCTCTTCCGGAGTCACTCCCAAGACCTTATGATTATCCTTAAAATTACTTAGGAGATTGCCGTCGTTTGAACCGATATCCACCACTAAATCGCTGGGCTTTAGATCGATCAAGCTTACGCATTCTTTATAAAGCTCGGCAAAATTCTCTCTTAGGATCTTAGTCGTGCTGCTGGTATAAGGGTATTCCGGAGGGAACAATACAACAGGGTCTACAATAAGCCCCAGTTGTACTAAATGGCACTTCGGGCAATATAATAACTGCGCCGGATAACTGCTCTCTTCAGCGGGCCTCTCTCCGATCTTATGCATCTTGTTGACCGGAGGAAGATACCCCAGAAAAAGAATCGGCTCTAAATCTGAAAATCCGCAGACCTGACAACGCTCGACCACAACACTTGAACCCGTCCTAAACGCAAGCTTATCTGTATTATCCAATCTTTCTCTCCTGTTTTGCATACCACTCTGCGGTGATTTTTAAACCCTGGTTAAAACGGAATTTCGGCTGATAGCCGAGCTGTTTTAACTTCGAAATATCCGGGCAACGGTGCAGAGTCCCGCCTTTAGCCGGCTTGCCGGGGAGTATGACGATTTTCTTACCGAAATACGCAGCTACCTCTTGGGCAACTTTCTTAATAGATATCTCTTCCGTAGTCCCGATATTATATATCCCCAGATGCTCACCCTTGCTTATCACAAGCATAAGGCCGTCTACGAAATCATCGATAAAAACAAAGGCCCGCGATTCTTTACCGGTTCCCTGTATAGGAAATTTTATTGTTTTGGAGTCCGCCTCTCTAGTGAGTTGCTTCATTCTCAAGCAAAACTGCGGTATCACATGCTCCCAACCCATATCCGGGCCATAAACATTATGCGGCCGGAATATAATGACCCGCTTAAAATGCTTGCGACCGTAATTTATAGCCATAAGTTCACTGATAATTTTTCCTCCGGCATAAGAATAACGCGGATTAAGCACATCAGGAATACTTAAAGGAACTGATTCATCTGTGGGTATTCTCGGCGGGGTCTGATAAACCTCGGAGCTGGAAGCAAGGATCAACTCCTTTACCTCCTCTTTGATGCAGGCATCACACACATTGACAATACCCTTAACGCCTATCTCAAGCACTAACTCCGGCTTAGTATAAAAGAATTCCGTTCCGTTTAAGTAAGCCAGATGACAAACCGAATCAATCCCTTTACAGGCCTGCCTTACCGTATCCGCAGACCTTATATCGCCGTTTACTATCTCCAGATCTCCTGCAACACCGCTTAAACGGCTGTGGTCTCCGCGAGAATCATTATCGAGGACTCTTACAAAATTACCCTCCCGCAAAAGCCTACGCACCAGGGCACTTCCAATAAACCCTGTGCCTCCGGTAACCAGATATCTCTTCAAAGCAACTCCTTTTTAG
>JAPLLN010000096.1 GCA_026387475.1 Candidatus Omnitrophota bacterium | reverse complement strand
GTCGAATACATCGCCAGCCTGTTAAAGGAAAAAGGCCGGGGAGTCGCCATACTGACCCGGGGCTATGGCACGGGCGAAGAGGCGCGTATGCTTGAAGAGAATTTAGAGGGGCTCCCGGTCATAATAGATTCTGACAGGTTTAAAGGCGCCAGAAGAGCGATAAAGGAATATTTCGCGGATACCCTGATCTTAGACGATGGTTTTCAACAGTGGCGTTTGGCTAAAGATTTAGATATCGCGGTAATCGATGCGACTAATCCTTTCGGAAACCGGAATATGCTTCCCCGCGGGATCTTGCGCGAACCTCTGTCATCGTTAAAGCGCGCGGATATCTTCATGCTTACTAAGACGGACATGGCCGCGGACTTAAATAAATTAAAGGCTCATTTGCAGCGCCTTAACAGTAAGGCGGAGATATTCGATTCCGTGCATAAACCGGTCAGCCTCTACCGTCTGGATAAAAAATCAGAACTCTTGCCTTTGGGTTTTTTAAAGGGTAAAACCGTAGCCATATTTTGCGGCATCGGCGACCCGGCATCTTTTGAATCCTTGATCAGGTCCGCAGGCGCGCAAGTAGCCGCGTTCTTTAAATACCCCGACCATCATGATTATACCGATGCTGACCTCGAAGGTATCATCTCCGGAGCCAGAGAGAAAAATATCGAAACTATTATTACAACCGAGAAAGACGCGGCGCGCATTACCAACTCCGGGCTCAATGACTATAACTCCAGTTTTTTTGCTTTGCGCGTAGAGCTTGAGATTAAAGAAAATGAAAGATTCGTTAAAAGATTATTTGGCTTGTATTCTGTTTAGGGTCTTTAGTTTTATCCTAAGGATACTCCCTGTCCAGCTGGCTTTTTTTCTGGGAAGAAGGCTGGGGGACTTGATTTATTTTTTAGACCCCAAGCATAGGGCGCGCGTGCGCGCTAACATAAGAAAGGCGCTCTCCGGCAAGCTTGACTTGCGCCAGATAAAAATGATCTCCCGGGAGTTCTACCGGGAATTGGGGCAGAGTATCGTCGAGGTCTTTCTTATTCCGGCCATTGATAAGAAATATCTCGAGAAATACGTCACCATCGACGGCCTGGATAATATCTATAACGGCCTCAAGCGGGGTAAGGGCGTAATACTTATGGTGGTGCATGAGGGGAGCTGGGAATTATCCAACATTGTCTCCAGCCTGCAAGGGTATCCTTTTAATGTCATCGTGCGCGACCTGGGGATGCCGCGGCTGAATAATATCTTAAACGTCTACCGCCGGCAGAAGGGTGCTAAGACCATTGACCGCGAAAACCAGCTTCAAGAGGTGATCAGGGTCTTAAAGAATGGCGAGGCGCTGGCGCTGACTATCGACCAAGGTGGAGCGCAGGGTGTGCATGTAAAGTTTTTCGGAAGAGACGCTTCTATGGCGTCGGGCGCTATAAAGCTGGCTTTAAAGTACGATTCCGCCATGCTGCCGGTATTTATTTCGCGTATCAAAGGCCCGCAGTCAAAGATCACGATAAGGCCGTCTTTGGAGCTTAAGCGCAGCGGCAATTCGGTCAATGACCTGCAGGCTAATCTGCAGGAGGCTGTGCATATTTTCGAAGATTTTATTGCCAAAGAACCGAAGGAATACCTCTGGACTTATAAAATATGGAAGCACGGTTTAGAGCGGGATATTTTAATCCTCTGGGACGGCAGGGCCGGGCACTTAAGGCAGGCGCAGGCAGCGGCAGCGTTGCTTTCGGAAAATTTGAAGACAAGGAACATTGAAGCGATAATTCAGGAAGTAGAAGTAAAACCGGGCGCCGGTAATTACGCCGGCCTTAAGCGGTTCTCGCCGGATTTTATTATCTCCTGCGGCGCATCTACGGCTAAGATCAATTATCGCTTGAGTAAAGTTAATCAGGCAAAGTCCATAGTGATCATGCGGCCGGGGTTGATGAGCATCAACAAATTCGATCTGGCGATCATTCCGCGCCACGATAATCCGCCTGAAAGAAGGAACGTCGTCGAAACCTCCGGCGCGCTTAACCTTATTGACGAGGATTACCTTAAAGAACAGGCAGCTAAACTGAATTTAAAAGCGGCAAATTATATCGGGCTTTTATTAGGCGGGCCTTCCAAGAAATTTGCCCTGACTAAAGAGAGAGTGTTAGAAGTTGCGCGCCAATTAAAGAAGGGTGCGCAGGAGCTGGGAGCGGATATCCTTATTTCTACTTCGCGGCGCACGCCGAAAGATATAGAAAATCTGATCAGGGATGAGTTTAAAGATTATCCTGCTTGCAAACTGTTGGTTATTGCCAATGAGAAAAATATCCCGGAGGCTGTCGGCGGCATACTGGGATTGAGCTCGCTGGTTATTATTTCTCCGGAGAGTATCTCGATGGTCTCGGAGGCCGCATCTAGCGGAAAGCACGTTTTAGTCTTTAAAGAAAAGGGATTAAGCAGTAAACACGCGCGGTTCTTAGAATATCTTGCCGAAAATAAATATATCCATTTGACCGATGCCTGCGATTTAGCGGCAAAGATCGCGCAGATACACTCTGCTAAATTGGAAAACAGGGTGTTGCAAGACAGCCTGCCGGTTAAAAAAGCTATGGCGCAAATAATATGAATTGTCTTCAAATATTACCGGAATTAAATGTTGGCGGTGTCGAAACCGGGACGCTGGATTTAGCGCGCCACCTGGTCAAGCTTGGGCATAAGGCCGTAGTCGTATCAGCGGGCGGGCCCATGGTAAAAGACATCCAGGCTGCGGGTGCTGTGCACTATCAGCTCCCGGTGCACAAGAAATCTTTATGGGTGATGTTCAAGATGATCCCGGCGCTGGCGGATATCATCAAGAAAGAAAAAATAGATATAGTGCACGCGCGTTCCCGCGTCCCGGCTTGGATAGCATATTTTGCCTGTCGCCGCACAAAAGCTGTATTCATCACCACCTGCCACGGTTATTATAAGAAGCACCTTTTCAGTTATGTAATGGGTTGGTCCAAGAGGGTGATCGCTTTAAGCAATATCATCGCCCGGCACATGATCGAAGATTTTGACGTTCCCGTCGAGCGCGTGCGCATAATTGCGCGCAGCGTAGACGCCTCAAGATTCAGTTACCAGAATCCGGATGAAAAGCGCAAAGAAGAATTCAATATAGGGATAATCGGCAGGATCACCCCTTTGAAAGGCCATTTGCATTTTATCAAGGCGATGGCTAAGGTCTCGCGCAGCATCCCGCGTTTAAAGATCTGGATCGTGGGAGACGCGCCGGCGCAAAAGCAGGCGTATAAAGAGCAGGTCCAGGTTTTAGTAAGAAGGCTCGGCCTCTGGCACTGCACGGAGTTCCTGGGCGTGCAGAGAAATATCCCGGAGATAATGTCGCAGCTCGACCTGGTCGTTCTGGCTACTACCACGCATGAGGCCTTCGGCCGCGTGATTATCGAGGCGCAGGCAGCGGGGGTTCCGGTGGTCGCTACGGAAGTCGGGGGAGTGGTCGATATAATCGAGAATAATGTAAACGGGCTACTTGTCCCAGCACAGGATTCCTCCGCTATGGCAGAAGCGGTCTTGCGAATTTTTAAAGATAAGGCGCTCGCGCGCACGCTCGCCGAGAATGCCTATAAGAAGGTATTAGAAAAATACAATGTGGAATTGATGGTCAAGAATACTCTGGCGGTGTATGAAGAGGCGCTGAATAGTTTTAAGATATTGATACTTAAATTCAGTTCGCTGGGCGATATTATATTATCTACCGCAGGCATCAGGGCGATAAGGGAAAGATTCGCCGAGCATTATAAGATTTCATTTTTGGTCGGCGAAGAATGCAAAGACGTGCTTTTAAGGTGCCCCTATATCGATGAGCTTTTGGTGGCTGACTTCAAAGGCAAAGATAGCGGCTTCAAAGGGCTCTGGAATATGGGAAGGCTCTTAAGAAAAAAGAATTTTGATATTGTCGTCGACCTGCAGAATAACCGCGCCAGCCACATCCTCGCGCGCCTCTCCGCAAGCCTTAACCGCTACGGTTATGATAATAAGAAATTAGGTTTTCTGTTAAATTACAGGATAAAAGACGATAAGCCGCCGATAGGCCCGGTGGAGCATCAGTTCAGGATATTAAAGCTGCTCGGTATCGACCTTAAAGACGCGCATCTGGAGATCTGGCCTTCGCATGGATCGCGTCGCTTGTGTTTATCACCCGCTAAATTATGCGAGGAGTTAGGCTATAGAGATATGCGCGTAGTCCTTACCGGCACCCAGGCTGATGCGCCGGCAGCGGAATCATTGATCGGGATGGTCAAGAATACGAAACTGATCAATGCCTGCGGAAAGACTACGGTCAACCAGCTGGCGTGTTTGATAAAAAAGTGCGCCGCGTACGTCTCGGCGGATTCTTCGCCTCTTCATGTCGCGGCCGCGGTAAATACGCCTTTTGTGGCACTCTTCGGCCCGACTGACCCGCGCCGGCATATGCCACCGGCCAATGACTATGTCTTAATAAAAAAAGACCTACCGTGTTCCCCGTGTTATAAGTCTAAATGTAAGAAGAAGAAATGCGTGGAACTGATCACCCCGGAAGAAGTGATGCAGGCAATACTTAAAATTATAAAATGAACATATTATTCTTAGTAAATCATTTGAACGTTGGGGGGATAACAAGCTACATCCTGACATTGGGCAAAGGGCTTAAAGCCAAAGGCCACCGGGTCATCGTCGCTTCCGGAGGCGGGGCCTTGATGGACAGGATGCTCGGGCTGGGGTTTGAGTGTTTTGTCGTTCCGCTGGAGACCAAAAGCGAATTAAGCCCTAAGATATTAAAGAGTTTTTTTATATTGCGTAAATTAATCAAGAAAGAGAATATCGATATTATCCATTCGCATAGCCGGACGACGCAGGTTTTAGCCGCTCTTTTGAGCCGCCGCGCCAAGACTCCGCGGGTATTTACCTGCCACGGATTCTTTAAGCCCAGATTATTCAGAAGGTTGTTTCCCTTATGGGGGGATAAGATCATCGCCATAAGCCATCAGGTTGATGAACATCTGGTCAGGGATTTCGAAGTTTCCGGGGAAGATATTGAAGTAGTGCACAACGGGGTAGATATAAGTAGATTCGGGAATATCGATTTGGCATTCAGGGGCCAAGAGCGTCAAAAGTTAGGATTAAGAGATTCTCCGGTAGTAGGTATTGTGGCGCGGCTATCTGATGTAAAGGGGCATGTCTATCTGTTGGCTGCTATGAAGACAGTCATTGATAAAATACCCGGAGCGCAATTATTGATCGTCGGAGAAGGCAGGATGAAGGATGAGCTGGTTCAGCGCGCTTCTGAATTGGCAATCGATAATAGCGTCTATTTTGTCGCCCACTCCGAGGACACAAGAAAGATCCTTGCGGCAATAGATGTCTTTGTCATGCCGTCTTTGCAGGAGGGGCTGGGCCTTGCGCTGATGGAGGCGATGGCAGCGGGTCTGGCTGTGGTCGGCTCTGATATCGGCGGGATAAAAGCCCTGATCAATGACGGAGAGAACGGGCTCTTGGTCAGCCCCGCTGATACCGAAAGATTAGCTAAAGCGATATTAGAGCTGCTTCAGGATGAGGAAAAAAGAAAAAGGTTCGGCCGCGAGGCAGCGAAGTTTATGGCGGCAAATTTTTCACAAGAGAAGATGGTCAGGGAAACTGAAAGGATCTATCTGGAATGTTTAAACAAAAAAGCCGGATAATTATTGCGGCGGTATTATTAGCCGGAACAATCTTTGTTTTTAATTTCCTGCGCCAGGGTTATGTTGTGCCCGTTCTTATGTACCATTATGTGGAGTCAGAGGTACCGGTAAGGAGTATGCTTACGGTAAAGAGCCTTACATTTGAGCGGCAGATGAAATTCTTAAGGGACCATAATTATAACGTCATCCGCTTAAAAGAACTCATAGGCCTGATAAAAGAAAATAAGAAGATACC
>JAPLLN010000025.1 GCA_026387475.1 Candidatus Omnitrophota bacterium | reverse complement strand
TGACCATAAGGAAAATACCTATGACCCCAGGATCTATGATAGATTAAAACTTAACCTTGATACCGGACGCGACGAAGGTTTTGATTTTCACGGTAACATCACAGTCGACCCGTGGAGTTTTACCGGTAAGAGCAGTAAGTCTACCATAACGAGCTCCGGCGGAGATACCGCGGATGTGGAATTCAAATACTGGTCTAATACCGGGTATACCGTCAATCAGACAGTCAATACTACCTCTAAAGGCAACTCCATCAGTTTCCCTGAAGTAAAAGTCCATGACAGTAAGTTCGGGGGTTATAACATAAACGGGAACTTCACCGTGCCCGCTGCGGATGTCTTTACGGTCCCCGAAACAAAGATATACAAAGAGTTTCAGCCTGTGCGCGAAATGTGGGTGGATTATAAGCAGAGCAATCTGAAGGTAAGGGTGTATCCTATCGGTTACGAAAATCAGGCCCTTTCTTTTGATGATCCTTTGAGGCTTTCCAATAACCGTAAATGGTGGGAAGATTCCCCCTGGATACGCGCCTGGCAGCCGGGCCAGCTTAATTCCGGTTTAACTCCGCAAGATTTTACCAGGGGTTACTGGGATAATTCACTATCAAGCTTTACCCGCGATAGCGAGGGCCAGCGCTTGACTGCCCTGCGCGGTTTTTCATTTGATTTTAACCCCTCGGAAGAGACTTCGTTCGTTACCAGCGTCGCCACTCCTAAGACCCTCTGGCAGGATTATTCAGAGGTAGATAACGTTATCTCTGCCAGCCGCCTGAAGCAGCGTGTTTCCGATAATTTAAGCTTAGGCTTGACCGGGACTACCCGCTTCGGGTTTAATAATAATAACCAGTCCCGTCCGGACGCGCGTAACTATGTAGGCGGAGTCGATGCCAGTTATGAGATAATCCCGGGCATCCAGACCAACATGGAGATCGCCCATTCCGAATCAATGTATGATATCAGCAATGAGCAATACAGGACCAAGTTAAGCGGCAATGCGTATTATGTCTCTATTATGGGAAGATTCCCTTTTGAGAGCATTATGGATACAAAGTACGGTTATGAGGGGATAATGCCGGCTAAGGAAGAAGGGGACTTTACTAAGTTCCGCTTATTTGCGTCGCGTATGGATGAATCCTTTGACCAGCCGCTATCGTCTTACGGCGAGACCCGCGATGACGAGTGGTGGGGCAGGCATATGCACTTCCGCAAGCCTTTCAAATATTATTATCAGGGCGAAGGCCAGATGATGACCTGGGACGATATCAAGAACAGCCGTTTAGGAAACGGCGTAGATATCGGCAGGAGCGTTTTGGGGTTAAGGATCGAGTCCCTGGCTTTTGATAAGGCGCTTTCAAATCTTATTGACGTGCGCAATGTCCACTCTACGGATAACAAATTCGTGGAGAACGTATTCCGCGACGAGTTGACCTGGGAGTTGACGGATAAGCTCACCGGTAAATTCTTAGGGATATACCACCGTCTCCCCAAGACCAAGGCCGGGGTCGACCCTTATTTATTCGACCCGGTTACTAAGAGTTATTATGCTAACAGCGTTATCGAGGACGGGAAAGACCCGTCGGTTGCGACCGGTTCATTGGGCGCTAATTATGATTTTACCGACTGGTTTTCTATGAACGGGATCTGGGAGTACACCAACGATTTGTCTCTGGGGTATGATAATTTCCCGCGCGGCGTCTTAAACAGCCAGGGGCTGGGGACGACCTATTATCAAAACGGGGACAAGTACAGGCAGAATCTGATCAGCCTTTACAGCCAGGGTTATTTTCCTAAACCGCCCTATTATTACATCAACGTCTTTAAGACCGGTTTTAGCATAAGGCCGGCGGAGAACCTGGAATTTTATCTTGATTACACAAGAAACCCGTTTGAGAAGGCCGGACAGATCGATGACAACATGAACCATATCGGCCTGGAGATGAATTACTCGCCTTTTAAGAAATTCTCCATGTTCCTTAGATATACCTATTCGCGTTGGCAAGACCTCGATAAATTGATATCTACCGGGGATACCGGCCTTACAGCCCACAACAACTTCTTCGCAGAGTTTACCTATCGGCAGTCCGAGGACCAGGATTTTACCTTCCAATACGGCGAAGCCAGCCGCAATCCTTACAACGGGGGGGTGCTGGATATAGGATGGGACCCTTACGGAGGCTCATTAAGGACCATCGATACGGCGCAGATCTTCCGCATGTATTACCGCAAGAAGTTCTAATCTCTTAATTTAATCCAGATAAATATCGATATTTTTTGCTTGGCGGGACCTTATGTCTTTGGCATAAGGTGATGGGATGATGCCGGAGTTTAAATCTTGGCCGTCGATTACGATTTTGCTGATCTTTGCGCCTTTTGCCCCGAAGGTATCCAATCTTTTGGCGTTATGATAGGTGACCGGGATCTCGCCTAAGAACATAAAGGAATAATCGCCTTTGCGGTCAAACAGCCAGCCGGGGAGGATGGGGCTGAATTTTAAGTTTAATTCCTTATCTTTACCGATGAAGAACGGATTCTTTCCGGCATTCATTGTAAGCCAGATCTCCATAAATTCAGCGGTGGAGCCCGACAAGCGCGCCACAAAACCATTACCGTGCAGGCTCTTATCCTCAAAGGCGCTGCTTACGATAAAAGAAGAATTCTCAAGTATGCTCCTGCCGTAACGGGCTGCGTTCTGGAAAGGGACCAGCGTATTCCTAAAATCCTCGAAAAATTCCTTATAAAGCCCGCGTTTTAATAACTCAAGAAGGTATTTATATTCCATATGCAGCCAGATGGATTCATGCTCCAGCCAGCCGGGAGCGAAAACGCGGCACCTGCCGATCTCTTCCGGCATGCTTTTAAGCGAAGCAGTGACTTTATACATCTTAAGCTTCTTGTCAAATAATCCGCTTTTCTTGGTTCCCTGATGTATCTTTGCGGCCTCCGAATTGTCCTCGGACATCCTTAAGGCGTGCATTTGTCCCGCTAGGAAAAGAGGGACCTTTATCTGTTTGAACTTTTTAGGCCGGATGTAGTTGCCCTTAACCAAATCAAAATCTACAACTTCGTTGATAAAATAGGAATAGTATACGTTATTCTTTTTGTCATGAGCCTTATCTGTAGCTTGAGCCAGTTTAGCCAGCGCTTTATCCAGCAGGGCATTAAGTTTATCGGCGCCCATCGCAACTTCCTTGCCGCTAAAACCCATCTTAGTCCTGCTGCGGTATTCTTCTTTTAAACCCGCACTCTTATCCCAATACTCGAAGTCATCGGAAATATCCAGTATCTCGCCTAAAGCGCAGGTGAACTCATATAGCTCTTCGTTAATTTCTACCTGCGCGATACCCGCATTTTTCAGCGCGTCTTTGATAAAAACGACCAGTCTTTTTAATTCAAATGTTTCGCAAATAGAAGAGCCGAATAAGGCGGGAAGCCCGTTTAAGGCGTCGTACCAGTTGGGTTTATTCGCTTCCATTTCTATGCCGCAACCATTCGCATCAAGCGAGGCCATTTTATTGGCGAATAGGCAGATCAGTTTATTGATAAGAGTGGTCCGGTATATTTCTCCCTGGCCATAATCTGCGCGCGCCAGGTGAGGGTTAAGTGTTCGCTGATGGATGAGTTCTCTTTTAGCATGATCCGGGGCAACGGAATGCAGTTGTAATGGCTTGCCGTTATAAAGCACGTATTTCTCAGAGCGAGGACGGACTGTTTCAAAATTATCAAAGAAAGTGAAAACGCGGTTATCAAATATCGTTTCTTTCAATTTTTCCGGCCAGACGGCAAAATAACTGTTTAACAAGTCAAGGTTATAAGTCCAGTGGTCGGTCCAGAATCCTTCCCCGTGTTCCGCTTCTTCCTGGTTGACCGAATTAGTCATCAATATATTCAGGAATTTATCGTATCCGCCCTTGACCTTAATGGAATTATCCTCCAAGAATAATATGGCGTCTCCGGGGGTAAAAGGTTTATTCAGGAATTCCGAAAGGGCGCGGATATCTTTGGGCTCGATAATGCCGGTCATTAATTCCTGCAATTTGGCGGGGTCTTTAAGGGTGAAAAGTGAACCCTTTATCACCAAGGGGTTAAATCCGTCGCTTTGGATCAGGTTAAGGAAGGTGATTACGTTCTTTTCTTTGATCTCCGGATTAAACCAGATGTCGCTTCTGCGGTTCTGGTTCATATCGCGGTAATTCCCGTTTCCCTGGGAAAGATACGTAGGCTGGACCAGGAATTTATTGTAATCTCTCTCAAGGTCTCCGTGTTTCCGGGAGTACAGGTAAAAGACCGATTCTTTGCCGGCGTCCTTGTAGACTACGGGGAAACCGCCGCGCAGGATATTGTCTAAATATGTCTGTTTGGTATAGAGATCGAATTCTCTGGAAGAACTCTTAGTCCCGGCATTCCGGGTCAAATCTTCGATCACCTTGATGTTTTCGGTTTTCTTTTTAGCTAAATACCCCGGGGCAGTGATTTTGGATATGGAAGAGTTAAGGGTTTCTATGTTGCGCATGAATCCGATGACGGAATTAAAAGTTGATTCCGCACCGCCGGCCAAATTCAAATTCACGAGCGAAAAGGCGCAGGGAATTTTACTGGTCAGCGATTCATTTAGAGGGGCGTTAAATTTTACGCAATTGACGAATTCAACTGGGAGAGAAAAGTCCGTATTCTGTCCGAATATCTTAAGTGGATCGACGACCGGTTTAATCAACTTGGTTTTATTTTTTTGATGAGTAAAGCCCAGGTAAAAATTACCGGCGGTAAGGTGGATGACTTCAGGCCGGTCAGAAGGGTCTACGGTAAGCCGGTAGAAGGGGGCTGAATTCTTCAGGTTCTCCACGTTTACCCAGGCGCTGATGGTGCGGGAGAGCTCTTTCAGGAAGAAATTATTAAAGCCGTAAGGTATTATTTGCGGCAGGCCGTCGAGAAGCTGTATTTTCTTGTTTGCGCGCCCGGTATTCTTAACGGTCACTACGCGGGCTAATCCGGCAAAGGTATCCTGCGGAATATTGAAATATTCGACCCTTACTTTTAAGCCGAGGGTGAAGTTTTCCTCCTCGAGGGTCAGCCCTTCGGGAGTGATGCGCATCTCGTTTTTCAGCTTGAATCCCGCATTGACAAAGCCGTTATGGAACGGCTCATAAATGGCTTGTTTCTTTCCTAAGACCTTGATAAAGGTGCGAAAACCGTTGGAAGGGGTAAGCTGGTAAGACTTGTCCGCGGGGAAGAATTCAAGTATGGCGTGGTCCTTATCCTTGGTCCCGAAGCTGGCAATGGCCTGGCCGCGGTTGACGTAGAAAGTCCACATCGGGATGCCGTAAATGCCCGCGATCCCGGGGAAGAAGTTGGAGAAGGGCTTGGCGTAGTTGTAGTTCTCGATTACGAACTCGTCCTTCTCGTTAAGGTAGTATTTGGGTTGTTTTACGGACATGAGGATATTTTACCTATTTTCCCGCTTTTGTCCAATAAAATTATGATGCCATCTTGCGTCTGCCGGGTCTTGGTCTCGCAGCACCGCTCGATTTTCCCCAGCGTGGAAAATCTTCGCTTCGGAAAAATGCGTTGCTCTCCCGCATCCGGGCCGTATATAAAGCCGTTTTCTATAATCAGGAGCCGGATGCGTGAACCGTGCCAGCAACGCATTTTTCAGATGCTGCTCGACTCAAGCCCCGTCAGCCGCTCCAACACTTACGAGCGAGCATTGTGGTTGACTTTATGGGTAAAGTTTGGTAATATTATTAGATTAATTAAGGAGAGACAGCGATGGCGATAGATAAAAAGACGGTCGAGAATGTGGCGCACCTGGCGCGTATCGAGTTGAACCCTAAAGAGTTAGATAAACTCTCGCATCAGCTGCAGGATATACTGGGTTTTATAGACAAATTAAGCCGCTTAGATATCTCCAAGACGCCTCCCACAAGCCATATCCTAGCGTTAAGCAATATTTTAAGAGAAGACACCCCTAAACCATCTCTGCCTGCGGATAAGGCGCTGGCGAATGCGCCTTCCCGGGAAGCGGATTTCTTTTCTGTGCCCAAGGTAATCGAATAAATGGAACTCTTCAAACTCACTGCGCAGGGACTAAAAGATAAAATAAGAAAAGGCGAAGCCACCGTCCAGGATGCCCGCTCTGCGCTCGAAAATCGGATCAAGGATGTGGATAGCAGGGTCAATGCTTACGTCAGGCACGCCGAGCTCTGTGCTGCGGGTTCCGAACTTTTCCCCGTTGCTATCAAAGACAATATCTGCACCGAAGGATTAAGCACCGAGTGCTGCTCGAAGATCCTGCAAGGGTTTAAACCTCCTTACGACGCTACAGTAATCACCAAACTTAAAGCCGCAAATCTGTCGGTATTTGATTTAAAGACCAATATGGATGAGTTTGCTTTTGGTTCATCCACGGAGAATTCCTGTTTCGGCCCGACCCGTAATCCCTGGAATCTGGAGTGTGTGCCGGGCGGTTCTTCCGGCGGTTCAGCCGCGGCGGTCGCTTCTGATCAGGCTTTCTGGGCGCTGGGCTCGGATACCGGAGGCTCAATTAGGCAGCCGGCTTCATTTTGCGGTATCGTCGGCTTGAAGCCGACTTACGGAAGGGTCTCGCGTTACGGGTTGATCGCCTTTGCTTCTAGCCTTGACCAGATCGGGCCGCTGACTAAAGATGTAACTGACAGCGCAGCCATGTTAAATATTATCTCCGGACATGATATTAAAGATGCGACTTCCGCCGATATCCCTGTTCCTGATTATACTAAAGCCCTGATCAATGATGTCAAAGGCTTAAAAATCGGTATCCCCAAAGAATATTTTGTCGAAGGGATTCATCCTGAAGTAAAACAATCCATTGAAGAGGCGATAAATAAATTAAAATCATTAGGGGCATCGGTCAAAGAAGTATCTCTCCCGCACACCGAATACGCAGTGCCGGTTTA
>JAPLLN010000045.1 GCA_026387475.1 Candidatus Omnitrophota bacterium | reverse complement strand
GAAAAATCTATCTCCTTCGGTGACCTTCTTTTCTTCGAGTGCTGCGGAAGCAGTGACGATTTTAAAGACCGAACCGGGCTCGAACATATCTGCGACCGCCCTGTCCCGGGTCTTGTCTTTCGTTACACCGTTAGGGTCGTTTAAATCATAAGTAGGCCGGTTAGCCAGAGCGAGAATCGCGCCGGTGCGCGGGTCCATCACGACGATGCTCGCCCCTTTTGCGTGATATTTCCTGTACGCTTTATCCAGTTCGCGCTCGGCGATATACTGGATGACTTCATCAATGGTCAATACGAGGCTGTATCCGTCCTTAGGAAGGACCATCTTCTGCCAGAGATCCAGCCTCTTCTGGCGGGCATCGCGCAAAAATATCGCCCACCCCGGTTCTCCTTTAAGGAATTTGTCGTAGTTTAACTCTGTCGCCTCTAGGCCGGTATTATCGAGTCCGGCGAAGCCGATGACATGGCTGGCCAGATAATTATTAGGATATGTCCTCTTGCTTTCCTTAATAAAACCCAGGCCCTTGATCTTCAAATCCTTGGCCGCCTGCGATTCCTCGGGAGAAAGCTTACGCTTGATCCAGACAAATGATTTCTTGCGATTAAACCTGTCTCTTAAGTAGGCATAATCGACTTTTAATATGGGGGCCAGCTTTTTTACAGCGCCTTCCTTATCTTTTATTTCATTTGGAGAGGCGTAGAGCGAGGGCGCGGCCAAATTTATTGCCTCGGGCCTTAAACTCGAGTCATAAATAGTCCCGCGCAGTGGCTCTAATTCTACGAATAAATTATGCTGTTTGTTGGCTAATTCCGAAAGATAGTTAGAACGGAAAAACTGGATGTAGGAAAGCCGTAGGATAAAAAACAGAAGCAGGGTAAGAAAAACCAGGAATACCGCCTCGCTTTTGGGGCGAGAGTTGCCTATATGCACAATTTATAAAAGTTGGATGGAACTGATTAAGGGCTTAAAGTCCTTGCCTCGGCCTGGCTCTTAATACCGAAGATCTTGGATAAGAGCGTCTGCCTGCCGGAACTTTCATCTCTTAAACTGTAACCTTCGCGGGAAGGCGCGAGCCTTACCAGTTTATAACTATCGGGCATCTGAAATTCCGTTGAATCCGAGATCTTGCTCCCTATCTGAACAAGGGAAGCACTCCTGCCTATATTGTATCTTAGCTGGCTGTTCTTATCAAGCAATTCCTGGAATTCCACATGGTTCTTCTGGCCCACATAAGCCATACGGAAGATCTCGGACTGCTGGTAGACGTAGAGAAGGGAAAAACAGGTGATGAAGCCGACTACGGACATGAACTTGGATAATTTCATCTTATATCTTCTCCGCTGCCCTGAACTTGCTGCTGCGGCTGGAGGGATTACTCTCCACCTCAAGCTGCGCAGGGGTCAAGGGTTTAGGCGTAAGTATATTTATTAAGCCTTCTGCCTGGGCTTTTTTAAAAGTATGTTTAGCGATGCGGTCTTCCAGCGAATGGAAGGAAATGACGCATATTCTACCTTTTATTTTCAAAAACTCAATGCCTTTGTTCAAAGCGCCTTCCAAGATCTCCAGCTCGCGGTTTACCGCGATACGCACCGCCTGGAATGTCCGCGTCGCCGGATGTATCTTGTAATGGCTATGGCGGTAGCGCACAGGCACGGATCTGGCTGCGATATTTGCCAGCTGCGCGGTAGTGGTGATCGGATGCCTCTCCCTCTCTTCCACAATGATGCGCGCGATACGGTTATGCCACCTCTCTTCTCCGAACGACCAAAGGAGATCGGAGATCTCCTTTTCTTTAAGGTTATTCACCAGGTCGTAAGCCGAGAAGTAACTTGTCCTGTCCATACGCATATCCAAAGGGCCCTCCTCCAGGAAACTGAACCCCCGGTCCTTATCTTTTAACTGAAATGTCGAAATACCCAGATCGAATAATATACCGTCGATCTTCTTTATCTTCAAATCCTTTAGTATCACATCGACCTGGGCGAAGTTGCCATGCACCAATTGAAAAGTGCCCGTAAACCTTTCTAACCTTCTTCTGCAGATCTCTAAAGAATCCTTATCCCGGTCAATCCCTATCAGCCTGCCCTTGGGGGTTATCCGCTCCAGGATCATTTCGCTGTGGCCCCCTGTCCCCATGGTGGCGTCTACTATCAGCTGACCGGGCTTTAAATTCAAAAACTTTATGACTTCATCCGGCATAACCGGAACATGATAAACCACTTTTAAATATCCATTAACTTCTCGGATATCTCTTCGTAAGAGGAACGGGAATTACCGTAAAACTCTTCCCATTTATTTTTCGCCCAGATTTCGACGCGGTTAGAGACACCGACGATGATCACGTCTTTTTTGATCTCGGCGTAATCTTTCAGGTTTTGCGCAAGCAATATTCTCCCCTGCGAATCCGGGATCACTTCCATCGCCCCGGAGAAATACAAACGATTGAATGTGCGCGACTGCTGTTTGGTAAAAGGCATGGCCTTAAGTTTGCTCTCTTGCGTTCGCCACTCTTCTTCCGCGAGCATAAATAAACACTTATCCAAGCCGCGCGTTATATAAAATTTTTCTATGAAATGATTTTTGGCTACTTCCCTGAATTTGGCAGGTAAGATAAGACGACCTTTACGGTCTATGGAATGTACGAACTCACCATAGAACATAGCTTTAACGCTCCTTCCACTTTACTCCACTTTCTCCCACTTGTAGGTAAATTGTAGTAAAAATACCCCCCTTTGTCAAGAAAAATATTCCCTAACTTGATGTTTTACAAGGGGTAGTGTACCTGGAAGGTTACTTAGGATAGCTGTTGTGGTATTTAATGGGAGGGCATGAATAAGGAACGGATGGAGATCATGTCTTTTTTGATATTCTCCGCTAAAACCGAAGTATCGGAGAATTTTTTATCATCCCTTATCTTTTTAACAAACCGTATCTCCAGAAATTCAGAATAGATATTTTTTTTAAAATCAAAAATATGGACTTCGATATGCTTTTCTTTTGATATCCCGAAAGTAGGCTTCCTGCCTATGTAGCATGCCCCGTATAATTTTTTATTGTTATAGATTACGGTGACGGCGTAAATACCCGGAGGCGGCGTCACTTCGTGGTGCGGATCAATATTTGCCGTAGGATATCCTAATTTTCTGGCGACCGACGAGCCTTTGATCACCGTGCCTAAAACACTTACGGGCCGGGTAAGCAACCTCTGGGCTTCTTTAAGCTTGCCCGTCCTGATCAGCGCGCGGATAAGCGTGCTGCTGACGGGTTCATGATTTACTTTTACCACACCAAAGGCTTTGACTTTAAAACCATACTCCCGCGACAATCTATTTAATAACTTTACATCCCCTCTCGCGCCTTTTCCAAACTTGAAGTTCTTTCCGACGTAAATATATTTTACGCCGAACCTTTTTACTAGTATATTTTTAATAAAATCTCCGGCGCTTAATTTACGAAGATGCGGATTGAGATTAATGACGACACTTGCCTGAATCCCCAGCTTAGCAATCAACCTTAAGCGATGTTCAAGAGAATACAAGCTCCCTTCTTTTTGCGGATGGGGCCAGAAGGTCACGGCGACACTCGTCCCTTTTATTTTACGCGCCTGCTTGACCGCGCCTTTTAAAATCTTTATATGGCCGCAATGCACGCCGTCAAACACTCCGAGCGCTGCCACCGGCTTCTTTAACCTGCCAATATTCTCAATCCCATGAAAGATTTTCATTACAGAGAGGATTTTATTTTAGCTAATACCTTCTTACGCACTGCGGTGATGGTGCCGTGCATGGTAATGCCGGCTGCGGCTTTGTGGCCTCCGCCGCCGAAAAGCTGGGCGACTTTATTCACGTCAAACTTTCCCTGCGAACGCAAGTTTACTCGTATCTCGCGCTTAATTCCCAAATTTTCCTTGAACAACACTACTACCTCCGCGCCCTGCATCGCCCTGCCGAAACTCAAAATATGCTCGCTTAGATCAAAGGTTATCTTTTTACCTTTAAGCAGGTCATGCGGCACCTGAAACCAGACTAGCTTCCCTGCGCAATCCCTTTTTACGCTTGGAAGTATTTTGTTTAAAAGTTTCACTTCTTCATTAGGGATGTTTTCGTAGATATTTTTATATACCTGCACCGTATCGATCTTATATTTCATAAGCTCGGCTGCTGCGCGGTGCGTTCCGGCGGTAGTATTGGAATACCGGAATGACCCCGTATCCGTCATCATCCCCACATACAACGCCAACGCGGTATCAGCGTCGAGAGGAACGCGCATATATTTAAAGAGCTTATAGACCATTTCGGACGCGGAAGATGTAAGCGGCTCAACCCAATTGACATCTCCAAATTTAATATTGCTGATATGGTGGTCGATATTAAGCACGATCTTCTTCTCCTGGTTGACGCGCCAGACCTCACCCGTTCTCTTCAGATCCGAACTATCCAGGACGACAAGGCAGTCAAAGCCAATGCGCCTTCTGGGATTATATTTGAACTTTCTGACCAATTCCTGGCCGGGAAGAAATTCATATTCCGAAGGCACTGCGTCTTCATCCAAAATAACCGCCTCTTTCCCCAGCTTCTTGAGCAGGTTATAAAAAGCGATCTGCGAACCCAACGCGTCGCCTTCGGGGTTGACGTGAGCGGTAATAACGAAACTATTATTTTTTCTTACTGCGGCGGCGGCTTGTCTTAGTCCCAACTTTGCCTCCCTTTGATTTTTTCGGCGCCTTCTTTACCTTTGCGCTCTTCTTAGCCTTTTTCAGCTTCTTTTCTTCCTTTTTAGCTTCATCCAGCTGCTTGATCTCATTCAAGACTTCTTCGATGCGCACGCTGTATTCGCTGGAGCGGTCTTCGTAAAAAGCAATATCCGGGGCAAATTTCAGGTTGACCCTGTCCGAGACGAGTTTACGGATAAAACCCTTTGCGGAATCAAGCCCCTCCTGCGTTTTCTTATAGTCCTCGTCCTTGCCTAAGACGCTGAAAAATATTTTAGCGTACCTTAGGTCATCGGTCATCTCCACGCGGGTGATAGTCACGAACCCTAAGCGCGGGTCCTTTAATTTATCATGCACGATCAAACTTGCTTCCTGCCTTATCGCTTCCGCTACTTTATCGCTTCTTGCCATTTTTATGGTCTCCTGATGATATTTTTTACCAGCCTTAACTCATCCTGCCTGGTGCGCAGTTTCCCGTCAAGCTTGGCGTTAAGTATCGATTTGAATATCTTCTGGTAATGCGGCCCGGGCTCCAGGCCTAACCGGCGCAGGTCATCGCCGGAGATACTGATGCGCGCCCCGTTCAGATTAAGAAAAAACTTATCGATATTATTCCTAAGACAGGCACCGCCGAATTTCGCCTTTAAAAGAATGATCACCTCGTAACTTAACGGCTCGAGGCAGGAGAATAATTCCGAGGGATTGATATCTTTCTTTTTTAATGCGGGCGCTATCTTCAGTTGAGCGGACTTATAACTTAAGATCCTTATCTCTTCTCCCCTCTTTAAGGCGAAGCGCTGAACAAGTGGCTTGATAGCCGGCGACTTTAAGTTATCAGTAAGCGCGATAAAATAGATGAGCCATGAATCGAGCGCCCGTCTGCGCGGATGCGTGCGGATAAACCATTTTATCTCCTTATCGGCGCAGCGCAACAGGCCGATAGTCTTAGCCCCTGCGACTAAATGCTTATCGATAAAAGAAAAACCGGTCAATTCCTTGAAACGCATTATCTCTTTGATCGGCTCGGCTTCTTTTAATACCAGGATCAGGTCATCGCGCAGCCTTTGCGGCTCGACAATCTTAAGCATCTTTGCCCTTACTGCCTCTTTTAGCAATTTCAAGGTCCCGGCATCCAGCTTAAAACCGAACCTTTGCTCAAAACGGATTGCCCGGATAATGCGGGTAGGGTCATCGATAAAACTTAAGGCGTGCAAAACGCGGATCGTCTTGTTCTTTAAATCACCGACTCCTCCGTAACAATCAATAAGCCTGCCGAAATCATTTTCAGCCAGGCTGATAGCCATGGCGTTGATGGTAAAATCCCTGCGGAAAAGGTCATCCTCAAGCGAGCCGGGTTTGACTACGGGTAGATGCGCAGGGAGCGGATAAATTTCGCTGCGCGCGGTTGCGATATCGATCTTTAATCCCGGCTTTAAGACGACAGTTGCCGTGCCGAATCTTTTATGCCGGATAAGTTTTGCCTTCAGGGCCCTGGCAAAATACTCCGCGAATTTTATGCCGTCTCCGACGACAACGATATCCAGGTCAAAATTCCGCACCCCCAGGATAAGGTCGCGCACAAACCCGCCGACCAGATACGCCGGCATCCTGCGATAAGCAGCCAGGTCTTTGGCAAGATAAACCAGTTCACGGATCTTTTTGGGCAACCCTTCTAAATATTTCTTCATTCTTTTCTCCTACGGCCGCGGATGAAACTGCTTATGCACCGCCTTAAGCCTGTCCCGGTTGATATGCGTATAGATCTGCGTGGTAGAAATATTGGAATGCCCCAGCATCTCTTGCACCGAACGCAGGTCCGCGCCCCTCTCTAAAAGATGAGTGGCGAAAGAATGCCTTAATATATGCGGCCGGATAGGTTTCTTGATCTTCGCCTCGGCAGCGTATTTCTTGATTATCTTCCAGAATGACTGCCGGGATATTTTCTTGCCGAAACGGTTTAAAAATAAATTCTCCGATTGCTTGCCCTTTAAGAAGATCGGACGGCTTACCTCCAGATATCTTTTAATGCTAGCGATAGCCTTTGAACCCAGGGGGATTACCCTCTCTTTATCTCCCTTGCCGATGCAGCGCAAAAAACCGATATCCAGATTTACGTTATCCTTCCGCAAATTTACCGCTTCGGATACGCGCATCCCGGTGGCATAGAGTGTTTCAAGTATCGCCTTATCGCGCACGCCCTGTTTATCGCGGATATTGGGCGCGGCGATCAATGCCTCGACTTCGGCCAAAGAGAGCGAATCCGGTATCTTCTTCCAAAGCTTGGGAGAATCGATCAGGGTAGTGGAGTCATTCTTGGAGATCCTCTCGCGGGCAAGAAACCTGTGGAACATCCTTATCGCAGCGAGCCTCCGGGCCACGGAATTAGCAGCCAGCCCCGTGTCCTTTTGAGAAAACATAAAATTAGTGATGTCGTCCTTATTGATCTTGGAGAGCGCGTCGATGTGCCGGCCTTCCAGGAAATCAATATAAGTATTCAGGTCTTCGCGGTAAGAGATAATAGTATTGTTGGATAACCCCCGCTCAACTGAAATATAATTCAAGAATGAATCGATCAGCTCTTTCATAAATAAGGATTCTCTCTCTTCTCTTCATCTATAGTAGTGGAAGGGCCGTGCCCGGGATAAACTACCGTATCAGAAGGAAGGCTCAACAATTTTTCCTTGATGGCTTTAACAAGCTGTTCGCCGTCTCCGCCCTCCAGATCCGAGCGGCCTATCCCCTGACAGAACAAAGTATCCCCGGTAAAGACGATATGCTCATCAGGCTTCATTAAAACCAGAGCAATGCCTCCGGGGGTGTGCCCCGGTATGTGTAAAACCTTCAACTCTATCCCGTCATGGGCGATGATCTGGTTCTCAACGAGCATCTTGATCTCGGATTTTACCCCGTAAGCCAGAGAAAACATACCCGATAGATTAAGCATCGGGTCGCGAAGCATCGCGGAATCCAGCTTATGGACATAAACAGGCACGCCAAACTTGTCATCCGCGCCTATGTGGTCGTAATGCCCGTGGGTATTGATTACGAGCGCAGGTTTCAATTTATGTTTTTCCAGGGCCTTCCGTATCTTGCGCTCTTCTGCCCCCGGGTCGATGATTATCGCGTCCCTTCCTTCTCCCAAAGCCAGCACATAACAATTAGATTCCAGGGCGCCCACCGGTATATTCTCTAATATCATCTGACTGACTTTCCTATACCGGGATAACTGAAATGCTGCAACACATTTCTCCTTATGCTCTCCGCCTTGTTGCGGTACAAATGGTTATTTGCCCCGTAGGTATCGTCGGAAATCATATCCCTTAAATCCGCCAACCTGGCTAAATAAACGCTCAACTCCTGCTGTTTATTCGCGGTAAGCAGCGGTTTTAATTCACTAAGGTGTCTTAACGCCTGCTCCGCGCAATCCACCCTCTTTTTAAGGCTCTTGTTCATCAGAAGCGACTCGACCAGCTCATCCTGCCAAGCCTTCCAATAAGTAAAATGCTACCGGTATTTTGTTTCGGTGGTACGGGTATCCTTATACTCTTCGGGCACAATGACTAATTCTTCGGCAGGGCCCTGGTCCTTTTTTTTGCGGGTAAACTTGCGCACAAACGCCTCACATCCGGCCAGGTCGATGACCAGCAGGAGTATCACAAAAAGCTTAAAGTATTTTGCGTATCTCATTTTAGCATCTCCTTGAACTTCGCCTCATCAATGATCTTTACGCCTAACTTTTTGGCCTTATCAAATTTAGATCCGGGGTTTTCTCCGGCTACCACAAAATCCGTACTCTTACTGACCGTTGAAGACGGCATCCCTCCGGCCAGGCGCGCCGCTTCTTCTGCCCGGGCCCGGCTATACCCGCTAAGCTCACCGGTAAAAACAATAGTCTTTCTGGTCAACGGGGTCTTACGGTACTCTTTAACTGCTTCTTTAAGATTCAAACCCGCGTCCTTGAACTCATCAATCAATTTCCCGGTCGAGGCTTGGGAAAAATATTCCGCGATGGAATTAGTCAGCACCGGCCCGACTTCATAGATATTCTGCAGCTCATCTTTCTTAGCCTGCATAAGATGATCGATATCCTTGAATTTTTCCGCCAGGACTAAAGCCGCCTTTTCCCCTATGTGGCGGATGCCTAAGGCAAAGATCAAACGCGACAAAGGCTGCTTTTTGCTCTTTTCGATACCCTCGAGCAGGTTGCCTGCTTTTTTTTCTTTGAAAAATTCAAGGCCGAGCAGGTCTTTCTCGGATAATTTATAAATATCGGCGAAATCCTTTACCAGCTTTAATTTTACCAATTGTTCTATAACCGCTTCACCCATGCCTTCGATATCCATAGCCCCCCGCGAGGCAAAATGCTCCAGACCCCTTTCCAGCTGCGCCGGGCAGGATGAATTAATGCAGCGGTAAGCTACATCTTCTTCTTTCTCTTTTATTACTTTTCCGCCGCAGGCCGGACAGGTGTCGGGAATAGGGAAAGATTTACTCCCCTTATGTTCTACGACCTTGACTACTTTCGGGATGACGTCTCCGGCGCGTTCGATCAAGACGCGGTCGCCGACCTTCAGGTTCAGGCGCTTGATCTCATCGAAATTATGCAACGTTGCTCGGGTGATCACCACTCCTGAACATTCGACCGGCGCAAGCTCCGCGGTAGGCGTGATCACTCCGGTGCGGCCGACGTTAATATTTATTTTTAATACTTCGGTAGTCGCCTGGCGCGCGGGAAATTTGAAAGCTACTGCCCAACGCGGGCTCTTTAAGGTAGCGCCCAGCTTCTTCTGTTGATTAAAATCATTTACTTTGACTACAATGCCGTCAATCTCATACCCCAGCGTATCTCTCTTCTCCTGCCAATGTTTACAAAAACTTATTGCTTCATCAAGGTTTTTACAGAGACGGGAATGCATATTTGCCCGCACTCCCCAGTTCTTAAGCTGCGCCAGGAATTCCCACTGCGAGACGACCGCTCTCCCTTTGTATTCGCCTAAGGTATGCGCGAAAAAATTCAAACCCCTCTTAGCCGCTTGCGCGGTATCCAAAAGTTTTAAAGACCCGCTGGCGGCATTGCGCGGATTAGCAAACACCGCTTCCCCGTCTTTTTCCCTTTGCTTATTAAGGGCGATAAAATCCTTGAGGCTCATATAGATCTCGCCGCGTATCTCGGCGGATTCCGGGATATCTTTATTCAGCAAAACCAATGGTATGGCGCGGATAGTCTTTATGTTTTCGGTGACGTCCTCGCCCGACTCCCCGTCTCCCCGGGTCAACCCCAGAGACAAACTCCCTTTAAGGTAGGCGATATTCGCGCTCACCCCGTCGATCTTAAGCTCCGCGACATATTCGACGGCTTCTCTGCTTCCTAAGCCTTTGCGCACGCGCGCGTCCCACTCCTTTAACTCATCGATGGAATAGGTATTATCGAGCGAGAACATCTTCTGCTTGTGCCTAACAGCCTTAAAGCCATCCAAAATTCCGCCGCCAACACGCACGGTCGGAGAATCTTTAGTCTTAAACTCCGGATGCTTATCCTCCAGGGCCTGCAATTCTTTGATCAAAACGTCGTATTCTTTATCGGAGATTTCGGGCTGGCTTATTACGTAATAGAGATAATCGTGATGGCGGATCTTGTCTCGCAGATTTTCGATCTTAATTTTGATATCGGAAGGCATATTTATCAGAACCCTATACCGAACTCGCTGTACGCTCCGGTCGCCGGGCCCCAGGTGATATCCGTGTCGGTTATATACCGGGAAAAGCTTTTAGCGATGCTGTCCAAGAATTTATTCAGGGATTTTTCTTCGGCTTCGGCGATGACCTCTACGCGGCCGTCATCCATATTCTTGACCCAGCCGGTAACACCCGCATCCCCGGCCAATCTCTCGGCGCTATAGCGGAACCCTACTCCCTGCACGCGTCCGCTGTAATAGACATGCACCTGTTTTTTCATAGCGGAGAGCATCCTATTTCTTCGCCGGTAAACTCAACACCTGCTTTAAATAGCGTTCATTGACCGGGCCAAAATCATCAGCCTTATCCGGGTCATTCATCAAAGAAACCGCTGTCGGACGGATATAACCCTTATTCCCGCAACATCCGGAAATGTAATTTACCCGCGGATCTTTACCCACAAGATCGCCCCACCACTTAATTGCCTCTTCCTTGTCCCTGGCACAATTCGGCTCGCCCGCCGAAGAAAGTTCTTCGCAAGCAACGCATTCATCGCGCAGTCCCAAGGAATGCCCTAATTCATGTAAGAAGCCTTTACTGAAAGATTCTTCGCTTGCATACATTTTCCTGCCGAGTATTATCAAGGAGGTCATATTGATTGAGGATAACTCCGCACAAGAGACTAAGCCGGTCCTATCAACGATGATCAACTTGTAATCCCGGCCGAGTTTAACAAAAATATCCTGAAGAAAATCGCTTTTCGCCCTAAGGGGAGGAAACCCGGGAGTTAACGTAAATAGCAAACCCTCTTCTTTCTTCGTAAGGCTGACAAACCAGAAAGAAAAATCGCTAAATCCATCAAAAGGCTTAGTCTTTTTTAGCTCCTGCGCAAGCCGATCTACGTCTTTCAAAAAGATATTTTTATCCTGATAACTCAAAGAACAGAATACAAGATTCAAAACAGGCCTAGATTTAGAAGGTGCCTGTTTCAGATAAGGGCTAATATCATAAGCAGAGCAGGGAGTAGCGCTAAAGAAAAGAAGAAAACAGAAAACTACTGGCAACATACACGCGCATCACCGATATGATAGCTAGTTCCTCCGGACACGCAACCGGCACCCGGCGGCCGGGAAGTCCAGCAAGCGTAAAGACAGGCGCCATAACTACCGGCTGAACCCTTATCAACAAACCCCGTAAGACAGCTTCCGGAATAAGATACATAACAACCCCCTCCTCCGGCAACTCCCTGCTTTACCCAGCTGGCGCCATTATAAAGATAAAGTGCTTTGTCAGCATTGTTATAGACAAGCTCACCCTCTCTCACATCAGTAGCAGGAAGACCCTGTGGCCTTAAGATCATGCTTCTTGCCGCATATATTTGCCCATTAGCAGGCGGCACATCGCTGGCATCAACCTTTCCGTCGCCATTAGTATCCCCCACTGCCAATTTATTAGTTTGCAGTTCATTATAGTTGCCGTAAGGCGAAGGATAATAAGTAGTAAATACGATTTCCTCCGGCTGCTCAGCATGGCAGAGTGAGGCAGGAGAACCAAGAATTAAACTTAAGACCATGACTAATAATGGTTTTTGCACACCCTACTCCTTTCCGGTTATAACGCTTCCGACTCTTACGAGATAATTAATGTCGGGGAGGTGGGACTTGAACCCACGGCCTTTTGGTCCCGAACCAAACGCCCTACCAAACTGGGCCACTCCCCGTGATTTACCAGCTATAAACTTATGCAAATCATCCCGAGCAACCCGCTATTAAAAACTAAGTTGCGAGGGAAATATGTTATTCTCTCAAATTATTTCAACTAGTATACCAGAAATCAGGCAGGATAGCAATATTTTCAAGTTAACATAACTTAAACTGCCGCGGCGCGTTTAGCGAGGATATCGAACTCGATATTTACTTTATCGGAGGGGCCTTTGAAACCAAGAGTAGTATTCTTTAAGGTATGCGGGATTATATAGACCCAGAAAGTATTCGACTCTCTCTTCATAATGGTCAGGCTTATCCCATCGACCGAGACCGAGCCTTTAGGCAGGATAAATTTCATGAATTCCGGTTTGACCGCTATCTCAAAACCGAGATTATTGCTCACGCGGGTTTTTTTGCGGATTACTCCGACGCAATCAACGTGGCCGGTGACAAAATGCCCGGATAAACGCTCTCCGATCACGAGGCTTCTTTCCAAATTTATCTTTTCGCCGGTCCTTAGGCTCCCTAAATTTGTAGCGCTCAAGGTCTCCGGCATCGCCTCAAAGACAAGATTTTCCGCGCCCTCTTCAACAACCGTCAGGCAAACCCCGTTTACGGCTATGCTGTCGCCGGCCTTAGCGCCTTCCGGGGCTTTAGAGGCCCTTACGGTTATCCGCGTGATATTGCCGCGGCGGGAAATATTCATTACCTCTCCCAGTTCTTCGACGATCCCGGAAAACATCTTATTTTATATCTCCCTCGACCAGTATATCTTCGGCTATCCGCCTGACTTTTATATTCTTTAATTTGAAGGCCTTATCGATCCTTGAAACACCCCTCCCCATTACCGAGCTTAACGACTCTTTGCCTCCGATGATCTTGGGACTTATGAAAAACATCACCCTATCCACCAATCCCTCATCGAAGAGAGCGCCGATCAAAGTACCACCTCCTTCGACCAGAATATTGGTTATCTCCATTTGGGCCAGCCGTTTAAACATATCCCTTAGATTTATCTGTCCGGATTTTTCTTTTACCTCTAAGATCTTGGCTTTTTCCGTGATGGCCTTGCGGTTATCCGTCTCCTGCCCCGGACGCGACGGCAAAGTCACGATTACTACCGGGCTATTCCCCGAAAAGATCGCGGCGTTTTGCGGAGTGCTTAACTGGCTGTCGGTGACAACCTTTACCGGATGTTTCCTAGAAAACCAGGCGTCCAGATTGGGATTATCCCTTATCACGGTATTGACCCCCACCATGATCGCGTCAAACTCCGAGCGGATGCGGTGGGCGTAGGCGCGCGACTTATCCGAGGTGATCCACTTTGAATCTCCGTCTTTAGTGGCGATCTTGCCGTCGAGCGATTCGGCGATCTTGACCGTCACGAAAGGCGCGCGCTTGGTAATATATTTTATGAACGGCTCATTTAATTTCCTTAGTTTATCTTCCAGGAATCCGACTTCGACCTTGATACCGTATTCTTTTAATTTAGCTATTCCTCTTCCGTTATTAAGCGGATTAGGGTCGATCATCCCGATCACTACTTCCTTGATCCCCGCTTTGATTATCTTATCAACGCACGGCGGCGTGCGGCCGAAATGCGCGCAAGGCTCAAGGGTCACATAAAGCGTTGCCCCCCTGGCTTTACTGCCCGCTTTATCAAGCGCAGCTGCCTCCGCATGGGCAAGCCCGGCTTTCTTATGAAAGCTCCCTGCGATGATGCGGTCATTCTTGACCACTAACGCGCCGACGCAAGGATTAGGCGAAGTCTTACCTTTACCTTTAGCCGCCAATTTTAAAGCCAGATCCATAAAATAAACTTTTCGTTTCTTAATCATGCTTATCTTTCGCCTCTTTTAGCCGCTCGACTAATTCATAGGGGATCTTGGTCGCGCCGATCTTGACTTTCGGCTTAGCTGAACCGTGGAAATCGGACCCGCCGGTAACCAGCAGATCATTCTCTTTAGCCAGATTAAGATAAAAATTTATCATCGACTGCGAATGCTCGGGATAATATGCCTCAAGCCCCATCAGCCCTTGATTGATAAGTTCATGAAGAAGTTCATCATTCTTTACCACATAAGGATGCGCCAGGACCGGGATACCGCCGGAATCGCGGATGACTTTTATCGCCTCTTGCGCGGAGAATTTAAATCCGCAGACATAAGCCGGGCATTCATCGCCGATATATTTATGAAAGGCGTCGTAAAGAGAATCGATCAAACCTGCCTTGACCATGGCGCGGGCTATATGCAGCCTCCCCACAGTCCCCGACCCCGAGAGTTCAAAAACTTCCTGTGGATTAAGCTTTATCCCCATCTCCCCTAATTTCTCGGCCATTTTATAGACCCGCTCCACGCGCCTCTTATTCAAGAAAACTATTTTTTCATTCAAAAGCTTTGAGCGGTAATCGATGAGATAACCCAGGACGTGGATCTCCTGTCCTTCGCTTTCAGCGCTTAGCTCTATACCCGGGATGATCTCCAGGCCTTGCTTAACTCCGGCGGCAATGCAGTCCGGCAGGCCTTCCACCGTATCGTGGTCGACTACGGCGATCGCGGATAACCCCGCTTTAATGCTCTTTGCCACCAGCTCTTCGGGGGTATAGGTGCCGTCGGAGAATATAGTATGCAGGTGCAGGTCGGCGAATTTTTTCGGCTGGGTCATTTTCCCTTTTCCAGCTTCACTTTATCGAGGATGGCATTGACAAACTTTCCCGCCTCAATTCCCGAATATTTTTTAGCTAATTCGACACCTTCATTAATAGCTACCTTAGGCGGGATATCTTCCCGGAACATAAGTTCAAAACAACCCATACGCAAAATATTCCTGTCTACAACTGCCATGCGCTTCAAATGCCAGTTCGCGGCAAACTTAGTGATGCTTGCATCGATTGCCTCGGCATTCTCCAGGGTCCCTTTGACTAATTCCGCGGTAAAGGCCTTCAAATCATCCCCCACCTCTTCTTCAACGTGCGTTCCCCAAAAATTATCTAAGGCCGCAACAGGCGCTTCCTTGGTGATATCCAGCTGATAAAGTATCTGCAGGGCAAATTCCCTGGCTCTTGTGCGTTTACGCATGGATTATTTGATCTGGTTTAACAGATTTGACATTTCAATAGCGGTCAGCGCCGCGTCTCTCCCTTTGTTCCCGTCTTTAGTGCCCGCGCGCTCAATTGCCTGTTCGATAGTATCGGCGGTGATCACGCCAAAGACTACCGGCACGCCGGAATCCAAAGAGACCTTAGAGATCCCTTTAGCCACTTCCGCGGCGATATAATCAAAATGCGGGGTCGAACCGCGTATTACCGTGCCTAAACAAATTACCGCGTCGACATCTTTTGACTTGGCTAATCTCTGCGCGACGACCGGGATCTCAAAAGCCCCGGGAACCAATGCAACGGTAATATCCTTATCATCCGCGCCGTGCCTTACCAGGGTATCCGTGCAGCCGGAGATGAGTTCCTTGGTAATAAAATCATTGAAACGCGACGCTACTATCGCGAATTTCTTTCCCTTTGCTATCATATTTCCTTCTGTTACCTTTGCCATGTTCCCTCCTCAATTTTCCCTCACTTACGGCTCGGAAAATTGATCCTGAGCGTAAGCGAAGGATCTTTTCTTATTCTATATTCAGATTGTGTCCCAGCTTTTCTTTCTTGGCCTTCAAATAGTTATAGTTCGCCGGGTTCGGCTCGATCTCAAGCGGGACCCTCTCGATGACTTTCAGGCCATAACCCTCTAAACCGACGATCTTACGCGGATTATTAGTCAACAAGCGGATATTCTTGATCCCCAGGTCTACGAGCATCTGCGCGCCTATCCCGTAATTCCTTAGATCCGCCTTATGCCCCAGGGCGACATTCGCCTCGACCGTATCCATGCCCTTATCCTGAAGATTATACGCGCGGATTTTATCCGTAAGCCCTATGCCGCGGCCCTCCTGATTCATATACAGGATCACTCCGGACTTTTCTTTATCGATTATCTCCATCGCCTTTTTAAGTTGCCGGCCGCAGTCGCAGCGAAGCGAACCAAAAACGTCTCCGGTCAGGCATTCGGAATGCACGCGCACCAAAGCCGGGTCATTCTTAGCCTCGCCCTTGACCAGGGCTAAATGAGTTTTGCTATTGGTCAGGTCCCGATAGAGTATTAATTTAAATTTTCCGAATTCGGTGGGAAGTTCTGTTTCGGTGACGCGCTCGATCAATTTTTCCGAGCGCCTGCGGTATTCGATAAGATTAGTAATGGAGCAGATCTTAAGATTATGTTTTTTGGAAAAATCCAGTAATTGCGGAAGGCGCGCCATGGTCCCGTCGTCATTCATGATCTCGCAGATAACGCCGGCCGCATTTAGCCCGGCGAGCTTCATAAAATCAACGCTGGCCTCGGTATGCCCTGCCCTGACTAAGACCCCGCCTTTACGCGCGCGCAGCGGAAAAATATGCCCGGGCCGGATCAGGTCTTCGGGCTTGGAAGCAGGATTGACCAAGGCTTCAATGGTCCTTGACCGGTCATGCGCGGATATTCCCGTAGTAATCCCTCTTGCCGCGTCAACGGAGATCATCCAGGCGGTTTTAAAAGGGTCGTCCTTGCTGTGCGTGAGTGTATTTTTTAACATAGGCTCCAAATCTAATTCCCTAAGCCGCTCTTCTTCCATGGGGATGCAGATCAGCCCGCGGCCGAATTTAGCCATGAAATTAATATGCTCCGGACGCACGGCGGAAGCAGCGATTATCAGGTCGCCCTCGTTCTCGCGGTCTTCGTCATCGACCACGATGACCATTTTACCGGCTTTTAAATTTTCTAATATCTCTGGAATTGAGTTAAACATAGATTAAAGTGCTCCAAATAAAGAAACCCGAAGACAGAATCTTCGGGTCATAGAATATTAATCTCCTCTCATCTAGACTTTACTATCGGCTCTGGAATGTGACCAGATCATGTCCCGGTATTATACCGGAACTCGCGGGCTTAACCGCCGGTCGGGAATCTCACCCTGCCCCGAAGATTAACAGGTATTAATATAACACGAAATCTGGGCTTGTCAAGAGCCTAATTTGTGCTTATAATAGAATAAAATCATGCAAAATATTGCAAAGCAAGTACATTCAGCCCTGCTTAAAAGCCGCAAGACCGTGGCTGTCGCCGAATCTTGCACCGGCGGCCTCCTCTCCGGAATGCTCTCCAGCCTCTCCGGCAGCTCTGCTTACCTATTATTAGGCATTGTCGCCTATAGCAACTACGCCAAAACAAAACTTCTTAAGATCCCTGCCAGCCTGATTGGACATAAAGGCGCGGTATCCGCAGAAGTTGCGTCCAAAATGGCGCAATCAGCAAGAAGAATCGCCAGAGCTGACTTTGGGATCGGGATCACCGGCATCGCCGGCCCCTCCGGCGCCACCACTACCAAGCCAATCGGCACAGTTTACATCGCCATAGCTACTTCTAAGAAAACTACCTGCAGGCGCTTACAATTGCGCGGCAGCCGCTCGGCGATTCGCACGCAATCCGCCCTAAAAGCATTGCAATTATTAAATGCGAGCATTCATAGCCATTGAATTACCTCAAGAAACGAAAGACGCATTAGCGCGCTTACAGGATCAACTTAAGAAGACCGGCGCAGATGTAAAATGGGTCGAGTCACAGAATATACACCTTACCCTCAAATTCCTCGGCGAGATCAACGACGAACAACTGCAAAAGATAAATCTCATCATAGATGAAGTTGCCAGAGAAAACTCACCCTATAGAATAAACATCAACGAACTGGGCGCATTTCCTAAAATAGAACACTTACGGGTTATCTGGGTAGGTATTGATTCCGGAGACAAAGAAACTAAAAAAATTGCCCAGGCCCTGGAAGAAAAACTCCGGAAACTCGGCATTCCCAAAGAAGACCGCGCCTTCTCCTCTCACATCACCATCGGGAGAACGCGCTCTGCGCTTAACCGCGCAATTTTAATTGAAGAATTAAAAAAGAGGCAGGAAAATTTCAAGCCGGATCACGGGGAATTTACGGCAACCAAAATAACTTTATTCAAAAGCACTCTCTCTTCAAAAGGCCCGTCCTACGAACCCCTGAAAGAAGGTATTCTCACCACTACCTGAAGCAAAATATTTGTATAGACCGCGGCAATAATATCATCAAGCATTATCCCCGCACTTCCTTTTACTTCCTGGATCTGTCCGGCAGGATACGGCTTCATTGTATCAAGAGCGCGGAAAATCAAAAACGCGGCGATCACCCACTTGATATCATAAGGAATAAATAAAAGGCTTAACAGCATCCCCGCGACTTCGTCAATGACGACATAACTCGGGTCTTTCTTCTTGAATATTCCTTCCGCTGCACCCGAGACCAAAAAACCCAAACCAACCAGCAAGACAGTGACTAAAATATAAACTGCGAGGTTATCCTTGACCAGGAAATAGATCAATAGCCCGGCAAGGCTGGCGAATGTCCCGGGCATAAGCGGCAGGAAACCAACGCCAAAAAAAGTGCTAAGCGTTTTAATAACCTGTTCTTTGATCTTCATCGGAATTATAAATGGGTGATGATCTTGCGGTTATCCCAAAGGTACGAGAGGCCGGAATAAAGCGTAAGCGCCACAGTCAGAAGCATCAAGACATAAATGCTCTGCTGAAATATCTTCTCCCACGCCGGGTTCCAGGTGAAATAGGCGAGCATCACTTCCTTTGAGACGATAAACACGAGGATGAGAAATATGACCAGCATCTGGGATACGGTCTTATGTTTTCCCGCGCGGGTCGCAGATAATATCTTACCCTTATTCAAAGCGAATAAGCGCAGCGATGTGATCAAAATTTCCCGCGAGACAATGATCACGAACATCCAGGCGTCAATTAGCTGCATCTGGACAAAAGCTGCGAATGCCGCGAGGACGAGTATTTTATCCGCGATCGGGTCCATCAGCCGGCCGAAGTCGGTGATCATATTCATCTTCTGCGCGATAAACCCGTCGAGAAAATCCGAGAGCGCGGCAGCGATAAAGAGCACGAGGCTCAATACCTTAAACCAGAGCCCATGGCAAAATAAAAAGAACATAAACACAAATGTGATCAGGATCCTGAACATGGTCAATCTATTGGCGATATTCATAGGTTTTCTCCTACAAGGTCGTATTCAAGGGTATCGGTTATTTTTACTTTTACAAAATCTCCGGGCTTAAGCTTGCGGCCGGAGTTTACGTAAACCATGCCGTCGACTTCCGGCGCGTCAGACTGGGTGCGCCCCAGGTAAGTTCCCTCGCCTTTTTCGTCGATCAGGACCTCCATGGTCTTGCCTAACAATCTACGGTTATTATCAACAGAGACCTCCTGCTGCGCCGTCATAATCCTGTCAAATCTCTCACGCTTTACCTCATCAGGCACCTGCGGTTTAAGGCCAAAAGCTCGAGTCCCTTCTTCGGCAGAATAAGTAAAAGCGCCCAGCCGGTCGAACTTTGCCTCTTTGATGAAATCCAGAAGCTCTTTAAATTCCTGCTCCGTTTCAGTGGGGAAGCCTGTTATCACCGAAGTGCGGATCGCCACACCGGGGATACTTTTTCTTACCTTTTTGATCAGCTTTTCGATTTCAACCCTGCCGGTGCTCCGGTTCATCAATTTCAATATGCGGTTATTGATATGCTGAATAGGCAGATCGATATATTTACAGAGCTTCGGTTCAACCCTAATCAACTCCAACAAATCATCCCCTACGCGGTCGGGATGTAAATATAAAAGCCTTATCCAGCGTATATTCTTTGCCTGACGCACGATCTTTTTTAATATCGCCGCTAACTCCGGCTTGCCGCAGATATCAACCCCGTAGCCGGTGATATCCTGGCCGATGATATTCAGCTCCGATAATTTTTCTGCGCTGAATTTGGCTACCTTTTTTAAGATCGCTTCTTCTTCGAGACTCACAAACTTACCTTTTATCTTGGGTATTACGCAGTAGCTGCAGCTGTTAATACACCCTTCGCAGACTTTAAGATAAGCAAAATGCTTAGGGGTGATCGGATATCTTTTTACTTCGTGATTCAGAGAAACCTTGCCGATAAAGGCGTCGACCTCGGGGAGCTCTTTTTTCAGCTCTTCTTTATAACGCTGGCTCAAGCAGCCGTAAACAATGACCTTCTTTAATTTTCCGGACTTCTTTAACCGGATCAGGTCCAAAATCGCGTCGATCGATTCGCGTTTAGCCTCGTCGATAAAGGCGCAGGTATTGACGATACCTACGTCCGCCTTATCCATATCCACGATCGCGTGCCCCTTAAGCAGAAGCCTGCCTAAGATATTTTCCGAGTCCACCAGGTTCCTGGGGCAGCCTAAACTTAATATTCCGACTTTATTTTTCACCGCGGGATATGCAGGCCCTGCTTATCAATAATAATATTATTGATCTTCTGCTTCTTCTTGCCGATATTAGGAAAACGCTGCGAATTCACGATCAGCTCAACGCCGCCGGCATTGGTAACGCTCAACTCTATTTTGTCTTTAGCCTTCCAGCTGTCGGAGCGCCCTTTGGCGATCAGGCCCTGACGAAAGACCTTGCCGTCAACCTTGACTGTGACCATACAATTTTCCCGGGCAATAACGGTAAGCCTTACAACCGAAGGTAATTCTTTGGCCTGCGGAGTTGTGTTCATTGGCGCCTTAGCCGGCTGCGTGCCTTGCTTCTGCGCTTCCGTTGCTGCGGCGACCGGTTCAGCCTTTTTGCGGCTTGAAATAAATTTACCCAGATTATAGAAAGTAAATACGGCTACAAAGACAACTAAAACAATTACGATGGCCTTCTTCAGATCGAACGGGAGGGTAAAAGCCGGGCCCCTGGACGAGGAAGTCTTTATTTCCGCTATCGGTTTAGGTTGCGTATGCTCTTCTTCGGCCTTATGTACGCTAAAAGTCCGCGGATTATCCTGATAATCGGGGATGCACTCTTTAGGGTCTAACCCCAGAAATTTACAGTAAATTTTTACAAATCCCTTTAAATAAACCGGGTTTAGATTCGTCAGGCTCTCTCCTTCGATCGCCTTTAGAATGCTTAAGTGTATTTTGGTCTTCTTCTGGACTTCTTCGAGAGTAAGTCCTTTAGCCAGGCGTATCTTTTTTAATTTTTCTCCGGCCTCATGCATCCGCGCCCTCCTCGCCTGTCTGCTCCTGGATCTTTCCTCCCATCGCCGCCTTCTCAAGCCACGGAGTCCTGTCTACCATGATCCTGCGCGGTTTACTTCCTTCAAACGGCCCGACCAGGCCTTCTAATTCCATCTGGTCGATGATACGCGCAGCGCGGGTATAACCTAACCGCATGCGCCTCTGCAAAATTGAGACCGACGCCTGATTACTCTCCATGATCACCCTTACCGCTTCATCATAAAATTCGTCTTTTTCCCCGGTGCCCATATGCGACTTCTGCTGTTCTTTCAGAATCTCTTCGTCATAGACCGGTTCAGCCTGGGCCTTGATAAAACTTACCACCTTTTCGATCTCTTTATCCGATACAAGTGTACCCTGAATACGGATCAATTTTTCTTCGCCGGGCCGTAAAAATAACATATCGCCCTTACCTAATAATTTATCCGCGCCGTTCATATCCAGCACGGTGCGGGAGTCAACTTTCGAGGCTACCTTAAAAGATACGCGGGCAGGCAGATTTGCCTTGATAACGCCGGTGATAACATCGACCGAAGGCCTTTGCGTAGCCAGCATCAAATGAATGCCTACCGCGCGGGATAACTGCGCCAGGCGGGTGATCGCGTTTTCGATTTGATCGCGCGCAACAGTCATCAGATCCGCGAATTCATCGATGATCACTATTATATAAGGAAGCTTCTCCTGTTTTTCATTATAAGCCTCGATATTCCTCGCCCCCACCTTGGCCAGCAATTGATAGCGCTCTTCCATTTCATTCACCACCCAGTTAAGCGCAACCGACGCCTTTTTAGCGTCAGTGACTACGGGGCAGAGCATGTGCGGCAGACCGTTAAAAGGCATAAGCTCGACCATCTTCGGGTCGACCATCAGGAACTTCAGGTCATTAGGGGATAATTTATAAAGAAGCGAGAGTATAAGCGAATTAACACAAACAGTCTTACCCGAGCCCGTAGTCCCTGCGATCAAAATATGGGGCATATCGTCAAGGTCTGCGACTACGGATTTACCGGTGATATCTTTTCCTAACGCCAGAGGGAGATCTGTTTTAGCTCCCTGATATTCATTCGAGGCCAACACATCTTTCAAATAAACAAAGCTGCCTTGCGTATTCGGCACTTCTACGCCGACCCTGCCTTTTCCGGGGATGGGCGCAATGATCCTTACTGACTGCGCTTTCATCGCTAAAGCGATATCGTCGCTTAAAGTGGCAATGCTATTTACTTTAACACCCGGCGCAGGTTCAAGTTCATAGCGCGTGATCACCGGGCCGCGCTCGATATCCGTGACCTTAGCCGATATACCGAAATCTTCCAGCGTTTCTTCAAGTATTCTGGCGGTTGCCTCCAGGTCATCCTTGATTTGGCGCGCTTCAAACGGCGGAGGCGTATCCAATAGATCCAGAGACGGAAGATGATAATCGCCGATCTTTAATTCCTGCGGCCTTACTTTGGGCGCCGGTTCTGCGGGCTTAGTCTTGATCTGAATTTTCGGTTTAATTAATGCCTGCGGTTCTGAAACAAGCGATTCTTCTTTTTTAGGGATGACCGCGGGTTTGATACCATTGACCGCAAGCGGTTTGATTTTAACCGGAGTAGCCTTCTCTCTTCTCTTGAGTTTAAAGATAGGAGCGAGTAAGCCGAAGAATGATTTAGTCTTATCCACCGTGTTCATGAATAAAGAGGAGATCATGATCTCGGTTACCAGGGCAAGTGACAGTATAATAAAGGTGATAAAAATAATAAAACCGCCTAAGCGGCTGAAATAGCTGGTAATAAAACTTGAGATCGCAGCGCCGAAGAATCCCGACAGATAAAATCTGACGTATTGGTTGCTTAAATTGAACATCCCGATGAGCGAGCTTAGGGATAACAAAAGCAAAAGCATCCCCAGGATACGCGGGATGCTTAAATAAGGCTCGTGCTGACGGAAAAACTTTACGCCTAAAGCCAGGACTAAAACCGGGAGGATAAAACTCGTAGGCCTGCCGAATAAAAATATGATTATTCCGCCGAGATACGCTCCGAAAATACCCAGGAAATTCTTGGCGGGGATATTGGGGTGGGATGTGTAGAATGCCAGGTCAAGGCGGTCAAAACGGATGAGGCTGGCTAACACCATCAGCCCCAGAGCAAAAAGGATTACTCCTTTAACTTCATTAAGCCTTTTCTCTTTCACCTTAACTTGCTGGTTGATCCGCCTGCTTCTTGCTTAATTTGACCCGGCCCAGCTCATCGATACCGATGACCTTGACCTTGACTTCATCGCCGATCTTAAGCACTTCTTCGACGGTCTTGACAAATTTATCCGAAAGCTCCGAAACATGGACCAACCCGTCTTTGCCGGGAGCGATCTCAACGAATGCGCCGAAATTAGTGATGCGCTTGACCTTTCCTATATAGATGTGCCCGACTTCGACATCATCGGTAATAGCCTTGATCATCTGTATCGCCTGCGCAGACTTGGCCGCGTCAGTCGAGCCGATGAGGACCGTGCCGTCATCCTGAATATCAACGGAAGCGCCGGTGGCTGCGATAATACCTTTAATGGTCTTACCGCCCGGGCCGATGACTGCGCCGATCTTTTCGGTATTGATCTTAATGACTTCAATGCGCGGGGCATAGCTGGATAAAGCTTCGCGCGGCGCAGTAAGCGCCGTCGCCATTTTATCCAGAATAAATAATCTCCCCTCTTTGGACTGCGCGAGGCAATCCCTTAACAGGTCGATGGAGATGCCGTCAATCTTTAGATCCAGCTGGACCGCGGTGATCCCCTTCTTTGTACCCGCTACTTTAAAATCCATATCTCCGAAATGATCCTCTAATCCGGCGATATCGGTAATGATCACTGCTTTTTTGCCTTCTTTGACTAAACCTAAGGCGACTCCGCCGACTGCATCCCTTATGGGGACACCTGCGTCCATTAATGATAACGTCGCGGCGCACACCGAGGCCATGCTCGATGAGCCGTTAGACTCAAGTATTTCGGAAACGACTCTCACGGTATAAGGAAATTTATCTTTACCGGGCATAACCGCTAACAGCGCGCGCTCTGCTAACGCGCCGTGCCCTATTTCGCGCCTTCCCGGTCCGCGTATCGGCTTGGTTTCGCCGACGCTAAAAGACGGAAAGTTATAATGCAGCATAAAAGATTTATATTTCTCGCCCTCTAAGGCCTCGATCATCTGCTCGTCGTCGCCGGTGCCTAATGTGGTTACGGCTAAACTCTGCGTCTGCCCGCGGGTAAATAAACTCGATCCGTGAGTGCGGGGCAAGACCGCTACTTCGCAGGAGATCGGCCGGATATCTTTAAATCCGCGGCCGTCAAAACGTTTATGCTCGTCAAGGATCATCCTTCTGACCTGATCCTGCTCCACATCCTGCAGCCCCATTTTTATATCCGCCGCCACAAATCCCTCGGCGACAAGCTTTACTTCCAATTCTTTAGCTAAAGCATCTACCGCATCTTCGCGCTCTTCTTTTTTGGGCAGGTCATAGACTGTCTTTAATTTATCTTTTGCCAACTCTTCAAGTTTCTTTACCAGCGCCGGGTCCAAGATCTTCAAATCGACCTTAGCCTTAGGTTTGCCGAATTTGCGGGTGAATTCTTCCTGCAAAGTGATCAACGACTGCAGATTCTCATAGCCGAACTTCACCGCGGCTAAATAATCGTCTTCTGAAACTTCCTGCGCCTTGGATTCCAGCATCACAACACCCGATTTATTTGCGGCGATGACCACATCTAAATCCGCTTTGTCTAACTGGGCGTAAGTAGGATTTAAAACCAACTGATTCTCAACGCGGCCTACGCGGCAGCACGCCAGAGGCCCGTTAAAAGGTATATCGGAAATGGATAAAGCCGCCGATGCCCCGGTCACAGCTAATACATCGGGGTCATTCTCCCCGTCGCTGGATAAGACCATCGCCATAACCTGGACTTCGTTTAAGAATCCCTTAGGAAATAACGGCCTGATCGGCCTGTCAGTCAACCTTGAGGTCAATATTTCGCTCTCGGACGGCCTGCCTTCTCTTTTAAAGAAACCTCCCGGAATTCTGCCTGCGGCGTACGTCTTCTCCTGGTACTCCACGGTAAGAGGAAAGAAATCCCTTCCTTCCTTAATATCCTTGGACATACACGCGGTGACCAGAACCACGGTCCCGCCGCAAGAGATAGTGATCGAGCCGTTAGCCTGCTTGGCGATCCTGCCGGTTTCTAAAATGATGTCATTTGAGCCGAACTTTACCTTAAGGTTATTTCCTTGCATAAAATGTCTTCCTTTTTGTATTGAACCTCGGTTTACTTTCTCAAGCTAAGCTTTTCCAGGATGCCTTCGTACTTCTTGATATCCTTGGACTTGAGATAATTGAGGAGTCTGCGGCGCTTGCCTACCATAGTAAGCAGCCCGCGGCGAGAATGGAAATCCTTCTTGTGGGCCTTGAAGTGATCCCCAAGCGTATTGATTCTCTCGGTTAAAATTGCGATTTGAACTTCGGCCGAGCCCGTATCGCGGGCATGGACCTTAAAATCGTCGATTATTTTTGTTTTTCTTTCCTTTACCAAAACCAATCTCTTCACCTCCTATCACTTCTCTGTAATTGTGCTATTATACAACAGTTTGCGTTTTGAGTCAATAAAATCTATCCTACCCGAGCTCTTCCTCGAATTTCTTGATCAAGCTGGCAGCCTCCTTGATCAGGGGCGCCGGGAGCAGCTTGGACATCTCGCACTCCTGTTTCAGGGCCCTAAGGGTCCCCAGGAACCTGCGCACCGTGCTCAACCTCTTATTCTTAAGCGCCTCTTCCGGTTCAAGCTCCATCCTCTGGCGCATCATAGTCGTCAGGTCTTTCCTTACCTCGCGGTAATCCTTCCCCTTTTCAAAGATCTCTTTTTTCAGGTTGGAATAGTCTTCGGCATCCAGCCCTTTCTTGGATTTTGCCAGGCGCAGGACATCGATAGACTCATAACCCGGCACAGTCGCGGCGTCCGCCGAATTTACGTAATCCGGCCTCAAATAATGCGGCTCTTCCTTCTCCAGAAAATAGTATGATTTCAGTAATTTCATCGCGGTCTGCTTCCTAATGCCGATCTCCTTACCTGTATAAGCGTCCAGCGTGCCGTATCCCCAATCTTTATACATCTTATCTTTCCAGACGGTATACAGAGCCCTGCCTAACTCCACCCAGGAAGTCTTAAAGCTCTTGGCGTTTTCTAAAATATGATAACGCAGCGAATTCGTATCCAATTCCTTCATTTTCTGCTCGATATTATCCAGAGATCTTGCCATTACCCGCTACCTCCTTAAAACTTGAGACATATTCTTTCATAAGATCGCCGATACTTTTATAATCTTTTGCCTTAAGCCACTCTTTTTTAAAGACGCTTGCCCCGAAAGTTACCGCGCTTACACCCGCTGCGAAATATTCACCCAGATTCCCGGGTGTCACCCCGGCGCAGGCCAAAAGCTCGATCTTATCCAGCGGCCCCTTTACTTCCTTTATATAAGACGGCCCGAAAACCTTGGCCGGAAAGACTTTTACCATAGTAGCGCCCGCCAACCACGCCGCGTATATTTCCGTAGGGGTCAATGCCCCGGGGAAAACGGGGATCTTATGCTTAACGCAGTAGCCCATGACATCATTTATCAAAACCGGGGTGACGATAAAGGTCGCCCCGGCATCCAGCGCAGCTTTTAAACTTTTTTTATCTAAGACCGTACCCGCTCCGACAGTAAGCCGGCCCGAGGAAAACTTGACCGCTTTCTTGATCAACGCCGGCGCGCCCTTGGTATTCATGGTGATCTCTACGGTTTTAATACCGGCGGAGATCATCTCTTCGCAGAGCGGCTCGATTTGATCCTCTTTAATGCCGCGCAAAATAGCTATGATCGGGAGTAGTCTAAATTCGGAGACCTTCACTTAATCCTCGCCCTCTCCCACCAGGCCCTCGTAAAACTCGCGGTAATTTTCTTTTTTGTCGCTGTCGCGCAGCGCGATGGCGGAACGGGGGTGTTCGTCAAGTATACCGGTGATGGCGTAAGGGATAAAATAACCCCACTCGATCTCTTTTTGCAGAGGGACGAATTCCTTGGAAATCACATCGAGGATAGGACGGATATCGAATTTGGGATTTTTCAGGAAACCCAGCATTAATTCGGTGGGGCAATTACCCGCTCCCCTCCCCAAGCCGTAAATAGAGCAATCCACGTAATTCGCGTCATGGATTATTGCCTCAATCGTATTTCCGAAAGCGAGCTGCTGGTTATTATGCGCGTGCATCCCCACTTCTTTGGATTTCAGGATATTTTTGGCTTTTTTGATCAGGAATTCGGTGGTCTCCTGATACAGAGAACCAAAACTATCGACAATATAGACGATTTTAGCCTTACACTCTTTTTCCAGCTGCTCCAGCGCCTCATTAAGTTCATTATCAAGGGCGCGGGATATAGCCATAATATTGATGGTAGTCTCATAACCCTTATCGCTGAAGTGATTCGCCAGGAATATCGCCTTATCCACGTCTTTTACGTAAGTAGCGACCCGGATCATATCTACGGGGCTATCTTTCTTAGGCACCACATCTTCGATATCCACGCGGTCGACATCGACCATGACCGAGATCTTGGTCTTGGACTTTACGCCTTTTATTACTTCCCTTATGTCGGCGTCGTCGCAAAACTTCCACTTGCCGAAATCCTTAGGCGCGAATAGCCTCTTGGAATTCTTGTAGCCCATCTCCATATAATCAATGCCCGCCTCGGAGATGGCCTTATAGACCTCGCGCACAAAGCGCAGGTCGAATTTATGATTGTTCATAAGACCCCCGTCTCTTATGGTGCAATCAAGAACTTTTATTTTTTCGCGAAACATTCTTTCTCCTTGAGGCAGCGCGTTTTTTAGCTTTATTCTTTGCTCTTTTGTACATTATGCACAGGTCGTAAATATACGGGGCAAGTTTTCCCTTTTCATAAGGAAACTCGATACACATCTTAGGCTTATAAGCGTATTTCGCGATGTGAACGGAACAGAGCCCGTCTTTGGTAAGAAAGGTACAGGGATTGTAGCCTATGCTGGTCCCGATCTTATAACCCGAAGGGAAATCCGGATCTTTCTCAAGATGATAGAATTCCCCGCCCAGCTTAAGCTCTAATATTTTCTTCGCCTCTTCCAGATCGGCCCAGGCGCCGGTAGCACAGCAATGATGCATCCGGATACATTTATTGCAATTGATCTTCATCGTTGGTTTGTTTTTCTTATTTATAGTAATCTACGCCGCGCAGAAGGAATTGCTCATCTATGCGCTTGGGGGAGAAGAACCTGCGGACAAATGATTTGGCTTTTGCGACATCGAATTCCTTGCAGCAATAAACATCGATGGAAATAAAATTCGTGACCGTGAGCGTGTGTATTACAATGGAGCTTTCCACCAGCGGCGCCCAGCCGGAGAGCCCGGCCTTATCCGGGAAACGCTTGCCGTCGGTGAAAAAGATGCTCGGCGGAGACTGTTTCTCCATTCCGAGGTATTCCACGAATTCATCGAGGAATTTGTAACAGAGGGCAAGATCATCGCAGACCCCCGGCTTGCAATCATAAAGATCAAGCAGGAGTTCGTAGCCGAAGATCTGTGTCTTCTTCTTTATATCTGCGGGGGCAGTCTTTATTACCCCCGGCTCTAATGTCGAAGCGGGTCTTTCCATATCAACCTTATTATACACGAATTACGCTTTTGTCAAAATAAATTTTAATAATTTTAGTCCTTCTTCTTCTTGAACAACTGCTCGAATTGCTTGCCGATATCCATCACCTTTTCGTATACGTCACCGGGGTTCTGGTTGATGAGATTCTTGGCTGCCGCGGCAAGGATTACCTTCCTAAGTTTCTTTCCTCCGAGTTCCGGCTTGTCTAATTTAGTTTCAATATTAAATTCGAGTTTCAGATTCCCCTCTTTATCCGTGAACAGGTCCAGCGCCTGTTTTTCAAAACTGAAAACACTGACTTCACCCTGCGCCTGCGGCTCCTCCGGGGCATAGGTCAGGTTAGACAACCGTAAATCCGTATCAATATTCAGGTCATTATTCTGGGCCTTGAATGCGGAAGTAAGATTAAGGTTAGCTGTCAGTAATTTCTTCTGCGAAAGAAAATCCCCGTAGTAAGGCTCGAAGTAAACTGCGTCCAGGTCTTTGACCTTGAACTCCGCGTCCATATCCTTGCGCCGGAAATCGATCCACCCCTTCAAAGACAGGTCTCCTACCCTCTTGTTCTCTGCACTCTGCACCTGCGCGTCCAGATTAAAGTCCGCGTTAAGCGAAGTAAGCGGCATCATCACTTTGGATATACGGCCGTTTACTCCGGAGAGTATTGTTGTGAGGCCTTCAGGGCTTACTTTTTTATCGGTAAAATTGATTTTTCCGTTTTCCACCGTCAACCCGGTAATCATTACCGGAGGCGCGCCTCCTCCGCCTTCCAGCTTCGGTATATTTAATTTACCATCGGCATCCTGGACCAGCGTGACCTCGGGATTGACCAAGGTAACGCTCCCTAAAACTAATTTGCCGGGGAAAAGACTGAAGATATTCGGGGAAATGCTTATTTTGTCCGCCTTAAACAGATCCCCGATCTTAAGCCCGGTCAGATGCACGCTAAGAGGCATGCTTAGCGATATCTTTTCCAGGGTCGTCTTCATCTTCAAGTTCTTTTCGATCTGATCGACCACTAACTGCTTACCGTTAAATGCGATATAAACACTGGCAGAGACAAAAATAACCAGGAAAACAGCGATTATCCAGATAAATATCTTGAGTAGTTTTTTCATAAGTTACAGATAACGCTTGATCTGTTTCATGATCTTATCTGCTGCCGCTTTATCAGGCGAAAGCCTGCCTACGCGCACATCTACCTTTGAGCTATTTTCTGTTATCGGCCGGATATCTATCCAGATCTGTTTGCCGTCGGAATATTTAGCAAGGAACTGCGCCACATCCGTGCCCTTAGACTCTTTAGTGATCTCGATTTTCATCGAACGTAGCGCTGAACGTGTTGCATTAATTGCCCGGTCATAAGAAACATTCACCTGGTCGCTAAGTTTATCTCCTATCCAAACCGCTGTCCCCGCTCCGCCGGCAGCCCCGGCTAATAATATACATCCGTAAAGGTTGGTGATGAGTAATCCCGCTACGGCTAAAACTCCGATTCTTTTGACCATGCTCTCCTCCTTTTTAGCTACCTGACCTTTTCCGATATCTGATAAATTATCCCCGCTGCGATTTCAGGCTTAGGCATCAGGAATTTTCTGGCAGAGACCGTGACGCGCGTCTTCTTCGTTTCACTCTTAGATATCTTCAGGGCGATACTCGCAGAATCGACCTCCGCCTCTATGGCGCGCGCCTGCCAGTCTTCCCTGGTGACCCTGCCTAAATAATCCAAGGCCTTAAGCCCTGCATTAAAAACAGCCGCTTCGCTCGACTTGAAATCTTGCGTCGCGCTGTCCTTTCCCGCCAGAGTAAATCCCGCGGCTACCGGAAGCATCGCCACGCCAGCCAGAGCCGAAACTGCGTACATCTGGGCGCCTCTTATTCCGGCAGACTTCATACCTTCCATTAAAACCAACATCACTAATTGATGGGCGCTGGTAATATTCTTGGAAATCTTCTTGCTGTTAATATCGTGGACTTCAATTATGGGCTTTGGGCCGGTGTAATCCTTAACGATAATCCTGCCGATGCTTAATCGTAATTCATCGATTTGCATAGGCATAGCCTCCTTAGGTTCCTCTTTCTTACCCGTCTCCTTTGTGACCTTAAGCGCGTCTACGTTCAGCACCCCGTCTTTATTTTTTACCAGGATCATCTCCTTAAGATCAAATTCGACTTCCTTAAGATGCAACCTTTTCTTAAACAAAGCGCCCAGGTCAATACTTACCTTTATCTTGGGTATATCCACAAGTATACCCCGGGGGAAACCCTTCGGATTATAAACCCTTAAGCCTGATATGCGCACCGTCTGATTGAAGAGGCCCAAAGATAATCCGTCCATATGCACCGGAGCTCCGGTCATGCCTGTCGCCGAGACCGTGACTATGCCTCTTATCACCTGATCCTTGATGATCCCCACGGCAAATATTGCGACGATTACCGCGACTATGATCATTAATTTTCTATTCAAGGGCTCCTCCTTCCTGTGAATAAACTTTTATTTACCCGGTTCAAATTTAAGCGCCAGCGAATTTATGCAATAACGTTTTCCAGTGGGCGGCGGGCCGTCATCAAACACATGCCCCAGATGCGCCTCGCAACGGGCACAAAGCACTTCGGTCCTATGCATCCCGAAGTTATTATCTTTCCGCTCGATGATATTTAATTCCGAAACCGGCTGATAAAAACTCGGCCAACCCGTGCCGGACTCAAATTTTGTACCCACGGCAAATAGATCCGTCCCGCAACAAACGCATTTATAGAGCCCGACTTTTTTAGGCAGGTCGCACATCCCGGTATTCGGCCGTTCGGTCTCTCCCAAGCGAGTTATGCGGAATTGATCCGGGGTGAGTATCTTCTTCCACTCCGCGTCAGTCTTGATGATTTTATCCACTTGTTCGGTCTTACCGGTCTCAGCGTTATAAATACTGATAGTCAGGGCCTTCTTCTTGATAGGCACCGCGCATCCGTGTTTTATGCCGTGCTTCTCATAATACCGCTGATGGTATTCCTCCGCGGGATAAAATTCCTTAACCGGAACGATCTCGGTCACTATCGGAACATTATAAGCCTTGGACTTTATCAGCGCATCCCTTGAATCAATAGCCAGATTTTTCTGTTCGTCATTATGATAAAAGATCGCCGAGCGGTATTGCGACCCTACGTCCGGTCCCTGGCGGTTAGGCGTAGTCGGATCATGTATCTGCCAAAATACATCCAGCAATTCTTTAAATGAAACCTTAGAAGGATCGAATTCGATCTCGACTGCTTCGGCGTGCCCGGTCT
>JAPLLN010000053.1 GCA_026387475.1 Candidatus Omnitrophota bacterium | reverse complement strand
CCGGATACAGTAAGCGTGGAGACCAGTCCTATTGAGCTGACCGATACCTGGAAGCAGTACACCGTTAATCTTGCCGGTAAAGACATGTCTTATGTCAATGCCGGATTCGGCTGGGTGGCGACTTCCGATTTGAATCCCGATGGCGCGGTATTTTACATCGATGATATCAAATTCGAAGCGGACGCTAATATAAAGCCGGAAGGGAAAAAGCAGGAGACGATGCCGTTCTACGTGTATTCTGACCGGACATCTGCCTCGAATCACTATATCCCTTCGGGTTGGATGGGCGATTACGGTGATATCAAGATCGATACCGGCTCAAAAGAGGATCCTTATTTAGGGGATACCTCGATTAAAGTGATCTATAACAATAAGGCCAGCCAGGGAGCGCGTTGGGCGGGCATATTCTGGCAGAATCCTCCGTATAACTGGGGGAGCACTGACGCCGGATTTGACCTTTCCAAGGCCACTAAACTTACTTTCTGGGCGCGCGGCGCAAAAGGCGGCGAACGCATAGAAGAGTTTAAGGTCGGCGGCATCATGGGTGAGTTTTCCGATACCGATAGCGCAACCATCGGGCCGGTCATCCTGAACAAAGACTGGACCCAGTACACCATCGATCTTAAGGGCAAGGATATGTCCTATATCATCGGCGGTTTCTGCTGGACAGCCAATCTTGACAATAATCCTGACGGCGTAACTTTCTATCTGGATGAGATCAAGTACGAATAATAATATCAGCAAATCTAAGACTGCAGGCCGCAAGTTTTTTCTACTTGCGGCTTGCAGTCTTTTTATTTTTACCCTGCTTCTGGGGATGGGTTTTGCACCGAAGAAAAAAGTCTTCATAAAGAAATTACCGGAGAGCCGCTATCAGCTTATTGTCAACGGCAAACCCTATATCATCAAAGGCGTCTGTTACAGCCCCATACCGGTAGGCCAGAGCCACGAATATGACTGGTGGTCTGATCCCGGCAAACCCTGGTTGGCCGACGGGAAGTTGATGCGCGAAATGGGGGTAAATACCATAAGGCTTTATCAGTCCCACGAAGATATCAGCGAAGTCAAGATGGTGATCAGGGATCTCTATGAAAAATACGGCATCCGGACCATTTTGGGTGACTGGCTGGGGTTCTGGGAATACCCCTGCCCGTTTTACGGGGATAAGGCCTTTCAGGATAAAGTAAAGAAGAACGTGCTGGATATGGTCGAAGCACTCAAAGACGAGCCAGGTGTTCTTTTCTGGGTTTTGGGTAATGAAAATAATTATTCCTGCCTCGGACGCGTCAATCCCTGGTCAAACGACGAAATAGATAAAGAGCCTGATCCGCAGAAGCAGATCGCCCTGAAGGCCAAGATCTATTATTCCTTTGTCAACGATATCGCCAAAGAAATACATAAAATAGACCCGGACCACCCGGTAGCTTTGGGTAACGGCGAACTGGTGGGGCTGGAATTCGCCAATAAATTCGCTCCGGATATGGACCTGGTCGCTTGCATAATATACAGAGGAAAGACATTCGGGAATCTTTTCCGCTCTCTTAAGATGACTTATGACCGGCCGGTATACTTCGCCGAGTTTGGCGCCGACGCCTATGACGGGTTTACCAAAAAAGAAGACCAGAATATGCAGGCGTTCTTTTTAGGGTCGCAGTGGCGCCAGATATACGATAACCTGGCCGGGAAGAAGGCCGGCGAGGGGAACTGCCTGGGCGGGACGTTATTCGAGTGGACCGATGAGTGGTGGAAGCGCAACCCTACCGACGCTGAAGCCTGGAAGACGCACGATACCGAAGGCGGATGGACTAACGGGAATTATTATTACGATATAAGGGTCGAGGGCGGGAAGAATATGAATGAGGAGTGGTTCGGGATCGTTGCGCTCTCGGAGCAGGTAGAGAACGGAATAAATAAGCGCATCCCGCGTAAGGCGTATTATGTGATAAAGGAATTCTGGAAAAACCCGGATTTAGCGGCGAAAAAGAAAGGCAAGAAATGAAAAATATCCTGAATTTTGGTTTGTCATTTTGCATTTTGATATTTGGATTTTGGATTTATTGTCATGCCGCAGAAGTCAATCTTGTGGATTTGAGCAAAAAGATAATGGATTCTAAATGCGACAGCTCTATTTATCCTGCGCTGGATGAATCTGCCTCCGCTTATTTTAAAGACCATAAATTCAACGAATATTTCGATTTCATAAGTTCTCTGGTAAAGCAGAAGAATGATACCTGTCCGGCACTTGATTATAACGCAGCACTCGCCCGGTATAATCAGCTTAAGTATTTGGAGGAGACGCAGGGTTGGGATGAGTATTTTGCGCAGGGGAATACCTATCGCGACCAAATAGTGGAGAACCTTAAGAAGGCCATAGACGGGACAACCCCTAATGACCAGATAAACATCAAATCGCATATGCTCCTCTGGCAGTTCCATCGCGACCAGCAGGATGCCTTTGACCAGGAAACGCTGACCGGCCTGATTAACGCGGTAACGGAATACGCCAAAGGTAACGGCAACCCGGCGGTCATCAAAGAAGCCGCGGATAAGATAGCTTCGTACGGAGAAAAAGGAAGGTCCAAAGAGATCTACCGGATGTATGTGGATAAATTGACTGCCGCGGATATAAAATTAGACGAGCTTAAGCAGATAGCCGTGAATTTCTATAAAGAGGGGAACCTGGATCTAGCAGAAAGCATATTCGATTCTTATATAGAGAAAGCCGTAAAATCTCTGCCTAAGGAAAAAGTTGTGCCGGAGCTTACGGAAATCGCTTCGATGTTCAGTTATAAAGCAGAAGGCCAGAAAGATATGGTTTATGCCGAAAAGATATTCGCTCAAGCGGAGGGTTTCGGCGGGAAGGAAGCTTTAAACGAGGAGCAAATCTACTTGCGCGCCTTAAACTTAGAGAAATCCAAGGATTGGGCGAAGTGCGCGGATGTTTATGCGAATCTTATCAGCCGTTTTCCGGATAGTAAGTATGCTGATCGCGCTGCATTTAAGGTAGCGGTTATCTCTACCTATATATTGCGGGACAGGAATAAGGGCGCGGATTATTTTGTGAAATTAGCCGAAAAGAACGCCTCGGCGCAAAGCATATCCAGCCTCTATCAGCTGGGTTTATTGAGCCAGTGGGATAAAGATTACCCTAAGGCCAAGGCTTATTACAATAAGCTATTGGAAAAGGCGCAAAACAATTTCTCCGAGACGCAGACTATGGTTAAGGCCAGATTAAAGGAGATCGAGGGTGGATTAGCGCTTGAAAGCAACTTGTTAGCCTTCCTGGATGATTCATTAAAAAAGGAAAACTCCCAATTTGACATGTCCCGGGCGTCGTTAACCCTGAATCCTTACAGTGCGGCAGCGAATTCCGAGATCGCGGTGGACTCCAGCGCATTATCCGGCGCCAGCGGGTGCATGCAGGTGGAGTTGCAATACCTCTGGTCCGGAGATTTAGGGTCTGCTACCCCCCAGAGCGCCCAAAGCGGCTTCCCGACTACGTATAAAGATCCCGGTTCCAAGGTTATTTTCCTGGTAGTGCTTGCTCCCAGCGGCACTCTTGACCGGGCGTTGGACTTCGCGGACATAGATTAACCTTCCGGGCCCCTCTTGTCATTACTTCTTAAAATTGCTTGACTTATATCTGTTTTAGTAGTATAAATAATTTAATAAATTACTTATTAAAGCCACGGGGAAAGCCATTTAGCGTCCTATGAAGGGTTTAGATTTCCAGAAAGAAGAACTTTCGGAAAAGGAAAGGCGCAACGCCGATATTTTAGAGATTTTAAGAAGAAGCGGTCCGATTTCGCGTCCGGATATTTCCAAAGAGATGGGGATAAATGTCGTCACCATCTCTAATTATATAGACGAGTTCCTGAAACGTAATTTAGTCCACGAAAAAGAGTTCGATGTTTCCGAAGGCGGGAGAAGGCCGGTACTCTTAGACCTGAATCCGCAGGCGGGTTTTGTAGTAGGGGTGGGCCTGAACCTGATGAACATGGTCGGGCTGCTCGTAGACCTCAAAGGGAACATCGTTACCAAGACCCAGATCGCCCGGCCCAAGGCGTCGGTCAAAGAAATCTCCGAATGCCTTCTTGAAATAGTGCGCGAGATCCTGCGCCGCTCCAAGGAACATGCCTCGGATATCAAAGGCATCGGGGTGGGAGTGGCGGGGCTCATTAATAAAGATAACGGTTCGGTCCACTGGCCCCAGAAGATGGACCATTATTATACTTACGCCTCCGTTGATGTCCCATTGAAGAGTTTGATGGAGAAAGAATTTAATCTTCCCACGCTCATTGAAAACGACGCCACCGCCGCCTGTTTCGGCGAACACTGGCTGGACCTGGAGAAGGGTTATAAAAACGTAATTTATTTATTTTCGGGCGTCGGGCTAGGCCTAATGCTTAACGGCGAAGTTTACCGCGGCTCGCAGGGTTACGCCGGAGAAATATCGGTATATAATTTTAAAGAGCAGGACAGTTTTAATTGCGAGATGGGAAATTCCTGCTTCATCAAGCGCTGGGAAGTCGACCTCGGTATCGTCGACGACGTGAAGGCGAGGTTTAATAAAGATAAAGAAGGCGCGGCAAAATTCTTTAAGCTTACCGCCAGCAACATCGAGAACGTAGACCTGAAAAGCGTTTTTATCGCGGGCAAAGCCAAAGACCCTATTGCCCAGGCTGCCCTGGACCTTGCGGCAAAGAGGCTGGGGATAAAAGTAGCGTATTTAGTCAATGTCCTTAACCCGGAAGTGGCCGTGATCGGCGGAGGTTTCGAAGAGGCCGGGGAAGATTTCTTAAATAAAGTAAGTTCTACCGTGAAAGAGTGGGCCTTCCGGGAAGCGGCGGATAATTTAAAGATAGTCTATTCGCAGTTAAGGGAAAATTCCGTTGCGCTCGGAGCTGCAAGCCTGGTGATGCAAAAAATGTTTGCTCAATTATGGTAAAGGAGGGGTAATGGAGCAGAAAACAAAATTTATATTGATCGGACTTGCGGGGATATCGGTAGTCTGTTTTTTTCTTTTCGTATCCACTCTTAATTCCAAGCGCGAAGTAATGCGCCAGCGCGATGACCTGAAAGCGGAGAATACCTCGCTAAGCGGTAAGATAGAAAAACTCCAGACGCAGTTCCGCGACTATGAAAATAAAATAGGCTTGCTGAATAACGACCTGCAGACAGCCATGCGGGAAAGAGCGGATATGGAGAACAGGTATAATCAGGCCAAGGGAGAGAGGGATAGCCTCGCGGAGAAATTGCAGACAAGGCACAATATCCCGATGCCCGAGCCCGCTGAGCCTCAAGCGACGGATGCTTACTGGGGGAGTATTTTAAAGGCCAAGACCGATCTGGAGATGCAGCTAGGCGAGATACGCAACCAGTTAAAGGATATCCAGATCAATAACGAAGAGCTTCAGCGGCAGAAGTCTTCTTTGGAGCTCGACATAAGAAACCTGGTCAGCGAACGCGATGACCTTAAGCGCCAGATAGATTACAATCAGAAATTATCCGACAGCATCGCCGGCGAGCTGGTGCGGGAGAAGAATGACAAGAGCCAAATAGCGGACAGTTTCAACGCGCTTAAAAAAGAAAATCAGGTCCTTACCCGCCAGATCAAAAGCTTGAACGATAAGAAGATCTCGCTGGAGAGAAGGGTCCAGGATTTGCAGGAAGAGAAGTCGAGTTTCGAGCGGCGCGTCAATGAGATGGAGACTATGCTCTCCGGTAAGGCCGGCCAGATAGGCGACTTAAAGAACAAACTTGATGCCATACGCCAGAATAAGCCCGGGGAATCCGACGTGGTACCTAACGCGGTGGAATTGCCGGCGATAGTAGTGAGGCCTTCCCAGGATATGAATTCCAATAAGGGCTTGTCTTCTACGGACGCGGCGGTTAAGGGTAAAATATTAGCGATAAACCGCGATAATAATTTCGTAGTGGTCGATCTGGGAGAAGAATCAGGTTCTAAGGTCGGAGACGCTTTCCGTATTTATCGCGATGAAAAACCGATAGCAAGTGTCGAAGTCATCCAGGTAAGAAAGACGATCTCGGCCTGTGATATCAAAAGAGAAACTACGCCTATAAAGATAGGCGATACCGTCAGATAAAGTTTAGCAGCGTCTTCATATTATTATGACTCGCGTCAGAAAAACCCCCTCCAAGAATGTTTCTATCGAAGATGTCGCCCGCCTCGCCGGTGTATCCATTACTACGGTCTCGCGCGTAATCAATAAATTCCCCAGCGTCAAAGAGAAGAATAAGGTGATGGTGATGGATGCCGTTAAGCAATTGCATTTCACCCCGTCGATATTTGCCCAGCGGCTGGCTACGGGAAAAAGCAATGTCATCGCCTTAGTCATACCGCGTTATGAGGGCGTATTTTATTCGTTTTACGCGCTGGAACTGATCCGGGGTATCGGCACTCTCTGCGCGGTGATGAAACTGGATCTGTTATTGCATCTGACGGATTCCCGCTCGCCGTTAAACATAAGAGGCGCGGGAGGGATAATCTTCGCCGATATTATCTCCAACCGGCCGCAATTGGAAGAAGCGCTCGCCCAGGGGATACCTTCGGTCGTCATCAATAATTACGTTGACGACCTGGATGTGAGTTGTATCGCAATAGACAATGTGGGAGGGGCGGAGGCAGCGGTAGATTATCTGATTTCCCTGGGCCATAAGAAGATCGCGCATATTACGGGCGATGTGATCACGCAAGCGGCGGCGCAGAGGCTCGAAGGTTACAAGAAGGCATTGAAGATTAATAATATTCCCGTGCAGAAAGAGTATATTTTAAATACGGATTACTCCCGTGGGGCAGCGCGCGCGGCAGCGGAAAAAATATTTAAATTAGCCGACCCGCCGACCGCTATTTTTATCGGGTCTGACTCTATGGCGCTGGAGGCGATGAATGTGGCCAGCGAATTCGGGAAGAAGATCCCGCAGGATATATCCATAGTGGGTTTTGACGATAATCCGTCGGGGCTTTACGGGCCTGTGGGGCTGACTACGGTAAGGCAGCCCTTGATAAAGATGGCGGAAGATAGCGTAAAAGAATTAAGCCGCCTCATCGCGGATAAAAAAGCCAAGATCAAAAAGGTTTCCCTGCCTACGGAATTAGTGGTCAGGGAGTCAGTTCAACCCATCGGCTCTTAATACAATTAGTTGTGGTCAAACCTTCGAAGAATACCATATATTGTATTTTTTCCTTGACAATAATCATTGCTAAGCTATACTTGAACAGGGTTAAAAAGTTCGAACGTCTTTATAAATTTTAATCAACGCTGGAGGAATTGCTATGGGCTTGAAACTTTCCGAGAATGCCTTAAAGGTTTTAGAGCGCCGGTATCTAGTAAAGGATGAATTAGGCAAGGTAATAGAAACGCCCGAGGAATTATTCTTAAGAGTAGCGACAGCCATAGCCAGCGCGGATAAGCTTTTCGGAAAGAGCCCCGCTGAAATAGAAAATCTTAAGAATTCATTCTATCGCATCATGACAGAGCTTGAATTCATGCCGAACTCACCCTGCCTGATGAACGCGGGCAAAGACTTAGGCCAGCTCTCCGCGTGTTTTACCCTTCCCATCGATGACTCCATGGAATCGATCTTCGAAACTCTGAAAGTCACCAGCCTGATACATAAAAGCGGCGGCGGCACGGGATTTAATTTTTCGCGCCTGCGTCCGAAGAACGCTATGGTCAAGACCACCGGCGGCATTGCCTCGGGCCCGATCTCGTTTATGAAAGTCTATGACGCGGCTACCGAAGCAGTAAAGCAGGGCGGGACGCGCCGGGGTGCAAACATGGGCATATTAAGGGTGGACCATCCGGATATCATGGAATTCACCACCTGTAAAGAAAACAATAACCAGATAACTAATTTTAATATTTCAGTGGCGATCACCGATGTCTTTATGGAGAAGCTAAGTAAGGGCGAAGAATATGATCTGATCGACCCGCATACGCATAAGCCGGTAAAACGCATAAACGCAAAAGAGGTCTTTGATCTGATCGTAAAGCAAGCGCATAAAAACGGAGAGCCGGGTGTTATCTTTATTGACCGTATTAATCAGTATAACCCTACTCCTAAATTGGGGATGATTGAAAGCACTAATCCTTGCGGTGAGCAGCCTCTGCTTCCTTATGAAAGCTGCGATTTAGGTTCGATCAATTTAGACCGCATGTGTAAGCATGTCGGAACCCGCTGCGAGATCGATTGGGATAAGTTAAAAGAAGTGACCCGCCTGGCAGTGCATTTCCTGGATAATCTGATCGACGTCAGCAAATCGCCGCTTCCGCAGATCGAGAAGGCGACTAAATTGACCCGCAAGATAGGTCTAGGTGTCATGGGCTGGGCAAGCCTCCTGATCCGCTTAGGTATACCTTATAATAGCGAAGAGGCAGTGGCGCTGGCGGAAAAGGTGATGTCTTTTATCATGAATGAGGCTAATAAGAAGTCCCTTGAATTAGGCAAGACCAAGGGAACCTTCCCGGCATTTAAAGGGAGTATTTACGATAAAAAGGATGCCCCGGTTAAAATGCGTAACGCTACCTTGACTACTATCGCGCCTACCGGGACCATCAGCATTATCGCCGGGCCTTCGTCTTCGGGCATAGAGCCGCTATTCGCAATTTCTTATTACCGCAATGTGATGGATAATGATAAATTGGTGGAAGTCGAGCCGTTATTTGAAGAAATGGCTAAGGCTAAGGGATTTTATAGCCGCGAGTTGATGGAAAAGATCGCGGAGAACGCCTCGATCGAGAATGTCGAAGGAATACCCGCGGATGTAAAACGCGTTTTTGTCACTTCCCATGATATTTCTCCCGAATGGCACGTGCGCATGCAGGCGGCATTCCAGAAGTATGTACACAATGCCACTTCCAAGACCATTAATTTCCCGCATGACGCGGGTATCGAGGATGTGAGAAAGTCTTATATTCTGGCTTATGAGTTAGGATGCAAGGGCCTTACGATTTATCGCGATAAGAGCCGCGAAGAGCAGGTTTTAAATGTGGGTAAGCCTACTGCGGGACAGAAGCAGGAAGTAAAAGAGGCGGTTACTCCGTCGAAAAGAGAGATCGCCCCGCGCCCGCGTCCGGAAGTGATCATCGGGACGACTACAAAAGTAGCTACGGGGTGCGGTAATCTGTATGTGACTATAAACGTCGATGAAGAAGGAAGGCCGTTTGAATTATTTACCCAGATGGGTAAGGCCGGCGGGTGCGCCGCGTCGCAGCTTGAAGCGGTCGGTCGCCTAGTCTCTTTGGGTTTTCGTTCCGGAATCGATGTCAAAGCGATAATCGAACAGCTGCGCAATATCCGCTGCCCCTCGCCTTCTTGGGAGAAGGGCCAGAGGATATTCTCCTGCGCCGACGCTATTGCCCGGGTTGTGGAGAGAAGGCTGGTGAATGCCCCGGCAAAGTTAGCGGCCGAAGTACAGGCCATACCGATGAAGCATTCTTCCGAGGACGTGCATCTGTCCGCCGAAGACCTGGATGACCAGGGGGATATCGTCGGAGTATGTCCTGACTGCGGAGGCGCTTTACGCCACGAAGAAGGCTGCCAGAAATGCCACGCCTGCGGTTTCTCCAAGTGCTAAAATGAAAAAGATAATATATGTAGTTTTAGACGGTTTAGGCGATCTGCCTATAAAAGATTTAGGCGATAAGACTCCTTTGGAGGCTGCGGTCACTCCTAATATGGATCGCTTGGCCCAGAAAGGGATAACCGGTTTAGTTTATCCGGTTGCACGCGGCATTGCCCCTGAATCCGATATTGCGGTCATCAGTTTGTTAGGATATGACGCGCATAAATTTTACACCGGACGCGGTCCGCTGGAATCTTTTGCCGAAGGTTTAAAGGTCAATGACGGCGATGTGGCTTTTCGCGTGAATTTTGCCACGGTTGCCGAAGACGGGGTCACGATCAAGGACAGGCGCGTAGGAAGAAATCTTACTACGGAAGAAGCGACAGCCCTGGCAAAAGAAATAAATTCAAAAGTAACATTGTCCGCAGGGACATTCGAGTTTAAGAATACCATCGGCCATCGCGGCATCTTAGTCATCCGCGGGATACGCTCCAAATTATCCGGATGGATCACTAATACCGACCCGGCATATGACCGCGAAGGCGTCTTCGGAGTGGCTAAAGAGAAGTTCGAGAATTTTGTGGCGACATCCGTTCCCATGCCCGGTTATGAGAATTCGACTGAAGCGCGCGCCGCGGCAGAGTTGCTGAACGAATTTACCAAGAAATCAAATAAGGTCTTGAATGAAGCGGCCGTAAACAAAAAACGCGTTGCAGAGAACAAAATGCCGGGGAATGTGATCCTTTCGCGCGACGCCGGCGACCATCTTCCCAAATTCCCGCCTATGCAGAGCTTGTTTAATTTGAAATTCGGCTCTTTCGTGCAGATGCCGGTAGAAAAAGGAATTGCCTTATTGACCGGGATAGATGTCATCGATATACCGGAGTCAAGCGGGCATCTGGATGTGGATTATCCGGTCTGGGCGAAAGTAGCGCTGGAGTCGATCAAGAAATTTGACGCAATCTACGTCCATATAAAAGGCCCGGATGAGCCGGCGCATGACGGAGATTATAAATTAAAGAAAAGCATTATTGAGGCAATCGATAAATATTTCTTTGCCAATCTTATCCCCGCCTTAGACATCCAGAATACGATAGTCGCGGTAACCGCAGACCATTCTACGGTCTGCGCCATCAAAGCCCACTCCGCAGACCCTGTGCCGATTTTAGTTTCAGGCGGGAACATCAAGCCTGACGGCTCGATGAGTTTCTCCGAAAGGGCCGCGAAACTCGGCTCCATCGGTGAGATCCTCGGCCGGGAGATAATGCCGCTTTTGGTCAAGCTTGCGCAATAAGGGTACAGTCTGCCTCACGAATTTCAAAACGCCGCTAATAAAATAATGAAAGATATAATTGTGATCGGAGCCGGGCATGCCGGGATCGAAGCTGCCTGCGCTGCCAGCCGCATGGGTTGCTCTGTCGTTATGCTTACCTTAAATAAGGCGACCATTGGGGCTATGAGCTGCAATCCGGCTATCGGCGGAGTAGGCAAGGGCCAACTCGTTAAAGAGATCGACGCCTTAGGCGGACAAATGGGCAAGGCAGCTGATGCCTGCGGCATACAGTTCAGGATTTTAAACGCCTCAAAAGGTGCGGCGGTACAATCATCGCGCGCGCAGATCGATATGTATCAGTATAACCGGTACATGACCGAGTTGACGCAAGGATTTAATAATCTTGAAGTTAAAGAAGCGCAGGTAAAGAAATTAATCGTTGAAGACGGCCGGGTTGCGGGTGTAGTTACGGATAAAGAAGAGATACGCGCCAAGGCAGTAGTCATTGCTGCCGGGACTTTTTTAGACGGACTGATCCATGTCGGTTTAAAACACACCAGCGGCGGGAGAATAAATGAGCCGGCAGCAGTCGGACTCGGGGATAATCTAAGAGGATTAGGTTTCAATATTTTACGCTTTAAAACCGGGACCTGCCCGCGCTTAGATAGAAGGACGATTAATTTTTCTAAGACTAAGCCTCAGTACGGCGATGAGCCGCCAAAGCCGTTTTCGTTTTCGACTAAAGAATTTAAGCCCCGCCAGATCCCATGCTATATCACTTATACCAATCCTAAAACACATCAGATCATCCGCGATAATTTAGACCGTTCTCCGCTTTATACCGGTAAAATCAAATCTACCGGCGTGCGTTATTGCCCTTCTATTGAAGATAAGATCGTAAAGTTCGCGGATAAGAATGGCCACCAGATATTTTTAGAGCCGCAAGGTTTTGATACGGATGAAATTTATCCTAACGGAGTATCCACGAGCCTGCCTGAAGATGCGCAGACGGATTTAATACATTCGATCGAAGGCCTGGAAGAGGCAAAAATCATGCGTTTCGGATACGGCATAGAGCATGATGTGGTGGAGCCGACACAGATTTATCCGACATTAGAAACTAAATTGGTGAAAAACCTTTATAATGCCGGGCAGATCAATGGGACCACGGGATATGAAGAGGCCGCAGCCCAGGGTTTAATTGCCGGGATAAATGCCGCTTTGCGTGTTCAAGGAAAAGAACCCCTGGTCTTAGACCGCGCCTCAAGCTACACCGGTGTCTTGATCGATGACCTGACCACCAAGGGTACGAACGAACCGTACCGCATGTTCACTTCCCGCGTGGAGTACCGCCTAATCCTACGCGAGGATAATGCGGATACGCGCTTAGGCAAGATCGGCTATGGCCTGGGGCTGCTTGATAAAAAAGAATTCGAGATCGTCAAAAATAAAATACACAATATTGATAAGGGGATCAAGTTTTTAAAAGATACGCGCTTGAAGGCGTCGGATAAATTAAAGAAGGCTATGACCCTGGAAGAGCTGTTAAAGCGGCCGGAAGTCAGCCTAGACGATTTGGAGAAAGTATACGGAGCGAAGCTCGATATCCCTGAAAATGTTCGCGCGGGAGTGGAAATCGAGGTAAAATATAGCGGGTTTATTCAGAGGCAACTTAGAGATGTGGAGCGTTTTGAGAACCTTGAGAAGATAAAACTCCCCGTTAGCCTGGAATATTCCCGGGTCAACGGCCTATCGCGGGAGATTAAGGAAAAACTGATTAAATTCAAGCCGCTTAATCTGGGCCAAGCATCGCGTATCTCCGGAGTGACTCCGGCGGCGATTTCAATTCTGATGGTCTATTTGAGGAAGTTAAATGGCGCCTGAAACCGATAATTATTCAAAGCTGAAAGAATTTTGCCTGGATCAGGGCGCGGATATTTTTGGCGTGGCGGATATCAGCGCTATCAAAGATGATTTTTTCCTTAAAAAGGAGACGCTGGCAAATTGCGAAAAGGCAATATGCGTAGGAGCAAGGTTATCTCCGAGCATCCTTAATGAGGTAGTTGACGCGCCTACCCGCCTGTATTCTTATCATTACCGCATGGTCAATTTATTATTGGATCAAATCGCGCTTAAACTCGCGAACCTGATACAAAAGAAAGGCTATTTTGCAATTCCCATCCCTAGCTCGCAGATCATCGACTGGGAGAAGCAGTCCGGGCATGTATCGCACAAGAGATTAGGGGTTATGGCCGGCCTTGGGTGGATCGGGAGAAATAATCTTCTGGTAAACAAAGACTTCGGAAGCCAGCTGCGCCTGGTCACGATATTGACTAATATGCCTTTAAAGGCGGATAAGCCGGGAAAAGAAGAGTGCGCGCCTTGCCAAATCTGTGTTAAAATGTGTCCTGCGGGCGCGATCAGGGAAGAAGTCAAAGATTTTGATCCGGTTCGCTGTATGGAAAAGTTAAGAGAATTTAACCGCCGCAAAATGGTCGAGCAATTTATCTGCGGCGTCTGCGTCAATATCTGCAGGGGGAAGAACAAATGAAAGAGAAAATACTTATAGTGGAAGACGAAAAAGATATCGCTAAGATGCTCGACTATAATCTTAAAAAGGAAGGGTACAAGACTTCTATCGCCCGCGACGGAGAGGATGCGCTTGATCTGGCTGTGCGCGAGCATCCGGATTTGATCCTCCTTGATCTTATGCTCCCCGGTGTGGACGGTTTGGAAGTCTGTAAGGAACTGAAGAAGGAGCGGACGACTTCGGGGATACCTATAATAATGCTTACCGCTAAGTCGCGGGAATCGGATAAGATCGTCGGCCTTGAATTGGGCGCTGACGATTACGTGACCAAGCCTTTCAGCCCGCGCGAACTTATCGCGCGCATTAAAGCGGTGACCCGCAGGGCCAAAGATAAGGAAAAATTGCCCGAGGTATTAAAAATCGGTGATTTGGGAATAGATTTTTCCAAGATCGCAGTAACGGTCAAGGATAAGCTTGTGCTGTTAACCGCAAAAGAGTTCGAACTCTTAAAAACATTGATCCAGGCAAAGGGGAGAGTGCTTTCGCGCGATTATCTGCTGGATACTATCTGGGGTTTTGACCACGCCATTGAAATTCAGACGCGGACAGTGGATGTGCATGTCCGGACACTCCGTAAAAAGTTGAAGGCTTGCGCCAAATACATCGTCACAGTCAAAGGCTACGGATACAGATTCGAGGCGGAAGAGTGATGTTCTCGGCAGGCAAAGATAAGATAAAAGAGCTGGAAAAGACGCTGGAACTTTTAAGCGGTAAGATAGCTCTCCTGGAGAGGCAGAATAACGCTATCCAGGCAATTCTGGCGAGCATGGTCGAGGGCGTGATCGCCGTGGATAAGGATACGCGCATAATTTCGATAAATCCCAGCATTGAGAATACGTTTAGCGTTAAAAAGAATGAGGCTGAAGGGAGATTATTCCTGGAGGCGATACGTAATAATGAGTTGGCGGAAGTGATCAGTGGTGTTTTGGAGAATAAGTCCGCCGTGTCGGAAGAATTAAATTTATCTTGGCCGGTGCAGAGAGTGTTTCAAGTTAACGCCACTCCTATTTTTGAAGAGGGGCGCATTAGCGGTTGCCTGTTAGTCATCCATGACATAACCGAAATAAGGAAGCTGGAGAGGGTGCGCTCGGATTTTGTAGCTAATGTTTCGCATGAGTTAAAAACCCCTCTTACTTCTATAAAGGGATTTGTGGAGACTCTTTTGGAGGGCGCCTTAGAGGATAAAGAAGAGAGCCGGAATTTTCTAAACATCATCCAGGACCATACTGACAGGTTAAACAATCTTATCAATGACCTCCTGGAGTTATCGCATATCGAATCTAAGGAGATCGCTTTGAAATTCGAAAGAGTCGATTTAAAGAATGTTTTTGACGTAGTCATAATGGGTTTCAGGTCGCAGATCAAGAAGAAGGGTATTACGGTAGATAATGGTTTGGCGGGTAATGTTGCGATTAAGGCCGATAAATTAAAATTAGAACAGGTCATTATCAACCTTATAGATAACGCCATAAAATTTAACAAAGAAAAAGGCGGGATACGTATTTATAGCGAAGATTTAGGCCACAAAATCAAAGTAGTTGTCGAAGACTCCGGCCAGGGGATACCCGAAAAGGATATTCCGCGTATTTTTGAGAGATTTTACCGCGTGGATAAGGCCCGGTCGCGCGAGCTCGGCGGGACCGGCTTGGGCCTGTCTATCGTAAAACATATAATCGAGCTGCATGAAGGAACCGTTGGCGTGGAGAGCACCGAAGGCCTCGGTTCAAAGTTATTTTTTATAATCCCTAAGGATTAATATGAATGAAATATATCTGACTAGAAAAGGCCATCAAAAACTCGTAGAAGAACTCGAGTATCTGAAAACGACTAAACGCCGCGAGATATCCAAGGCTATCGGCAAGGCGCGCGACCACGGGGATATTTCGGAGAATGCGGATTACGACGCGGCAAAAGATGCCCAGGGTATGAATGAGAAAAGAATAGCCGAGCTGGAATCGAAGCTTGCCGGCGCGAAGATACTCGATGATGAAAATATGTCTTCCGATGAGGTCCTGATCGGCGCAATAGTAAAGATCAAAGATCTGGATACCGAGGAAGAGTTGGTTTATATGCTTGTCGCCGAAGCAGAGGCGGACTATTCCCTGAATAAAATCTCCGTTACTTCTCCCGTAGGAAGCGGGCTATTGAACCGCAAGGCCGGGGAGATAGCCGAAATCAAAATACCCGCAGGAACATTACGCTACAAAATACTCTCTATTTCGCGTGAATAAAAGTTTACCTACATTTAACTTCTCCTTCAAGCGCTCTTAACCGCCTTGTTTTATACTCCTTTCAGAAGCTAAAGAAAGGAGGTGAAGGTTGTTAGAGTTAAGCGTATTTTGTGCTTTAAGTAAATGGATAAACGAGATATTTAAAAGGAGAGAAGATGAGAAGGTTATATTTCTTGATGCTAATTGCTGTTTTAGCAGTAATCAAGCCCGCTTTTGCTTTTGATAACCATGATTTTCAGGTCTGGAATACCGATGTCGAAGAGATGAAGCTCAATAAAACTTCGAAACTGGTATTCGAGCAGGAATTCCGCCTGGGCAACAATGCCAGCGATTTTTATTATCAGCACTATGACATAGGGTATGTTTATGATGTCAATAAGCACCTGAATGTCGGACTAGGCTACCGCTATATAAAAGAAATGCAGAATAAGTCGTTCAGGGTTGAAAATGAACCATACCTTGTGGCTACTCTGTTCTGGGATTTGGCGGGTTTTAAGTTTGACTCCCGCAACCGCTTTGAATACCGCACCTATGACTATAATAAGGTGGACTCCGGAAGGTATCGTAACAAGATCACTATGAAATTCCCCTGGAAATTCACCAAAATTGAAATCCAGCCGTATCTATCCGATGAGATATTCGTCAGGTTTAACGGTACGGACTTAAACCAGAACAGGGCTTACGCAGGCTTAAGTTTCTTGATAACAAAAAACTTGAGGGGGGAAGTTTATTACATGCTCCAGAGCACCAAGAATTATATCAGTACTGGCAGCACCTGGACGGATGCTAATGTTCTGGGAACCAAGCTGAAACTATCTTTCTAGATTTTACACGTATTTTACATAGCGTTAACCTAAAAACAACAATAAAAAGGTAATATATTTAATAAGGAGTAGCTAAATGCTAAAAAAATCGTTAATCACTGTAATCGCGGTAATGTTTTTCGGCCTGGCGTATGGTGCAAAGGCGAACTCGATCCAGGTCAAGGGATCGGACACTATGGTCAACCTCGGTCAAGCCTGGGCGGAGAAGTATATGGAGAAGAATGGCGGAGATTTTGTGGCGGTTACCGGCGGTGGTTCGGGAACCGGCTTCTCAAGCTTAATTAGCGCAACCTGTGATATTGCCATGGCTTCAAGAAGTATCAAGGATAAAGAAATCGGCCTTGCTCAAAAAAAAGGGATTAACCCCAAAGAAATAAAAGTTGCGCTCGACGGGCTGGCAGTAGTAGTTAACCCGAAAAATCCGGTGGACAAGTTGACCATTGACCAGCTTGCCAAGATTTTTACCGGAAAGATCACCAATTGGAAAGATGTCGGAGGGGCGGATGCAAAGATCACCCTCCTCTCGCGGGAAGTAAATTCCGGGACGCACGTATACTTTAAGGAACACGTTTTAAGGAAATTGGACCCTAACTCTAAAGAGGAGTTTTCCTCCAGCGCGCTCATGCTTCCCTCTTCGCAGGCGATAGCCGACGAAGTAGCGAATAACTCTTCGGCAATAGGCTATTACGGTATGGGGTATATTTCGCCTAAACAAAAAGCAGTCCACGTAGCTAAGGATGATAAATCTCCTTATGAAGTGCCGACTATTGAAAATGTGGTGAACGGAAAATATCCTATCTCACGGCCGCTCTTTCTATACACTAACGGAGAGCCGCAGGGCCTGGTTAAGAAATTCGTAGATTTCACGCTCTCTAAGGACGGGCAGGAGATAGTATTAAAAACTGATTTTGTACCCGTAAAATAAGAGTTAACGTGCGTAAACTCAAAGAGTTTATCATAGAGAAGCTGGTCCTGATCAGCGGGTTGGCTTCTATCTTTTTTGTCATCCTCATCTTTTTGTTCCTCCTTAAAGAGGGGTTGTCGCTTTTTAAATTCGTAAACCCTCTTCAATTTCTCGCCGGAAAAAGCTGGTATCCGATATCCGAACCTCCGCAATTAGGTATTCTGCCGTTAATATTAGGCTCGCTGGTGGTTACAATAGGGGCAGCTGCCATCTCTATCCCGATAGGTGTTGCCTGCGCGCTCTATATTTCGGAGATCGCACCGGGCAAGATCAAGGAGACACTTAAGGGCGGGATAGAATTGTTGGCCGCTATACCGAGCGTCGTCTTAGGTTTTATCGGCATGATCACTATTGTGCCCTGGATAAAACACATCTTTAACCTTCCGACCGGGCTTACTGCTTTAGCCGGCTCGGTGATGCTTGCCTTTATGGCCATGCCTACGATCGTCTCCATCGCCGAGGATGCGCTTTATTCCGTCCCAAGATCATACAAGGAAGGGGCGTTGGCAATGGGCGCTACGCATTGGCAGACTATCTGGCGGGTGATGCTTCCCGCAGCCTCCAGCGGAATACTTGCCGCGGTGATGCTGGGTATCGGCAGGGTCATCGGCGAGACTATGGCAGTAATGATGATAACCGGTAATGCCGCGGTAATCCCAACTACAATATTGCAGCCTGTGCGCACGCTTACTGCGACAGTGGCAGCAGAGATGGGAGAGGCAGTGGTGGGGAGCGAACATTATTTTGCGCTTTTCGCCATAGGCATTGTTTTGTTTGTAATAAGTTTTGCCATTAACGTGACTGCGGACCTCTTCCTGCACCGGGAAACAAAAAAGATATGAGAAACCCCAAGCGTAACCAGAAAATCGCTTTTTTCTTTTTGTTTTTAGCTACCCTTTTGATCGTAGTCCCTGTCGGAATGGTAGTAGTGATCATCGTGGTAAAAGGACTTCCGGCAATAAACTGGCAGTTTTTATCCGACATACCGCGCCAGGGGATGCGCGCGGGCGGGATTTTTCCGGCGATAGTGGGAACGGTTTATCTGGTGTTGGGCGCAATCATCTTTGCCTTGCCTATCGGGCTTCTGGCAGCCATATATCTAAGTGAATACGCCAAAGAGAACCTTCTTAATCGCATGATAAAGTTGTCGATTGTAAATCTTGCGGGAGTCCCTTCTGTAGTTTACGGGCTCTTCGGGTTGGCGCTATTTGTGGTATTCTTTAAGTTTGGCGCATCTATTTTATCTGGTTCGCTTACCTTAGGCATTATGATTTTGCCTATAATCATTACTACTTCGCGCGAAGCGCTTGAGAGTGTGCCGCAATCTTTCCGCGAGGTAAGCCTGTCTCTCGGCGCAAGTAAATGGCAGACTATCAGGCATATTGTCTTACCGAACGCCATACCAGGTATTATCACCGGGACAATCCTCGGGATCGGCCGCGCAGCCGGGGAGACGGCGCCTATATTGTTTACGGTGGCGGCTTTTTATCTTCCGCAGTTGCCGAAATCCATATTTGACCAGGCAATGGCTTTGCCGTATCATCTGTATGTGATCTCAACGCAGGTGCCTAATGTGGATGAAAAGATCCGTTACGGGACTGCGCTGGTGTTGCTAACCCTGGTCTTGTTCATGAATCTGACCGCGATCATTATCCGCTATAAGTTCAGGAAGAAAAAGAAATGGTAAAGTTTAATATTAATGACCTAAATATCTGGTTTGGCAGCGCCCAGGCGTTAAAGGGCGTGAGCATGAAGATAATGCGTAATGAGATCTTAAGCGTTATCGGCCCGGCGAACAGCGGGAAGACGACGTTCTTACGCATGCTTAACCGCATGAATGAGCTGCATCCGAATTTTAAAATGTCCGGAGAGGTAGAACTCGACGGAAGAAGAACCTCGGAATTGGATGTGGAGAGTTTACGTAAAAGGGTGGGGACGGTATTTGCCTTGCCTCTGCCTCTGCCGCTTTCGATATTTGATAATGTGGCGTACGGAGTCAGGATGCACGGCCTGAAGAGCAAGGCCGCTACTTCTGATATAGTCGAGAGATCACTTCAAGAGGCGTATCTTTGGGATGAAGTAAAAGACAGGCTGGGGACATCCGCTTTTAAATTATCCGGAGGCCAGCAGCAGCGGCTCTGTATCGCCCGCACGCTGGCAGTAGAGCCGGAGGTGATCTTGTTTGACGAGCCGTGCTCCGGGCTTGACCCTATCTCGACCGCGAAGGTGGAAGACGCGATGCTTAAACTGAAGGTGAACTACACCATAGTCCTGGTGACTAATAATGTCAAGCAGGCCGCCCGCGTCGGAGACAGGACTGCGTTCTTTTTAAGCGGGGAATTGATCGAGCTCGACATTACGGATAAGATGTTTACGGCGCCCTCTGATCATCGCACAGAGGGGTATATCAGCGGGAAATTCGGATAATGGCTAAAATAGAAGTAAATAAGCTGAATCTCTGGTACGGCGATTTTCACGCCTTGATAAATGTAAGCGCCTCATTTATCGAAAAGAAGATCACGGCGATCATCGGGCCTTCGGGTTGCGGTAAGTCTACCTTGCTGCGCGCATTTAACCGGATGAATGATCTGATCGAAGGCGTGCGCACGGAAGGGGAAATAATAATAGATACGGAAAATATTCTGGCTAACGGCACGGATTTGGTAAGCCTGCGCAAGAAGGTGGGGATGGTCTTTCAAAGGCCTAATCCTTTTCCGCTTTCTATCTTTGAAAATGTGATTTTCGGGGAGCGCGTTCACGGAGAGAATCTTAAGCGGGATAATCTCGAGCGGATAGCGGAAGAGAGTTTAAGGGCGGTGCTTCTCTGGGATGATTTGAAGGATAAATTGCAGAAGCCCGCGCTGGGGCTTTCGCTTGAACAGAAACAGCGGCTCTGCATCGCCAGGCTTATCGCCGTCAAGAGCGACATCGTTTTAATGGATGAGCCGTGCTCAACGCTCGACCCGCAGGCTACCGCCAGAATAGAGGAATTAATGCGTGAACTAAAGGATAAATATACTATAATAATAGTCACGCATAATATGCAGCAGGCGGCGCGCGTTTCCGACGATACGGGTTTTATGCTTTTAGGCGAATTAGTCGAATTCGGCAGGACGGATGACGTATTTACCCGGCCAAAAGATAAAAGAACCGAAGATTATATTACAGGGAGGTACGGATGATAGAGAGGCACTTTGATGAAGAGTTAAGAGAGTTGCATAAAGAGATTCTAAGGATGGGCGTTCTGGCGCAGGAAGCGATCTTTAAGTCTATTGAAGCGCTGAAGAACCGCGACAAGGCCCAGGCCCAGGAAGTTATTTCTTCCGACGGCAAGATCGACGAATTGGAGCTGGTCATAGACGAGCGTTGTATAGACTTGATCGCCAGGCACCAGCCTATGGCCGGAGACCTGCGTTTTATTACTACCGGGATGAAGGTAAACGCGGAATTGGAGCGCATCGCTGACCTCGCCGTGGATATCTGCCAGCGCGTATTGGCCTTGGTGGATAAGCCCCTGCTTAAGCCGCTGATCGATATCCCTAAATTATCGACTATAGCCCAGAGTATGGTGCGCGACGCCATTGACGCGTTTGTAAACAAAGACGTTGATCTGGCGAAAAAAGTAGTGCTTGCCGATTCCGAGGCTGATAAATTGCGTAATCTGGTCCAGGATGAGCTGATCAACGATTATATGGCCAAGGACGCCAAGACCGCAGACCGCGCTGTCCCCTTACTGTTGATCGCCCGCCATCTGGAGCGTATCTGCGATCACACCACCAATATTGCCGAGGACGTGATCTACATGGTCGAGGCTAAGGTGGTAAAGCATCATCCGGAACAGCTTTAAATCCCCGCAGCTATATCTCATTGCAACGCCCGCCTAAATATGGTATTATTTAATTCTATGGAAACCTCCAGGATATTGGTGGTTGACGATGAGGAAGAGATCTGCAGTGTTACCAAGAGTTTCCTTACTAAACGGAATTTTGTTGTTTTTACCGCTTTAAACGGCGCGGATGCGCTGGCGCTGGCTAAAAAAGAGAGCCCGCAGCTTGTGTTGCTGGATTTGAGGCTGGGGAGCGAGTCCGGAATAGATATTTTAGCTAAGATCAAGGAGATCGATAAGAAGATCCGGGTGATCATGGTGAGCGGTTCGGGCGACGATGAGAGTATCTGCCGGGCAAAATCCTGCGGAGCAGATGATTATATCACCAAGCCTTTTACCGCCGCTTATTTGTGCGACGTAATAAATCAGAAGTTAAATAAAGGAGGGGCTTAAATGGACGAAATACTCGAGGTATTAGAAAAGGATAGCCGTATTACTCCGGAAGAGATCGCTAAGATGCTCAGGAAAAAGCCCGCGGCGATAAAAGAGGCGATCAGGAAGTTCGAAAAAGAAGGGGTTATATTAAAATACAAGACCGTGATCAATAAAGATATTCTGAAACAGGAAGAACCGACGGTGCGCGCCCTTATCGAGGTCAATATCATCCCGCAGAAGGACCTGGGATTCGAGCGCATAGCCGAGAGGATATATTCTTTCCCCGAAGTCACCAGCTGCTATCTTATCTCCGGGACTTATGACCTGCTGGTAGTCGTGGAAGGGAAGAACCTGCAGACAGTCTCCAGCTTTGTGGCGGAGAAGCTCTCTTGTTTAGAGAACGTGCGCGGGACAGCCACGCATTTTATGCTTAAGAAATACAAGGAAGACGGAGTGATTTTAAGGCACAAGGAAGAGAATAAGAGGATAGCAATATCGTATTAAAATGAAAGAATTGATTTCTAAAAAAGTCGACAAGATGCAGCCCAGCGGTATCCGGGCTTTCTTTGACCTCGTGTTGGGGATGAAAGATGTCATCTCCCTGGGCGTGGGTGAGCCGGACTTTGTCACCCCCTGGCCCATACGCGAGGCAGGGATTTATTCTCTGGAACAGGGGTTTACCTCCTATACTTCTAATAAAGGGCTCTATAAGCTCCGCCTGGGATTATCCCGGTATTTGGAGATCCGGCACGGGCTTAAGTATTCTCCCGACGATGAAATGCTGATCACGGTGGGAGTGAGCGAAGGCCTGGACTTAGCTTTGCGCGCGGTCATTAACCCCGGTGATAAGGTTTTGATCCCTATCCCGAGTTATGTTTCTTACGGCCCGGTCACGGAGTTGGCCGGCGGAGTTCCTATATATATCGATACCCGTCCTGACGGATTCAAGCTTACCACCAAGACTCTGAAAAAATATCTGGAGAAGAAGCCTAAGGCGATAATCTTAAATTATCCGACAAACCCTACGGGCGTTTCTTACACCAGGAAAGAATTGAGCGAATTCAATAAAATCTTGCTTAAACATAAAGTGCTCTGTATAGTTGACGAGGTCTACGGAGACCTGACCTATGATTTTGAGCATACGCCTTTTGCGACTTTGCCGGGAGCAAGAAACAACACTGTTTATCTGGACGGTTTTTCCAAAAGCTATGCCATGACCGGCTGGAGAATAGGTTTTGCTTGCGGCCCCAAAGAAATCATTGCGGCAATGACTAAAATACATCAGTATACTATCATGTGCGTTCCCATTACCTCTCAGATGGCGGCGTGCGAAGCGCTAGTCAGCGGGAGGAAATCAGTTGAAGAAATGAAACGGGAATATAAGAGAAGGAGAGAGCTCGTGGTAAGCGGCCTTAATGACCTGGGCCTTATCTGCTCTAAACCCGAGGGCGCTTTCTACGCGTTTCCTTCATTAAAGAAAATAGGGATGAAATCAATGCAGTTTTCCAAGGAACTTCTGCAAAAGCAGAAAGTAGCGGTAGTCCCGGGGACTGCTTTTGGTTGTGACTACGACGACTATATCCGCATATCTTACGCTTCCAGCCTTGAGAATCTAAAAGAAGCCTTAAGCCGGATGCGGGAATTCTTGAAAGGGATATAAATGGCCAAAAAGAAAGAGAATTTCCAGATTTATGTCAAACAAATAGAAGCTTTATCTAAGGTAGCTAATCTTATAACTTCAGGCCTCTATCTGGAAGAACTTTTGCGTCTTATCGTACAGGTGACGGCGGAAATTATGAACTCTAAGATATCGTCGCTTATGCTCCTTGACCCGTATAGAAAAGAGCTGGTGGTCCGGGCGACCCAGTCTATTTCGGAGGCTTACAACAAAAAGCCGAATGTCCGGCTGGGCGAAGGCATCGCCGGCATAGTAGCCAAAGAAAACAAGCCGCTTTATATTCTAGATGTTAAAGAGGATGCGCGTTATTTAAATCAGGATATAGCCCGCAAAGAAAAACTTTTT
>JAPLLN010000091.1 GCA_026387475.1 Candidatus Omnitrophota bacterium | reverse complement strand
TACTCCAGTCGAGTTTCTTACGAAGCTCGTCTTCGGAAATTATGTCCACTGCCCCGCGCTTGATTACTTCTAATTGCTTATTAATATCCATATTTTTCCTTATATTCTTGCGCTTAACCCTATCTTGGCCTGCTCCACATCCACTTTGATGACTTTGACCTTTAGCTTATCTCCGGGTTTAAGTTGGCTCAACACGTCTTTGTCGATCTCGCTGGAATAAACCAGGCCTTCGAGCTCGTCGCTGATCTTGACGAACGCGCCGAAATCGGTGATGTTGACCACTTCCGAATCAAGCGCGGTATCCACAGGATAATTCTGCGCGATTTCCGTCCAGGGATTAGGCTGAAGCTGCTTTAAGCCTAAAGAAATACGCCTGTTCTGGGTATCCACGGAAAGGATAGAAACATCTACTTTCTGCCCTTTCTTTAAAACATCCTGCGGGTGCGCGACCCTCTTGGTCCAAGACATATCCGAAACATGGATCATTCCTTCAAGGCTTGAATCCAGCTCGATGAATGCGCCGTATTCGGTAAATCCGCGCACCTTGCCGGAGACCTTGGTCCCGACGGGAAATTTGCCCTCTGCTTCGGTCCAGGGATTCTGCTCCAGCTGTTTAAGGCTAAGCGAAATCCTGCGCGCGTCTTTGTCTACACTGATGATCTGGGTCTCAAGCATATCTCCGATGGCGAACATCTCGCTCGGATTAGTTATCCTCTTGGTCCAGGAGATCTCGGACACGTGGATCAAGCCCTCTATCCCCTTTTCCAATTCCACGAAAACACCATAAGGCAGAATGTTAACAACCTTGCCTTTGATCTTGGCGCCTACGGAGAATTTGTTTTCGATATCCTGCCAGGGATCCTGGAGCCGCTGCTTTAAACCAAGCGATACCTTTCCGGACTCGCGGTCCATATTCAAGATCATTACTTCGATCTTGTCCCCCAAAGCCACGATCTCTGACGGATGCGATATCTTTGACCATGACATATCGGTGATATGCAGCAAACCGTCCACGCCGCCTAAATCCACAAACGCGCCGAAATCGGTGATCGCCTTGACAGTGCCGGGAGCGACTTCACCTATCTTCAAATCTTGCCAGATCCTGTCTTTGGCCGCGTCCTTTTCTTTCTGCACTGCTTCCCTGCGGCTTACGATCAAACTGCGGCGCAGATTATTGATCTTAACGATCTTAAACTTGTAAGGTTTGTAGAGGATGTCTTTGTCAGGCACATTCTTGAACGATGACAAAGATGATGGTAAAAATCCCTCAACGCCCATGACATCAACGAGAAAACCTCCCTTGACCTTCTTGACCGGCCTTCCGTCGACGAGAGTGCCGTCCTGAGAATATTTTACGATCTTATCCCAGCCCTGAATGCGTATTGCCTTTTCGCGCGAGAGCATCATCACGCCGGCGTCGTTCTCCAGGGATTCCAGATAAAACTCCAGTTCTTTGCCTATTTCAAGGTCGGCTTGGGTGAATTCCGTTATCGCCACAATACCCTCGGACTTGAAACCCACATCAACCAGGACTTCCTTGGACTTAATGGCCACGATCTTTCCGGTGACCACCTGCCCTTCCCTCATTACCTTGATACTTTGATTATACAATGCTTCTAATTCTGATTTTTCTTCAACCATTTTAGTAAATCTCCTTTATATTTTATTTTGTTTGAGTATTAAGTTTTTCTTAAGCTAAGTGATTCGCGTAACTAATGCCTCCTTTACTTCGAATTTTTACTGCTTTCTGCTGCCAGTTGCCTCATATCTTCAAGTATAGCTTGAGCGACATCATCACGAGACATCTGCTTGTTAAATATTATCGGCTTACCAAAGAATACTGTTACCTTTGCCGGGCGCATAAACTTCTTACCTTTCGGAAGCGCGTTTTGAGCGCCTTTAATAAATGCGGGCACCACCGGAACTTCAAGTTTTGCGGCCAAAAAACCGACACCTGCCTCGGCGCGCTCGGGGACCTCGGTAACCTGACGCGTTCCTTCCGGGAAAAGGCCTATTGCCCCTCCCTGTTTGACCCGCCTCATCGCTTCTTTTATCGCCGAGATATCCGCGCTTTTGCGTTTTACCGGGATACAATTTACCGCGCGCATCCACAGCCCTAAAACAGGCGCATCAAAGAGCGTATCCCGGGCCATGTAACTTAAAGGACGATAGCAGGCACACCCTAAAACACCCGGGTCAATGAAACTTACATGATTAGAAGCCAGAATAAAACCGCCTTTTCGGGGGATGTTCTCACTCCCCCTGACCCCCAACCTCAAATAAACCTTTGCTATAATTAAGAAAACCCAGCGGAATAATCTATAAAGCATCTTTGGGTAAAAGATCTTTCCCCAATCCTAATAGCTTCTTAGCCCTTGTTAGATTTTGCGCTTCAGCGTAAAGGCGCATAATAGGCTCGGTCCCTGAACCGCGAAACATAAGCCAGCTGCCGTCCTCGCAGACAAGCTTTACTCCGTCGTAATCATCTACCTTCACGACTTTTTTACCGAGCAATTCCCCGGGCAGATCCTCTTTCTTAGGCTCAACGCGCTTGGATAAATGCAAATCATCCCGAACATAATAATATTTTCCGAACTGTTTTTCGGTTTCGTTAAGGATCTTTAAAATATTTTTTCCGCGGTAGGCCATCATTTCGATCAAAAGTAGACCGGCCATACTTCCGTCGCGCTCGGGGATATAATTCTTAACCCCCATCCCGCCTGCCTCTTCTCCGCCGGCGACTACATCTTCGGTCTCCATAAGGTTGGAGATATATTTAAAACCAACGGGTGTCTCATAAAGTTTGATCTTAAGCGATTTAGCAATGTTATCGATCATATTTGTGCCGCAAATGGTCTTGACTACCCCGCCTGACCAATGACGGTCCTGATTTAAATGCAGGGCAAGCAGGCCCAGGATCTTCTGCGGGTGGATAAATACCCCGCCGGGCGCCACTGCGGCTATCCTGTCCGCATCCCCGTCAAGGGCGATACCCAGATCGAATTTTTCTTTCTTGACCCTTGATTTTAATTCTTCCAGATTCTCCTCGACCGGCTCCGGCCTTGTCCCGCCAAAAGAAGGATTCACGGTGTTATGCATAAATTCGATCTTTATATTTGTCTCTTTGAGGATTTCGGCGATAAAACCGTCTCCGGCGCCGTACATCGAATCGACCAAGACCTTAAATCTCTTGCTCTTTATTTTCTTTAAATCGATGTATTTACGGATAAAACCGACATAATTTTTGGTCATATCGACCTTTGCGATCAACTCTTCCCGTGCCGGCTTTACCGGATTCTTTTCAAGCAAGGCTTCTACGGCTTTAGTAATATCCGGACTGGCTGAACCGCCGGTGCGGTCTTTTATTTTAAATCCGTTGTACTCTGCCGGGTTGTGCGACGCGGTGATCATGATGCCGAGGTCTAATTTATTCGATCTGACAGCCAGGCTTAAAGCCGGCGTAGGGATAGCTCTATCCGAAAGCATGACCTCAATCCCGTTTCCGCTTAAAACTTGCGCTGCTGTCTTGGCAAAATCTTTGGACATAAAGCGCGTATCGTATCCGACGGCAACTTTCTTTCCGCCTCCGAGATAATCCGCTACAGCCTGGGATAAAATCCTCACATTCTCAAAGGTGTAAGTATCTCCAATGATGGCCCTCCAGCCGTCGGTGCCGAATTTAATCTGCTGCATTTCTTATCCTTTCTATGGCCTGCTTAACGTTTTTGGCGCTAAAAATATACGAACCGGCTGCCAGGATATTGGCTCCGGCGTCAATTACCAATTTTGCCGTGTCTTCGTTTATCCCGCCGTCGACCGAGATGTCTTTCTTGAATATCTTGCGCAACTGCTTGATCTTAGGAACAACGCTAGGAATAAACGCCTGGCCGCCAAAACCGGGATTGACCGACATCACCAATACAAAGTCGGCAAACTTTAAAGAGTTCTTTATTTTTGCAATAGGTGTCGCCGGGTTAAGTGAAATACCGAATTTGATCCCCCTTGCGCGCAGTTTTCTACTCAAGGACTTGATCTTAAAAAGCGAAAGCGCCTCAATATGCACGGTGATCATATCGCTCCCTGCCTTTACAAATGTATCGGCATATTTATCGGCATTCTCGATCATCAGGTGCACGTCCAGCGGCAGGCTTGTCACCTTGCGGATATATTTTACCACCGCAGGCCCGATAGTAATATTCGGGACGAAGTGTCCATCCATCACATCGACGTGGATCAAATCCGCTCCCGCCCTCTCAACCTTGTTGATCTCTCTGTCGAGACAGCTGAAATCCGCGGATAGTATAGACGGAGCAACTTTTATTCTCATTTATACAACCTCTTTTTGCTGATATACTCGAAAACTTTTTCCGGAACCAGGTAACGAAATGACCGGTTATTCTTTATCGCCTCGCGCACTTCAAACGCGGAGATATCCACTGCCCGGATAGGCAGGGTCGAAATATACGACGGGATCTTCTCTAACGGATAGCCCGGACGGGTAGCGGCGATAAACTTCACCATTTTTATGATCTCGTTTAGATCTTTCCACACATCCAGATATTTTAAAAGATCCGAACCGACGATAAAATAAAGCTCGTCGTTGACAAAGGTCTTCTTGAATTCCCTTATCGTGTCTATGGTGTAAGAGCGGCCGTCGCGTTTTATCTCAATATCAGAAACCGTCAAAGCGTTATTCCCTTTTATGGCAAGCTTGACCATATCCAGGCGCATTCTTGCCGGGGCAATGCCGGAATTATCTTTATGCGGGGGCAAAAAAGCCGGAACAAAGATTATTTTATCCAGTCCCAGTTTTTCGCGCGCCTCTTCCGCTAAAATCAAGTGGCCGATATGTATGGGATTAAATGTGCCGCCTAATATGCCTATTTTCATACCCTTACCTGGCCGTTGCCAAAGATCATATACTTATATGTGGTCAATTCTTCTAGCGCCATGGGACCGCGGGCATGCAGCTTATCAGTCGAAATACCGATCTCCGCGCCCATCCCGAACTGGTTTCCGTCGGTAAAACGGGTCGAGGCATTAGCGTAGACGCAGGCTGAATCCACTGATCTCAAAAATTTTAATGCGTGCTCATAATTCTCGGTTACTATAGAATCAGAGTGATGCGAGCCGTAATTATTGACGTGCTCTATAGCCTCATCCAAAGACTCTACCACTTTCACCGAGAGGATCAAATCCAGATACTCGGTGCGGTAATCTTTCTCGGTAGCAGCCTTGATCTTGATATTCTTGGCGATTTTTTTAGTCAGGGGGCAGCCGCGGATCTCTACACCCGCCTCATGTAATTCTTTGAGCATCCCGGGTAAAAATCTGACTGCCGCGTCCTTGTGCACTAGCATTGACTCCATAGCGTTACAGACGCCCGGCCGCTGGACCTTGGCGTTAAAACAAATCTTATGCGCCATGTTCAAATCTGCCCACTCATCCACATAGACATGGCAAATACCTTTATAATGCTTGATTACCGGTATTCGCGAGCATTTTACAACCTTTTCGATCAAGCCTTCCCCGCCGCGCGGCATGACCAGGTCGATGTATTCGTTTAGTTTTAATAATTCATCCACTGCCTTACGGTCAGTGGTAGTGATCAAATTAACCGCGCCTTCCGCGATATTGTGCTTCTTAAGCACAGCCTTCAAGATCTTATAGATCGCTAAATTGGAATTCAGCGCTTCACTTCCGCCGCGCAAGATCACGCTGTTCCCGGATTTAAAACATAACCCTACACAATCAGCGGTAACGTTAGGCCGCGACTCATAAATGATCGCAATCACTCCGATAGGGACGCGAACCTTATGTATCCAGAGCCCGTTGGGAATACGCCAGGCGCGGATCTCT
>JAPLLN010000082.1 GCA_026387475.1 Candidatus Omnitrophota bacterium | reverse complement strand
GACTGATATTTAGCATAGGCAAGGCCTACCTCCATCTGCTGCTGGGCTAACTCTTGCATAGCCGCGTCATCCGGGGTCTCTTTGGTTTTAATCACAAAATCCTGGGCGTATTTAAGGAATGCTTCGGGTGAAATATCTTCGTCTTTGCAGCGGCTGAAGAATGAAATCAAGGCTTCGATAAAGCGGGTGGGGTCGGCTAAGGGACGAAAATATGAAAGTTCAAACTCAAAAAGGTGCTCGCGGAAGAATACTTCGGCTTCGGATTGCGTTAGGACCTTAAAATCCGGGTCAAGCCCTGCGATAATAGCGTTCTCGCGTAAAACCCGGTCGCCAAAGGCGTGAAACGTAGAAATCCAGATATCCGTGTAGCCGTAAGGAACCAGGATATCCACGCGCTCCTGCATTTCGTGGCTGGCTTTGTCGGTAAAGGTGAGCGCGAGTATCTCTCCGGTCTTAGCCAAGCCTTCGGATAAGAGCCAGGCAATGCGCCGGGTGATCACCGTAGTTTTACCCGTGCCCGCGCCGGCAATGATCAAAAGCGGCCCTTCTTTATGGGTGATCGCCTGCAGCTGCTCTTTATTTAAACCCTCTAAAATCTCGCTCATAATCCCCTTGACAATACCTTAAATTCGGGTATACTTAAAACTCTGTTAATAAGGAGTAAGACAAAATGCTTAAAAAATGTATTATATGCGGTAAAGGCGAAATGACCGGTAAAAAGATTGCCCGCAAAGGCCAGTACAAGGCTAAAGGCGGAACCGGCTCTAAGATTGCCCGCTGGACCATGCGTAAATTCCTGCCCAATCTGCAAAAAATGCGTATCGTGCTCAAAGGGCACCCCAGGAAAGTCTACGTCTGCGCCAAGTGTATCAAAAAAGGCAAGATCGTCAAAGCCCCAAGGCGTCCCAAATTCCTTAAAACTACTTAAAGAATATATCCCGGATCTCCAAGATTATACTGGAATCGTCGCGCCAGGAATCTATCTTGGGGGTATAGACCAGGTCAAAAGACTCCGCGCTCTGCAAACTCTCCTTAAAGCTGCTCATCCCGAAACCGATCACCTGCATCGTAACCTTACCGTCCGTGACCCAGAATTTAATAGTTTCGCGCGCCATAGTCTGCGGCTCGGATTTTAATTTAAGGTTCCTGGTGTAAAAGAGCGGCTCGGGGTTACCGGAGCCGAACGGCTCCAGGCTCTCCAGCTCTGCCACTACTTCTTCGTTTAAATCCGTCAGGCTCAACTCCATATCTACGTCTAAACTCGGTAGCAAATCTTCTATAGTCATTTTTTGATGCGCCAATTTATTGATATTTCTGCGGAATTCATCGATGGAATCGCGGGTGATCAGAAGGCCGGCAGCGTGCGCATGGCCTCCGAAAGAATTCAATAAACCTTTACATTCGGTAAGCGCGTCAAATAAATGGAAATTTTTGATGGAGCGGGCTGAACCCTTGCAGAGATTATCGGTTAAAGAGATGACGATAGCCGGACGATAAAATCTATCCGCGATTTTTGAGGCGACTATGCCTAAAACTCCCTGATGCCAGTCTTCCTTGGCAATGACGATTATCTTATGCTCTTTAAAATTAATATCCTTATTGATAATAGCTTCCGCTTCTTCCAAAATCTTCCCTTCTATCTTCTGCCGGTCGCGGTTATGCTGCTCTACGATTTTAGCCAGCTCCGCAGCTTTTTCATGGGAATCGCTCATTAATAAATCCAGGGAAATTTCCGCGGTATCCATGCGTCCGCAGGCATTGATACGCGGGGCAATGATAAAACTGACAAAGGTTGAGGTAAATTTCTTGTCCTTGATGCCGGCTTTTTCAATTAAAACCTGCAAGCCGTGGCGCTTGGTCTGCGATAGGCGCTGCAAACCCTCTTTGGCAATGATGCGATTCTCTCCGGTAAGCGGAACGCTATCGGCGATAGTCCCTAATGAGACAATATCCAGTTCTTCTTCCAAAGAAGAATTACTCAACGCCTGCGCTAACTTAAAAGCCACTCCCACTCCGGCAAGCTCGCGGAATTTATATCCTGAATCTTTGGTTTTCGGATTGATGGTGGCACTTGCAGCGGGCAGATGCAGGCTGGAAGGCTCATGATGGTCAGTGATGATGACTTCCACGTTT
>JAPLLN010000095.1 GCA_026387475.1 Candidatus Omnitrophota bacterium | reverse complement strand
GCTTAAAAGCCGTGGCTGGCGCTAAAATGGAACCTGCCGCTCTTCTTGCTTGTCTCGCCCGGTTCTTTATCCATCGGGAAACCGTAATCCAAAGAGATCGGGCCTAATGGAGTCTTTAGCCTGACGCCCAAACCGACGCCGGACTTAAACCCGCCGGTCCCGTTGACTCCGTTAGCGTCTTTCTTTGAGCCGATATGCGCTATTTTATCCCAGGTATTACCTACATCATAAAAAGCCGCGACCTTTAAGAAAGTAAATAAAGGATAGGTGTATTCTATATTACCGATGAGTGTGGCGTTGCCGCCGAGCGGATCTTTGGAATTCGGGTCGATGGGGCCGAGTTTTCTTTCTTCATAACCTCTCACGGTATAGGCGCCGCCGGTAAAGAATCTTTCATAAATCGGAATGCTATTACTGTCACCAAAAGGCTCCCCTAAACCAACCCTCCCTCTGAATTCAATAGCCGCGTTCCTGGGCATGGGAGTAAAATGCGAGGCCTGTCCGAAAAATTTCCAGAAGTTTTTATCTCCCTGAAGCGGGCCGCCTGCCCATTCCACGGAACCATTCACGTAATTGCCTCTGTGCGGATCAAATACATTATCGCGGTTATCAAAAGTAAGACTGGGGGTCAAGCTGCTGATGACCTTCTTGCCTTCTTCATCCTGCAAGGAAGACGAGGCGTCGGTGGAAATATTGGATATCCTGATCTGGTCTAACCTATACATGAGGTCCGTCCTTAAATACTCCATTAATTCCCTGCCCAACCTCAAGTCCCCGCCGAGGACGTTCTCATCGTAACCGTAACCTACATCGGTATCCCTCTTATGTTCGCGCTTATAGACATCGAATCCGAAAGCTACCGGGTAATCGAATAGCCACGGCTCGGTAAAACTCAGATCAAAGGCGTTGCTTATGGAACCGATGGAGGCGCGCAGCTTCAGGTCCTGCCCGGCCCCGGTAAAATACGGCCAGTTCCTCCAGTCAAAATTCTTCTGTTCGATCTCGGCGAAACCTACGAACGAATCAACCGTAGAGTATCCGCCGCCGAAGCTGAATGCCCCGGTCTTGGACTCTTTGACTTCGACCACCAGGTTCTTCTTGTCTTCTGCCCCAGCATCCTCGGTATCATAGCTGACGTCCTCAAAGAATCCCAAGTTAGTGAGCCTCTCTTTGCTGCGGCGCAGCTTATCCCCGTCGAATTTCTCTCCGGGCTTGAGCCTCATTTCGCGCCGGACCACGATATCCTTGGTCTTGATATTTCCGCGGACCTTGATCTTATTGACATACGCCACCTTATTCTCGGTAATATTATAAGTCACATCAACGCGCCCGCTCTGGGCGTTCACGGAAGTCGCGTCGTCTATCTGGACGGAGATATACCCCCGGTCAAAATATACTCCCTGAACATTGGAGACATCCACCTTCAGCGCCTCTTGGCTGAAAACCTGGCCGGGCAGACACTCTTTCAAAGAACTTAGCAGGGCCTTCTCGGATATATCCTTATTACCTAATATAGTGACGTTTCCTACAAGGTATTTTTTGCCTTCGTTGATAATAATATTTACGTGCAGGAAAAATGCCTTTTTGGCGTCGGGGACGATTTGATAATTCACCGCCACATCCACAAACCCGTTCCTTTGGTAGAACGCCTTGATGCGCTCCATATCCTCTTTCAATACATCGTCTTTGACCACGCCCGGATTAAAGAACCACGCGCTCTTGGTCTTCAGCAGCTTTAAAATATGGGCAGAGGTAAACGATTTATTCCCCGTTACATTGATATCTTTAATACGAACCTTCTTGCCTTCGATTACGCTGAATTCTACCGCGGCCTTATTGGCAACCTTATCCAGATCGACCTTGTATTCGATATTGGCCTGGTTAAAACCTAATTTTTCGTACATCTTCTTGAGGGTATCCACATCGTCGCCTAAAGAAGGATAATCCAGGTACTGGCTCTCCTTGGACTTTAATTTCTCTTTGATCTTATCGTCTTTCATCGTCAAGCGGTAGAGCCCCGAGAAAGTGATCTTAGAGATGATCGGCCTCTCCACTACTTTGATGACCACCTTTAAACCGTCTTTGTAGTTCTCGGTGTCTATCTTTATGTCGCTGAAATACCCTAAAAGATAAAGACGCTTTAAGTCGTCGCTTATCACGGTCTCCTGATAGGGAGAGCCGATGCGCGTCTTCATTTTAGATATTATTACGTTGGTGCTGATGGCTTTATTGCCGGTGACTTCTACGGCAGTGACTAATTTTTGCGGCTCTTGTTTGGCAGTTGTTGTTACGGCAGGAGCTGACGTCTCATCCGCGGCATAAGAAACAAAGCGCAGGCCCGAAAATAAAGAAATTATTAATAGAAAGACGAATGTTCTTCTCTGCATTATGGTTATTATATAAGAATCAAACCCGCAAATCAATGAATTTATTCGATACGGGCGATATTCTCGAACCTGGTGTACTCTTTGATAAACGCAAGCTTTAGGTTCCCCACCGGGCCGTTACGCTGCTTGGCGATCATTACTTCGGCCACACCCTGATTATCCGGGGTAGGGCTGTAATACTCCTCCCTTAACAATAAGACCACTACGTCGGCGTCCTGTTCAATGGCCCCCGACTCCCTTAAGTCCGAAAGCTGCGGACGATGATCAGTACGCGATTCCACCGCGCGCGATAACTGGCTGATGGCCACGACCGGGACGTTTAATTCGCGCGCCAGCGCCTTAAGCGAACGCGATATCTCGGAGATCTCCTGCTGCCTGTTCTCAATGCCAGCCGTGCCGCGCATAAGCTGCATGTAATCCAAAATTATCAATTTAATATCCTGATGCATTTTAAGCCTGCGCGCCTTGGCGCGTAATTCCATCACTGAAATCGCCGGGGTATCATCGATAAAGATCGGCGACTCCGAAAGTTTTCCCGCCGCAGCAGTCAGGCGCGGCCAGTCGGAAGTAGCGAGGTATCCGGTCCTTACTTTATGCGCGTCAACCCTGGCGTGGGAACACAAAAGCCTCTGCACCAGCTGCTCCTTGGACATTTCCAAACTGAAGATCGCAGTGGGGATCTTCTCCACCACTCCCGCGTATTCCGCCATGCCCAAAGCCAGGGCGCTCTTACCCATGGAAGGGCGTCCCGCGACGATGATCAGATCCGAAGGCTGCAGGCCCGCGGTCTTAATATCAAAATCGATGTATCCGGTAGGCACTCCGGTTACGTGCTGCTTCTTCTGGTATAATTTATCTATCGTCTCGATGCTATCTTTGATGATATCTTTTAGTTGCAGGTAAGTCCCGTGGGTCTTTTTATCGCTTATCTCAAAGATGAATTTCTCCGCGGAATCCACGACCTCGTCGACATTGCCTTCGCTCTCATAACACAAAGAGACGATACGCGTGGAATTATTGATCAGCGACCTTAAGATGCCTTTTTCTTTGACGATGTTTACGTAATGATTGATGTTAGCGGAGGTAGGCACGGAGTTAGCCAGCGCGGTCAGGAAACTTGCCCCGCCTATCTCATCGAGGGAACCGTTCCTCTTTAATTCATTGGTAAGGGTGATCAGGTCGACCGCCTTATTGGCGTTATACAGATCGACGATCGCCTGGAAGATCTTTCTGTGGCTGTCTTTGTAAAATAGATCGCTCTCCAGGGTTTCGACCGCTATCGATATCGCTTCTTCATCAATAAGCATGGAACCGAGGACTGCCATTTCGGCTTCCAGATTCTGCGGCGGGATCTTTTCCAATAATTCTCTTGCCATTATTTTTTTACGATCCAGATCTTTACCTTAGCTATCACTTCCGGGTGTAATTTTATCGGCACTTCATAGATACCCAGGGCCTTGATCGGCTCATCGAGCTCGATCTTGGTTTTATCGATCTCAAAACCCTCTTCTTTAAGCGCCTTGGCGATGTCGAAAGCGGCGATGCTTCCGTAAAGGGC
>JAPLLN010000100.1 GCA_026387475.1 Candidatus Omnitrophota bacterium | reverse complement strand
GCGTTAGCGGGCCTGCTCGGTATCGAAGTAGAGGTTTGGGATCCCCTTAGGAAGATCAACATCGCTAATACCCTGGATGCGAAAAAGCTGAAAGAAAACTCCAGCAGCCTTGCTGTGGCTGTGGGGCTGGCTTTAAGATAAAAATATGATCGAGATAAACCTTTTGCCCGTTGAGTTGATCGTAAAGACTAAGGCCCAAAAGGCTTCGGGGCCCGGTTTTAAGTTCGATAAAATTTATGTGATTTATGCCCTGCCTTTGGTGCTTGCGTTGTTTTTGTGCATTCATCTTATTCTTGGTTTGATATTGGTATCGAAGAATATCCAGTTTAGCGCCCTGGATAGGACGTGGAAAGGCCTGGAGGCTAAGAGGAGCGCTTTAGGTTCTTTTCAGGAGGCTCATAGCATGCTTACCCAGGATGCCGCGCTGATACAGCAATTAAGCAGGCAGAGGGTAAATTGGGCGAGCAAGTTGAATAAAATAAGCTTAAGCTTTCCGTCGGGGGTCTGGTTCAATGACCTCTCGGTCAGTGCGAAGGACCTTACTCTGCAGGGTTCGGTTATTTCTTTGCAAAAAGAAGAAATGAGCTTGATCGATAAATTTATGGATGCGCTCAGGGATGACCCGGCGTTCTTTGGGGATTTTACCACTCTTGAGGTCGGGCAGGTGCTGAAGAAGACGGTCGGGGGATATGAAGTAGCGGATTTCGCTATTAAGGGCGATTTAAAACAGAAATGAAAGAGCTGATCGAGAAAATAAAGAATATCGAAGTCGACGACAAGACAATGTTGGCTATTGTATTATGCGCCGCTGTCTTTATTTATTTGGATTATTCTTTTATTTTAAAGGCGCAGACTAACGCCATAAAGAGCATCAGCCCCAAGATCGCCAGGATCAAAGCCGACCTGGATAACTTTAACCGCGATTACGCGCAGATGTCTAAGATGCCGCCTCAAGCGCTCCAGGAGAAGAAGGCGAGTAATCTAAAGAAAATTGTAGAAGAGTCCGATATAGCGTCATTATTGCAGGATATCTCCGATATCGCCAATAAAAACGAAATAAAGATCAACCAATTAAAGCCGGATAAAATAGTTGCCGGCCCGAAAGACAAATTGCCCGGAATGGATAAATTGACCCCGATGACCATTACCCTGGATATGACCGGGGATTATCATCAATTGGGCAAGTTTATCAATGCGCTTGAATACGGGCCTAATTTTGTCGCTGTGCAAGAGATAAAGATCTCGTCTCAGCCGACAGACTTTTTTAAACAGAAGATCAATCTGGTGTTGAAAACTTATGTTAAGAAATAAGGCCGTATTTGCGGTTTTTTGTTTTTTTGTTTTCTTGTGCGCTGTCGCATTGGCCCAGGAAACATTCACTTATGATGCCAAAGGCAAGCGCAATCCTTTTATTCCGTTGGTCACTCCCGACGGAAGGCTGGTAAAGCTGGAGCAGGAACAGGGAGGGCGCGATCTGGTCATTCAGGGTATTATATTCGATAAGCATGGTGTATCTTACGCCATTGTCAACGCCTATGTCGTCGGGGTCGGCGACAGCGTCGGGGATTACCGCGTTTTAAAGATCTTGCCTAATAAAGTAATTTTTATCAAAGACGGTCAGGCGGTAGAGATCGAGATGACCAAGGAGGAATAGTGAAGAGGCTAAAGAATTTATTCATACTCGGCGTTCTTATAATCCCGGCTTGTTTTTATCTGACAGTGTTCGCGCAGGATAAAGGGCAGGCGCCTAAACAGGTTGAGCCGGTCCAAGTCGTTCCGCTGGGTGCAGAGACCGCTGCCGCGGATACAACCGCTACGGATTCAACGGAAAACGTAACCCTGGATTTTAAAGAAGCGGATATCCAGAATGTTTTAAGGATAATCTCTTATAAGTCAGGGGTAAATATCGTCACTACCCCGGATGTGATCGGCAATGTTACTATCCGGCTGGTGGATGTGCCCTGGGATAAAGCGCTGGACGTAGTATTAAAGACTTACGGTTTCGGCTACGAAAGACAGGGAAATATTATTTCGGTTGCCCCTATCGAGAAACTTACTAACCAGAAGAAGCTCGAAGCGGACCTTGCTCAAGTGCAGCCAACGTTGACCGAAGTTTTTACTTTGAAATACGTGGACGCGCAGGATGCCAAGAGGGCTATTGAGCCCCAGCTTTCGCCGCGCGGCAGGATCACGGTTTTACAGATGACCGGCCAGGCGGGTTGGGAATTCGCGACCACCGCTAAAGGCGAGGGTATGGCTAAGCGTAAGCGCCAGATCGATGAAAATGTGGGCCGTTCTAAAGTTCTGATAGTAAGCGATGTGCCTCCGGTGCTGGATAAGATCAAAGACGTCATCGCGCAGATCGATGTGGTGCCGAAACAGATCCTGATCGAGACCAGGATCATGGAAGTAAGCCGCGACCATTTAAGGGATATTGGTTTTGACTGGGGAACCGGTTCGGGCGGCGCCACAACAACCACCATAACGGGTACGCCGGTCGCCAAGAAAAACGGTAACGCTGAAGCCACTCTCGGCGGAAATTCCCTGATTTCACAGGTTAAGCCCGCGGCGTTCGGCCCTATAGCTACCGCTATTTCCGGAGTCTCTCCCTATAATATGGGTTTAAGTCTGTTGTTCCAGAAATTAGACGGTACGCAGTTTTCGATGCTTCTCCATGCTCTGGAAGAAGACATCAATACCAATACCTTGTCCGCTCCGCGGATCATGGCTTTGAATAATCAGGCAGCCACTATTCTCGTGGGGACGAAGTACCCTATCTTAAAGACCGATAATACCGGAGCAGGGAGTACTGCGGTTACCACTGTCACTCTTGATTACTATCAGGACATCGGTATTCAGTTGAACGTTGTCCCGCAGGTCGGGGCTAATGATTTTATCAATATGGTGGTGCATCCCGCGGTCACTTCTTATACGACTACCCTGGGGACTAACGCATACCCGATCATTCAGACCCGCGAGGCCGAGACGCGCATATTGATGAAAGACGGACAGACTATTGTCCTGGGAGGCCTCCTGAAAGACGTCAGAAATAAGGGAGTGGAAGGCGTGCCGTTCCTGCGCGACCTGCCTTATTTCGGGGCGCTATTCAGAAGAGATACCGTCGATTTCAATAAAATCGATCTATTGATCTTTATTACGGCGCGCATCGTTAAGGAGGGGGAATATACCCCGGAGCAGATCGCTAAGATGCAGGCTGATATGACTACCGTTGATAAATTCGGCAATCTCGATAAAGAAGTTATGCTTAAAAAGCAGAAGAAGCTTGACCTTGAAAAAAAGAAGTTATTGAATAAAAAGCTTCAGCAAAAGCCAAGTCCGGCTAATTAGGTTTCGGTTATATGTACAAAATCGATTTCGCATTTAGCAAGACCGGTTGGATGAAGTATATTTCGCATTTAGATCTGATGCGGCTTTTTGTCCGGGCGATGCGCCGGGCAGACCTGCCGCTCAAGAATACGGAAGGATTCAGCCCGCATCCTAAGTTTAGCTTAAAGCGGGCTCTGAAATTAGGTTTGGAGAGCGATCTTGAGGAAGGTTCGATCTTATTGAAAGTCCCTGTTTCTCCCCAGGATTTTAAAAACAGATTACAGGCGCAATTGCCAGAAGGGATTAGGCTTCAAGATGTCCAAGGAAATTTTAATTAATGTAGAGCCGCAGGAGACGAGGGTAGCGGTAGTCATAGACGGCCAGATGGAAGAATTTTATATCGAGCGGCCGCAGGATAAGACTATCGTGGGGAATATCTATAAAGGTAAGATCGAGGCGGTCCTTCCGTCGATAGGCGCGGCATTCGTGGATATAGGGCTTCCTAAAAAAGGATTCCTGTATTTATCCGAGATCGAAAGCGCCTACGAGTCAGCGGAAGCGCCTACCCCGACCGTACCGCTTGAAGCCAAAAAAGGCCAGGATGTTTTAGTGCAGGTAGTCAAGGAAGGTTTTGGGACAAAAGGCCCGCGTCTTTCTACGCAGATAGGCTTAGCCGGCCGTTATCTTGTGATCATGCCCGGAGGCTCGGGCGCGGGGATATCCCGCAGAATAGAAGATGACGTTGAGAGAAAACGGTTAAGGCAATTGTTCTCGGAATTGAAACTTCCTAAAGATGTAGGGTTTATCGTGCGCACCGCAGCCAGCGGGAAGTCAAAGCTTGAGCTCATGCGCGACGCGCAGTTCCTCTACAAGCTCTGGAAGCGTCTGGATAAGACAATAGAGGGTAAGAAGGCGCCGGCGCTTATCTATGAAGAATATGACCTGTCATTAAGGGCGATACGCGATTCGTTTACCGACGATGTTTCGAAACTGATCGTCGATTCCAAGCCCGAGTTTTACCGTGGCGATAAGGATATCGAACGCCAGATCAGTAAAACATTTGAAAGCAAGGTCTATCTTAAGTCTAAGGCTTATCTGGTGATCGAGCCGACCGAAGGGCTGGTGGTCATCGACGTAAACTCAGGCGGTTTTAAAAAGAAGTTGTCCCAGGAAGACGCGGCTTTTAAAGTCAACTGCGACGCGGCAGTGGAGTCGGCGCGCCAGCTGGCTTTGCGCGATTTAGGCGGCATTATCGTGATCGATTTTATTGACATGGAAAAAGAAAGGCATCGCCGGGAAGTCCTGAATGTCCTTAAAAAGGCCTTAAGCCTGGATAAGGCCAAGTATGATATCGTTGGGATATCCAAATTCGGCGTGGTGGAGATGACGCGCGAGCGCGTGCATAAGACGGTACTGATGCAGTCGTACCAGCTTTGCCCGTATTGCGCAGGAAGGGGGAAGATCAGGTCACCTATGACCATCGCCATCTACGCTCTGAAGGAATTAAAGCGTTTCTTGAAAGGGAAAAACCTTAAACAGGCGAATTTGACCCTGGCGCCGGCGGTAATCGATGAGATTTTAAAGGACAAAGAGAGCCTGCGTTCGATCGAGCACAAATACAGGGTAAAAATCAACCTGATCTCCAATCCCGTATCCCACCTGGAAGAAGTCAAAATAGCTTAAATTAAGTAATTTTGGCTTGATTATCCCCGTTAAAACAGGTATAATAATTGTTCCTATTTTACTCAAAAGCCGGAATTTAAGGAGGTTAATAAATGTATGCCATAGTTGAAGTTGGAGCGAGGCAGTATAGCGTCAAAAAGGATGATTGCATTACGGTGGAGAAGGTTGATGCCCCGGAGGGCAAGGATATATCTATCGATAAGGTTTTAATGGTCTCAAAAGACAAAAAAGTCGAGATCGGCACTCCTTATGTCAAAGGGGCTAAGGTCGGCGCCACTGTTTTAAAACACATTAAGGGCGAAAAGCTCACTTCCTATAAGTACCGCCGCAGAAAGTCTTCGCATTGGGAGAAGGGGCACCGCCAGCAGCTGACAGAGCTTAAGATCAAGGAAATCACGTTAGGATAGAATGTTCATTGATAGCGCCAAGATCTATGTTAAGGCCGGAGACGGCGGGAGGGGTTGCCGGAGTTTTTACCGCGACAAGTATCAAAGAAGCGGGGTCCCCGACGGTGGAGACGGAGGAAAGGGCGCGGACATAATCATCATTGCCGACCGCAACCTCTATACGCTCCTTGATTTTAAATACAACCGCCACTTCCAGGGCAGGCACGGCGCGCACGGTTCGGGAAATAATAAAAAGGGGAAGAACGCCGAAGCTATAATCATCCGGGTCCCCGTTGGCACTATCGTCAAGGATATAAACAACGATTGCGTTTTGCGCGACTTCACGGCCGACAAAGAAGAATTGCTTGTAGCGCGCGGAGGCAAGGGCGGGCTGGGAAATCAGCATAAGATCCCTGAGCCGACTCTGGGCGAGTTAGGCGAAGAAAAACAAATTTCTTTAGATTTAAAGCTTATTGCCGAAGCAGGGGTCGTAGGTTTTCCTAATGTGGG
>JAPLLN010000073.1 GCA_026387475.1 Candidatus Omnitrophota bacterium | reverse complement strand
GCTGGAAAAGAGGAGCCCTGGGATCTGGAATACTATTGCCACGTCAACCCACCCTTTTGTAGATTATACTATTGCTTATAACGACAATGTCTACCAGGTTTCGCAGAAACCGAACTACGATATGATAAGCACGCTTACCCCGAGCATAAAATTCATGCTTGGCCCGGGGAAGCCGCCTAATTTTACGACCAAGAAGCCCCATTTATTGGTGGATGTCGGAGTGGATTTGATAAGGTATGCGGTTACTGAACATAAACGGAATAATCCTTATGCAAATGTATCGGCTCAGATCGGGGAGGGCGATCAGAAATTATTAATTGACTATTCGTTTAAGGAGAATACCGGGGTCTCGTCGACAATTTCTACCACTTCGCCTCCCGGTTTAATGGATTATAAGTCTTTTGATTCAGACATAACCTATGAAGCAACTTTTAATCATTTAGGTTTTGACCTGGGCTATACCAGGAATGTCAGAGATTACGAAGGGAGCCAGTTTAAATCAGGGAATACCTACCTGGATGAATATGTAAGCCTGACCGGTTACGTCATCCCGATGGAGATGCCTAAGACCAGATTCCTGATGGAGTTTGATTACGGCAGGCATAATTATTATAAGTCCGGGACTAACGCGAATAATTCCTGGTATGGGAAGGTTTGGGTCGGGGCCAAGGAGAGGATTACTAAGAAGGTCTCGGGCTTGATAAAGTTCGGGTATCAGAAGAGGGATTACGAGGTGATTAATGACAAAGATTCGTTTGTCACAAATATAAACCTGGAATATAAGCAATCGCCGGTAAACTCGTATCTTCTTGACGTCGTAACCGGAGGTAAGGATAGCGATTACCGCGATCAGCAGTATTCCAACGGGTTCACGGTCAAGCTGGATTTCCGGCATTATTTCGGCGCGGACAGGAAATTAAGGTTTAATTTCGGGCCCAACTTCGACCGGAATAATTATTTATCGGGGGCGAAAGACCGCACCTTCGGCATAACAACGGGATTAAGGTGCGATTTCCGGAAATGGTTTAATATGTATTTGCAATACAGCTTTGCGGCGAAGGATTCATCTACCGGAGGCGGCGGTTATAACAACAACATAGGAAGCTTAAAGACAGAGATAATCTTTTAATGAAAAAAGCTATTATTTTTGCGTTGATTTTATTGATGTTCCCGGTTTGCGTAACTTACGCCCAGGATGCGGAGAATAAAGGGAGCGAATACAAGCTGGGCGTAAACGATCTGATCGATATCAGCATATATCAGGAGCCTGATTTAAGCAAGACAGCGCGCGTATCTCCCGACGGGTCGATTTCTTTTCCTTTATTGGGCAATCTGTCTGTGGCAGGCCTTACCGCGAAAGAACTGGAGAGCAAGATCACGGATCTATTAGCCGCGGATTATCTGGTCAATCCGCAGGTGAATGTCTTTATCAAAGAGCACGGCAAGGTTTATGTCTCGGGCTTCGCGGAGAAACCTGGCGCTTATGAATTAAAATCAGGGATGACAGCGATGGAGGCTCTCTCTTTGGCAGGCGGGGTGTCGGATAAAGGAGACGAGGAGAATATTCATTTAAACCGCAAGCAGGACGGTAAAGATATTACCATAGAGATAAACTCGGTTCAGGCGGCAAATGACCCGGACAAGGATACCGTGCTTTTGGCCGGAGATGAATTAGTAATAGATGAACTTGGCACTGTCTCTGTCCTTGGCCAGGTCAAGACCCCCGGGAGATATCCGTTAAAGAGGGGGCTTACCGTGGTGCAGGCAATTGCTTTAGCCGGGGGCGCAACGGATCTATCCGCGCCTAACGGGACAAAGGTCATCCGTATGGAGAACGGAAAAAAGAAAGTGTTTGATATACCGCTTGATTCAATACTGAAAGGCGGGGATAAGACCAAGGATATCCGCTTGAAAAAAGACGATACTGTAGTCGTGCCGGAGTCATTCTTCTAACTATGTTGCCTAATCCAGAAATACGCGAAACAAATATCCACGATTATCTGAAGATCATCCAGAAGAGGATGAGTTTGATCTTTGCCTTTCTGATAATAATCCCGCTTGCCGCGGTGATCTATGTTTTTGTAGCACCTCCCATTTACCGCGCTACTACCAGTATTTTGATCGAGAAGCAGGCGCCCAAAGTCACTAAATTCGAAGAGGTTTACCAGCCGGGTTATTCAGACCTGCAATTTTACCAGACCCAGTTCAAGATCTTAAGTTCCCGCGTTCTGGCAGAGCGTGTTTTTGATGAATTACGTTTGAGTAAGGACCCGTATTTCCGCGACGAAAAAGACCCCGTTGATAAACTTCAGGAAGAGATCAAGATCGAGCCGGTAAGAAACAGCCAGATCGTGCTAATCAATGTCGACGACCCCGATGCTTTAAGGTCAGCCACTATCGCTAACTCTCTGGCTAAGGCATATATTCAGCAGGATATTGAGACCCGTAACCGCGCTTCTGCGGAGGCAGTGGGTTTTCTGGAGTCGCAGTTGACCGGGATAAAGAAGAATATGCGCGAATCAGAAGAGGCGTTTAGCGCTTACATCCAGAAAAATAAAATTGTCGCTGTTCCGGATATCGAGAAAAAGACAGAGAGTCTATTGGATAATTTGAAACAGAATAAGGCGGATCTGGAGAAAGATACTGCCGAAGCAGCCAAGCGTTATAAAGATAAGCATCCTAAGATGATAGCTTTAAAGGCCCAGCTGGATCAGACCAATAAGAGGCTGGATCAGGAAACAAATTCTCTCCTTGAGCTAAATCAGAAGATGACGCAGTATAATATCCTCAAAAAAGAAGTAGAGTCGAACCAGGCTTTGTATAATTCCATGCTTACCCGGGCAAAAGAGACGGGTGTTTCGGAAAAGATCGAGGCTTCCAGTATCCGGGTAGTAGATACTGCTAAACCACCTGAAATACCATTCAAGCCCAAGAAAATCCAAACTATATTGATCTCCCTATTTTTGGCAATATTTGCCGGAGTGGGGACCGCGTTCTTTTTGGAATATTTAGACGCCACTATCCGCACCGCGGATGACGTAAGCGTTTATTTGCAGCTTCCGTTCCTGGGGTATATTCCGTCGGTATTAAAAGAAGCGAGGACCGATCAGGAACGGGCATTGGTCTGCAGCGTTAATCCGAAGTCAACCATAACTGAATCATACCGCGCGGTGCGCACGGCTATTCTTTTCGCCTCTCCCGAAGATAAACCCTTAAAGAAGATTTTAGTGACTGCCGCGCTCCATGAGGAAGGCAAGAGTTTTATTTCGGTCAATTTGGCCACGGTATTTAGTCAGGTAAATGAAAAAATAGTTTTGCTGGACGTGGATATGCGTAAACCCAAGATCCATAAGAATTTGAATATTGAGCAGAGGCCGGGATTAAGCAACTATCTTACGGGTAATGCCGACATAAGCCAGATACTTAGGACAACGGCGATTCAGAATTTATCTTTTATCCCGTCCGGGAATATTCCGCCAAACCCCAGCGAACTGCTTACTTCGGGTAAAGTGGGCAAGCTTATAGATGAATTACTGACTAAGTTTGACCGCGTGATCATTGATTCTCCGCCGATCCTTAGCGCTGCTGATACTTCTTTGCTGGCGAATATTGTCGACGGAGTTGTCCTAGTAGTCAAGGGCGCCAGCACCCGTTTAGAGGCAGTGGCTAAGGCTAAGCAAAAGGTGCTGGAGGCAAAAGGCAAGATCATCGGGGTAATCGTGAATAATATCCAACCGGAAAAAGAAGACCGCTACTACTATTACCACTATTACTACAACGAAGAAGGTAAAAAACAGATTAAAACCTAAAGGTGAAGTGGCTGAACATTTTTATCGAATCCCTCGTAATATTCCTCATTCTGTTTTCTCCGCTTGTTTATGCCGGTAACCGGCCTATTCCTATAACAATCATTGAGTCGTTAAGTTTTCTGCTCCTGTTTGTTTTTCTGCTGCGGGAGTCTTTGCAGGGTCGTCTTGTTTTAGTCAAGGCACCGGTTTTGGCTCTCATCGCTTTTATCGGCCTGATAATCTTTCAATTGATTCCTCTGCCTGCGGCAGTACTTTCGGCAATTTCTCCTAATACATTTACTTTGTATAAAGATTTTTTCCTTGGGCCGCTGCAAAACCTCACCTTAAGCATCTATCCCGAAGCAACCACAAGTTTACTCCTGCAATTATTAAGTTATCTCGCTGCATTTTTTGTTATCCTGAATTATGTCGATAATGAAGAGAAGGGGAGGCGGATAATATTTACGATTATCATTTCAGGTTCGCTTTACGCGCTTTACGGCTTATTGCGTAAATTAGTAACTCCGATAGGGCTATTCTCTACATTCGGCAACCGTGACCATTTTGCGGCTTATATGGAGATGATCATTCCGTTGTGTATAAGTTATGTTTTTATAGAAAGTTCAAGAACTAAGAAGGCAGTGATCGTTTTTCTCGCTTCCATTATGAGTTTGGCTTTGGTTTTGTCTTTATGCCGGGCTGGGATAATCTGTTTTTCCCTAAGCCTCTTGTTATTTATTTTTCTATTCCGGCTGAAGCGTCCGCTGAAGAAAGGCTTGATTGTAGGGCTGGCGTTTATATTGGTGCTTGGTTTATTCCTGGCTGCTATCGGTACGGAGACTGTTACTAAAAGGCTGGATACTTTACGTAACCCGCTTAAAGCAATGACTGGGAGGGCGGAAGTGCTGCAGAATTCACCGCCAATCATCGCTGATTTTCCCGTTTTCGGAACAGGATTTAATACTTTCGGCGACATTTTCCGTAAATACGAAGTAGTTAAGGCTAATGTTTTGCGTTTTGCCCATAATGAGCCTTTGCAGCTTATAATTGAAACGGGGTTTATAGGTTTCCTGTTAGTGTTTTGTTTCCTGTTGTT
>JAPLLN010000110.1 GCA_026387475.1 Candidatus Omnitrophota bacterium | reverse complement strand
TATTCCCGTGACCTTGATCCCGCGGCGGGCAAACTCTATCGCCAAAGGCAGGCCGACATATCCAAGGCCGACCACCGCCAGCCCTATTTGTTTTTTTTCGATTCTTTTAGACAAACGGTCAAAACTGATATTCACAGGCTCACCTTCCTATACCGATATAATGAAACCCTAATTTTTTCAAGACCTGCGGGTTATAAATATTCCGGCCGTCGACAAGAAGCGGCCTTTTAACAAGCTTTTTAACCTTCTTAAAATCCAATCCCTTGAATTCCTGCCATTCGGTAGCGACGATAATGCAGTCAACGTTACGCACTGCTCCGTATGCGTCTTTGCAGAATTCAACACCTTTAAGCACTGCCTTAGCCTTGGGCATAGCCTGGGGGTCGTAAACCTTAAGCCTGGCCCCCTCGCTACGGAGCGAATTGATCAGATCCAAGGCCGGGGCGCTGCGGATGTCGTCAGTATCCGGCTTAAAAGATAGCCCGAGCACCGCGATAGACTTACCCTTGACTATCCATAAAGCGTCTTTTATTTTACGTATAACAAAGGCCTTCTGGTCCTCGTTTATATTCTTAGCTGCCTTTAAGAGCCCGAAGTCATACCCTAATTTCTTCGAAATTGTAATAAAGGCGTCCAAATCTTTGGGAAAACATGAGCCGCCGTAACCGATACCCGCGCTTAAAAACGAACTGCTGATCCTCTTGTCCAAACCCATTCCGCGCGCTACTTCCGCCACATCCGCGCCCACTAAATCGCAGACACGCGAGACGGCATTTATAAAAGAGATCTTCGTAGCCAGAAAAGAGTTGGAAGCGTGCTTGATCAGTTCCGCGGATTTAATGTCCGTTACTACCATCGGCGCATTAATAGGTTTGTATAATCTAATGAGCAATTCCGCTGCCCTCCTTGACTCCACTCCAATGACTATGCGGTCAGGATGCATAAAATCGCGTATCGCCGACCCCTCTTTCAGGAACTCCGGGTTGGAAGCCACGTCAAAAGCGACCTTTTTCTTAATATAGGTGGAGATAGTCTGTTTTACCCATTCCCCTGTCTCAACGGGAACCGTGGATTTCTCCACGATCAACCGGTAGCCTTTCATATTAATAGCGATATTGCGCGCCACATTTTCTATTCCGGCAAGATCTGCCTCCCCGTTTTCAAGCGAAGGAGTCCCCACAGCGATAAAGATTATCTCGGAACTTCCCACCGCTTCTTTTATGCTGGAGGTAAACTTAAGCCTCTTACGCTTCACATTAACAGAGATCAATTCTTTCAGCCCGGGTTCATAGATCGGGACCTTGCCTTTTTTAAGTAAAGTTATCTTTTTAGCGTCGCTATCCACGCAGATGACCCGGTTACCTAATTCGGCAAGCGCTGCCCCCGTGACTAACCCCACATATCCGCTGCCGATAATAGATATATTCATTATTGCTGTGTTCCCGACTTAGGCCTGCGATAGACCTGATCAAATCCGAATTCGTTTTCAGGGAAGGCCTTGATCCTGAAGACAAAATAAATCCCGGAATTTCCGTTCTTTTTATTATCGACCGTAAAATCCATCTCCCAGCAATGCATGTCGCGGGAAAGTGTGAATTGCTGCTCCAGCGAACCCGTAGAAACACTCTGACTGTCAGTAGTAGACCAGTAATCCCGGAGATTATACTTCTGGTAATAACCTACCTTCCATTTAGGATTTAAGCGCCAGGTAAAATTCCAGGTCAATTCATTACCGCCCATTCTTTCATAGCGCTGGCCGACCCCGAAGGTCTTATCTCTGCCGATATCAAAGTCGATATTGTAATTTGCCTTGGCGAAATGATTAAAATTATCGTAATCCGCATCGGTAGATATCCCCGAATGCTTATAGGTAGCGTCTCCCTCGATACGCATCCACGAATAAGGGATAAGCTTAAGGTTAAAAACGACGTCTTGCAGGCTTCCCCCCATCTTGTTGCCGGAAACGATGTTAGGTTTAAAATTGTAGGCGCTCGTTATCAAAAAGTCCACGACATCCACGCTTATGCCGTTACGCTTGGTCTGCAATTTATTGGACAATCCCAATGTCGCGGAATTACTGGAGGTTAAGGCATCGACCGAATCTATCTGCTTTAAATTGCTCGCAGGGATCGTGGGGGTGTGGCTGTAAGTATAACCTATCGTAGGCGTGATTATATGCCTTAATTTATCTATATCCAGCTTGAATAAATTTGTTTTGATGTCAAAGATCCGGTAAAACTTTGTGCTCGCGTCCGCGCCGTACGAAAAGATCGTCCTTACCGGAAGGGCCTTGCCGTTGGCCCCTTTATCATAAGCAGTCTGCTCGCTCTGCGCAAAAGGAGTGAGCTGGACGAAAAGCACCCTAAGCGGTATGGAAACTTTATTAAGGGTATCGAATCTGGCGACAGTAAGATCGGTATTGCTTGAGGGTACGCTCTGGTTAAAATTAGCCAATGAGCTGGAATTTTCAAAATAGAGCGGGGTCTCGCCTATCTGCAAACTAGGCATGGAATATTTCAGCTCGGGAAGTTTATTTATCTGGCTGAACCAATGGTTGGTGCGGTCTTGAAACAACAGGTCCAGGCTGGAGTAAGCAAAATTATGGTGTATCTGAATATAACTCAAAGGCTCGGAATCCTTCTCGAATTCCCGGTAAAAATAATCCTTAAGGAAACTGGCGGTCGGATCGTATTTCTTCCTGCGCTGGTCCGTTATCTTATAATATTCGCTCATAATATTAGTCTGCTTATCGATATTCCACTGATACCTGAAACGGGCCATATATCTTTCAAACTGATTGGGGATAGTCCCCGACAGATTATCCGGTTTTTCTTTAGTGTAGTAGAACTTAAAATCTCCCCGGCCGAAATCCGGGGAATTCTGGTTGAAACCGAATCCTTCGGCAAAACCCAGTTTATTGCGGTAATCCAGATAGACTCTGCTATTGAGTTCCGGAGTAAGATTAAACCTGTAGTTAGAAAGAATGTACGGGCCCCAGTCTTTACGTTTACCGGGGGTCGCCTGAAAATGGGTCTGCTCATCGGTAAGGCTGCGGCTGAAATGCGGCAGGCAGATTACCGGGACGCTCCCCAGGAAAAGGATATCATCCGATGATTCGATCTTACTCTTTGGAAACATTTCGAGTTTCCTGGCGGTTATTCTGAAATGCGGGCGGTCAAGGCTGCAGGTAGAAAAATAACCCCGGAAAGCGGCGATCTGAGCGTCGTTTACCTTTTCTATGTGCCGGGCCCTGCCGAAATACGGCGCCATCCTGAACTGCGCCTGATCGATAAAACCGCTCTTGGTCTGAAAATTATATGAAAGTTTCTCTCCTTCGATGACCCCTTGTGCGTCTTCCAGCCTGACCTTGCCTTGGGCCTCTCCGTCCTTAGTCAAAGTATTTACGATTATCTTGGAACAGGTAAGCCTGCTCCCCTTATAGTTTATTACGACATTACCCTCGGCGCTCACATCTTTGCTATCCGATAGATACTCGACCTTATCGGCATTTATCATAAGCGGGGATTCCGGTGGTTTCTTGGGCAAAGGCTTAACTTCTCCTGCAGGAGCGTTGACAGGGGTAGATTTAATCTCGTTTTGAGCAAATAGGGGAGAAAAACAGGTGAGGACAAAGAGAAAAACGAAGAAAAACAGCTTTCCGCCTTTGTGCCTGTTTAATAACGTGGATTTAGGATTTCGAGTTTGCAATTTTATTTAGGTATTTTCTTGTAATCTTCAAGGAATCTCTGGATGCCTATATCGGTCAACGGATGCTTGACCAATTGTTCGATGACGGCAAAAGGGATTGTCGCGATATCCGCACCAATGAGCGCTGCATCGCGCACATGCACGGGATTACGCACAGAGGCGACGATGATCTGGGTTTTAAAACCGTAATTAACGTATATCTTTTTGATATCGCGGATCAAGTCCATTCCCGGCTGGCCGATATCGTCGAGCCTGCCGATAAAAGGAGAAACATAATCCGCACCGCACTTTGCCGCTAATAACGCCTGATTAGCCGAAAAGCAAAGGGTGATATTGGTCTTGATCCCCTCTCCGGCCAACACCTTAGCCGCCTTAAGCCCGTCCTTAGTAAGCGGAAGCTTTATTATTATATTCTTGGCAATTTTAGCCAACTCCCTCGCCTCGGCGATCATACCGTCGCTGACCAGGCTGATGACCTCCGCGCTTACCGGGCCGGGTAATATTGCGCAGATCTCTTTCAATAATTCCTTTGCCGGACGCGCCTCTTTAGCGACCAGGCTCGGATTAGTAGTGACCCCGTCGATAACCCCCAGGCTTGCTGCTTCCTTGATCTCTTTTATGTTAGCCGTATCAATGAAAAACTTCATGCACAACTCTCCTTAAACGATATCCCGGCGCCGATCATGCCCGCTTCATTGCCGAGCTCTGCTTTGAATACCTTGACCTGCTTTGCCTGCACAGTCATCGCGCGTTCCCTGATCACTTTATTTACTTTATCAAATAAAAACTTTCCGGCGTTGGCAATCCCGCCGCCTATGATTATGGCGTCAAGGTTTAACACATTGACCATCCCGGCTAGGGCCAGGCCCAGATGCGCCCCGACCTCATCCCAGATCCTAAGCGCCTTAGCGTTACCGGACTTGGCGAGGTCGCTTAACTCCTCCGGGCTGATATCTCTGCGGAACAATCTGCGCCCTAAATTCTTGATCCTGTCGTTGCCGATATAAGCCTCGAGGCAGGCGCTCCCTCCGCAATTACAATCAGGCCCGGTTTCATTTATGGGCAGATGGCCGATCTCTCCGGCTGCGTTATTCGCGCCGCGGTAAAGCTTACCGTTGATAATAATGCTTCCTCCCACACCGGTACCCAGCGTTATACAGAGGACGTTCTTAAACTTTTTTGCTCTCCCTTTGCGGTATTCTGCCAAAGCCATAAGTTTGGCATCATTATCTATGGAGACTTTCAGGCCTAATTTCTTCTGCAATATATCTCTTAAACGGACTTCTTTCCAACCCGGGATGTTAGGAAAAAAATGCACTATGCCCTTATCGTGATCCACCGGACCGGGAAGGCCCAAACCCACTCCCGCTACCTCTTTTTTACTCACCGCGTACTCATTCATTATCCGGTTTACCGCAGAAACAATTGCGGTAGTAAGCTCGGCTTTGTCGGAGAATTTACGGGTGCTCAATGATTCTTTATACTTAATGCGGAATTTTGAGTCAAGGAGGGCGATTTTTAGGTTAGTTCCTCCTAAATCAATTCCTATGGTAAATTTTTCGCTCATTAGTGAGGTATTTTATCCTAAAACCCTTGCGATTGCAAGAGATAAATCTTTAATCTAATTCCCCGAAGACGCAAACCCTGTTCCTTCCTCTTTCTTTTGCCGCATACAGAGCCTTATCCGCCTTTTCGATCAGATCTTTGGCCAGGCCGGCATCTTCCGGAAAAGCCGAAACGCCGATGCTTACGGTGATCCGGAGGGATTCGTCATATATGTTTATCGGCTTAGAGGTGAGCGACACGCGTATACGTTCCGCCACTAGCTTAGCCGCGGATTTACCGGTTTCGGTCAGAATTATCGAAAGCTCTTCTCCGCCGTAACGGCCGATAAAATCTACCTGGCGTATGTTTTCTTTTAAGATCTTAGCCGTTTCCCTTAACACCGCATCACCCACCAGGTGCCCGTAACGGTCGTTGTATTCTTTAAAATGATCGATATCGAGCATAAGAAATGAAAAGGCGTGCTTGAACTTCACCGAACGCTCGACTTCTTCGTCTAATCTTTCCAGAAAATACCTGCGGGTGTAAGCCTGAGTGAGATTATCGGTAATAGCCATCTCCTGGACCTTCTCGTAGAGATAACTTCTCTTGATGCCGATAAGCAGCTGCTGGCCGAGGATCTGGAATTTATCCAGATCTTTCTCTTTGACGTTGTCCGCGATCAGATATCCGGAGGTATTCTTATTTATCGTTAAAGGAAAGACTGTATACCCCGGGAAACGCTTTAGCTCTTCGTCGGATTTGACCAACCTGTAATCTCCCGGACCGATAAACTTAACGGCGTAATCCTTAAAGATCTTGAGCATGTCTCCGACGCCTAACGTCTTACAGATATCCTTGGTAATATCATACAGCGCCACTACCGCTTCGCTATCCTGCCTAAGGCAGGTATTTTCCCGGCTGATAGAATCCAGCTTTTCGCCTTTCTTCTTAAGCTCGTATTCCAGCCAATCAAACTTATGCTGATTTTCCAGCCAGAGGATACGGAGCAACCGGTTAAGCGATATTAAAAATAACCCGGTCAAAACCGAAAAAATGATTATGCCGAGCATACGCGGTTCCTCCCACTCTCTTTTGCCTTGTACATGGCATCGTCGGATTTTTTGATCAGGCCTTCCGCATCCTGCGCGTCTTCCGGAAATGCCGCTACACCTATCGATATTGTTATCCCCGTCTCCTGGCGGCGCAGGATTATCTTTTCCCCTTCGACCTTTGCGCACAGCTCTTCCGCCGCCCTTACCGCATCCTGCTTGGTGATCCCCGGGAGAATAACAGAGAACTCTTCTCCGCCGTAACGGCTGATCATAGGGCGAAGTTTAGCTAAATTCTCTTTAAGGATACGGCTTAATATCTTTAAGACTTCGTCTCCGGCGCTATGGCCGAATTGGTCATTGTATTTCTTGAAATAATCCACGTCAACGATCATCAAAGAAAACGCGCCTTTAAGCCGCAGGCCCCGTTTTACCTCTTCTTTAAGCGCCTCCACAAAATAACCCCTGGTGGTGAATGTCGTGAGGCTGTCATGTGTTGCCAGGTCTTCGATCCTCTTATAGAGCTCGCTGCTTTCTAACGCCACAGCCCCCAGATCGCAGATAGTGGACAAAAATCTCAAATCGTCCTGGGAATAAAAATTCGCTTCCGCCTGTTCCAGGCGCATTACCCCGATCAGCCCCTGGTCGGTTACGAGCGGCGCGCTGATCAAAGAACCTACCTGCCTCTTCTCATGCTCCATCGCCTTACCCGTATCGAAACGGTAATCCTTGGAAGCGTCTTCCACGAAGAGGGGCGCAGTGTGGCGCAGGACCCAGCTGTCAAAAATATCCCCCTCTTTAGCCTTGATGACCATCCCCCTGTTTTCTTTTTTGGCCTTAAGAAGGCTCAACCTTTGAGACTGTTTATCCACAAGGTACAAAAGACAGGCCCCTTTGCTTTCCGCAATAAGCGAAAAGGCCGCGTTAATAAGTTTATCCGCGGCCCCAGCCTGATCGAACTCCTTATTTATCGCTTCAATCAGTTTCTTCAAACTCTGATAACGATTCTTCCTTGCCTCCTGCGCTGTTTTAACGCTCTCTTCCCGCGCGATCTGTTCGCTTAATACATTGGCCTTCTCTTGCAGCTGCTGGATCCTGTAACCGAAATCATACTTCTTGGCCAGATGCCTGCGTATAATGAAAACGGCAGCGCCTAGATTAAGGAGAATAAAAAAAATAACTGTATGGATTTTAAATAACGGATGGAATATTTCTGCTGGCTGAGCCATAAAATCTCTTAAGTTCTAAGGCGGGTGAGAGATCTGTTAAACAATCGTCTCTTCGGTAGTTATATCGAAGAAGTGGACTTTGCTCATATCAAAAACGACATCCATATCCTGATTGAC
>JAPLLN010000112.1 GCA_026387475.1 Candidatus Omnitrophota bacterium | reverse complement strand
TCCTGTAAATCAATAAGAAAGAAATCTGCGCCGACTCCGTCTTTTTCCGCAGCTGGGATCAGTATTCCTGCGCCGGCGCGTACAAATAATCCTGCAGTAAACAAGGCCGCAGACGCAGTTATTTCCTGGGATCGTTGTCCTTTTAGCGGGAAGTCTTATTCCGCAGCCGAAGGCAGGCAGGACCTGACCTTAAGCGGGATAATGTGGAGCCCTAAAAATCCGCTGGCAGTCATCAATGACCGCATAGTTAAGGCCGGAGATAAGATTTTAGGAAGTGTCGTGATCGAGATTGATAAGGAAAAGGTAATCCTCAATAACGGCAGCGCTGATTTTGAATTAAAGTTAGGCAAGTAGCCCGAGGTATCTTACCACATCGACGATCGCGCTTTTAGGAGTAGAAGCTCCCGCAGTAACCCCTACAGAATTTAAACCCTTAAACCAACGCGGATTTAATCCATCTTTAGAGTTTACCCAGTAGGTCTTGGGGTTAATCGCCCGGGATATCTCGTAAAGCCTTTTGGTGTTGGCGCTCGTCTTGGAGCCGATGATCACGATCGCGTCGTTCTCCCGGGGGAGTATTTTTACTTCTTCCTGTTTTATGCGGGTGGGCCTGCAGATGGTGTTGCAGAATTTTAATTTAGGGATAATTTTTTTAAGCGCAGCGACGATACGCAAAACATTTTCCATATTCTGGGTCGATTGCACTACAATAGCGGCCTTCCTGATCTTTTTGATGCGCGCTAACGGCAGGTTGCGATGGGTGTCAATGACCAGCGCCTTACTTTTAAGCTGCCCGATTATCCCCAGCACTTCATCGTGCAGTTTATCGCCGATGACGATCATCTTATATCCTGAATCTTCAAGTTTACGCGCGATCTTATGGATATCTTTTACCATCGGGCAGGTCGCGTCGATTATGTCGTAACCAAGCTGTTTTGCTTTGCGCAATGTCTTTAAAGAAGTGCCGTGGGCGCGTATGAGCAGGGCCTTCCCGCAGCCATTTCCTAATTTGCGCGTTTTCTTGATCCCGGACCTTTCGATGAGCTTTACCACGTCTTCGTTATGCACGATATCCCCGAGCATATAGACCTTTTCCCCGCTCTTCGCGGACTTTAAGGCGATGTCGATTGCCCGGTTTACCCCGAAGCAGAACCCCGCGGATTTAGCCAGATTGATTTTTAGCCTACCCATGCGATTATTCTACATCCCGGAGTTTATTTATCAAGGCAAAACTTTTAGTGGCATTATGGCGCGTTAGTAATAAAATAGTAACTAAGATGAAGAGAGCAGCCTTGTTTATGATAATTGTTTTAGCTTGTGGTCCGTTTATGCAAACATATGCCCTGGATTGGAAAGGCCTTCACGAGAAGGCGGATAAGCTTACCTTGGCCGAGGCGATAAAAGCAACAGGCAGCGTAGACGGCCGGTATGCTTTGGGTCTGGTTTATTTGGATTTTCATAAAGATAAAGAAGCGCAGGATATTTTTTCCGGTTTACTCAAGGCAGATCCGGGATATATCGGAGCCAGATGGGGTTTGGCGGAAGTTTTACGGCGCCGACATAAGCTTGATGAGGCGCAGAGGTTATGCCAGGAACTGATCAGCGAGAACCCGGATTTTGTCCCTTCCTATATTACTCTTGCCTACATTAAGTATTTTCGCATGGATTTTAAAGATTGCGTTCGTCTTGCGACTAAGGTAATAAGTATGGGGAGCGAGAAGGTGGATTCGTCGAATCTTGCGCGCGCGTATTCAATGTTAGGAGGCGCAAACGGGATGATCGCGCATTATTCCGGGCCGATCTCTAAATTGATTAACGGTTCGCAGGTCATGTCGAATTTGAAAAGGGCGCAAGAGATCAAGCCTGATTCCCCGGCGGTGTTGTTCGGTTTTGGAAGTTATTATTTACTGGCGCCCTCAATTATCGGAGGCAATCTGGATAAGGCGTTGGTTTATTTAGAGAGGGCCAAAGATAAGGACCCGCTTTTTGCCGATGTTTATGTCAGGTTAGCGCAGGCCTACAAATTGAAAGGCGATGCCGTAAAATATAAGCAGTTTTTGAGTAAGGCTCTTGAGATCGACCCCGGAAATGAATTAGCGTCGGATGCTTTGAGCGGGGAGTGTAAATACGCCTGCTCTCCTTAAAGTCCGGCCATTTTCTTGGCAAAAGAATGAAGGGGGAGGCGGTAGGAGTTGTTCATGCGGAGTTCCTGATTCAGGGATTCCGCTTTTTTTACCAACATGCTTATTTCATTTTTAGCATAATCCAGAGCGCCGCTTGCGATGATCATCCGGCGCATGCGCTTAAGTTCTGATTTGCCCGAAGTCTTGGAATTTAAGATTTTTTTAATAAGCGCTTTATCCTTGTTGCCGGAATTATTATAGGCGTACCAGATAAGCAGGGTCTTTTTTGCTTCTTTAAGGTCAGTAAGCCCGGATTTGCCGATCTTAATTTCATCGGCGAACATCCCCAGAATATCGTCCTGGATCTGGAAAGCCCTCCCCAGATAAATGCCGTAATTGTGGAGTTTATTCAGTTCGCGTCTCTTTGCTCCGGCGAGGGTCGCGCCCATCACCAGAGGGGCGGAGAAAGAATAATTCGCGGTCTTTAAGTCGTATATTCTATAGACATCGTTTTTAGTCACGCGCTCGATAGGCTTAAGGCTTAACATAAGCTCGATAAATTCGCCGCCTCCGGTGTAGAGCGCTGCCTCGATCAGTTTTTTAAACGCGGCTTCCTTACGCTGCATATTTTCTTTTACGGATAAGAATGCGCGCAGTGCCATCGCGTACATCACGTCGCCGACGATTATAGCCAGGTCCTGGCCTTCGAATTTTATATCGGATCTTCCTTTTAGCTGTTTATTTAACAGTACGTGCATGGAGGGTTTGCCGCGCCGGGTATCGGATTTATCGATGATATCGTCGTGCACGAGCATAAAATCATGCAATAGCTCAAGAGAGGCAGCGCTACGAAAGAGATCGGGGGCGGGTTTTTTGGCGTAACCGAGGTAGCCTATGGCAAACAGGGTGGGCCGGATGCGTTTGCCTTTGCGTAGCGCAAATTCCTTTATGCTTTTAGAAAGCATAGGGGAGATGCGGCTTAAGCCGTAGTCTTTGTCCAGGCCCCGGATGAAATTTTTAAGCTCAACCTCAACTCTTTTTCTTATTTTCAAAAACATAAGAGTATGTTAACATATACCGTAACTTAAGGCAAATCAAAATATGCTAAAAAACATCGTTCGCGCCCTGCGCCTGCCGTTTATCACCGCCAGTATCCTGCCTTTTATCTTTGGCTCGCTGATCGAGCGGGCTGATTTTAATTATTTGGGTTTTTTCTTAGGGCTATTGGCTGCGATCTCGGTGCACGTTAGCGCGAATCTTATCAATGATTACGCGGATTCGCAAAGCGGTGCGGATGCGCAGGACAAGAGGTTCTTCGGGTTTTTCGGCGGGTCAAAGCTGATCCAGGAGAATGTCTTTTCAGCGCGCGCGTATCTTCTGGCTTCGGTATTTTTTGCGTTATTGGCAACAGCTTCAGTAGTAGCCTTAGCCGCAGTATTAGAAAATATCTTAGTCATTGTATATTTTATTGCTATCGTTATTTTAAGCTGGCAGTATTCGGCAAAACCCTGCCAGTTTTCTTATCGCCGCATGGGCGAATTGATACTTTTTTTACTCTTCGGCCCGGCGCCGGTAATGGGAGGGTATTTTATCCAGACCGGGGTATTCCCGGACTTGAAAAGTTTTATTCTCTCTATCCCTTTTGGGCTGCTTACAACCGCGATTTTATTCGCTAACGAAGTCCCGGATTACCCCGAAGATAATAAAGTTAAGAAAATGACCTGGGTAAGTATAACCGGAGCGGATAAAGCGTACCTATTGTATTTCTTGATCATAATTTCTGCTTTTGCGGCAATAATTGCGGGTATATGGCTGGGGTATTTGGGTAAAATCACCCTGATTTCATTCATTCTTATTATTATGGCAATAAAAGCAGCAGGAATACTTAAAAAGCACTATAATGATAAAACGCTTTTGATGCGTTCATCTGCGGCAACCATCAATCTTCAAGCGCTGGTAGGCATTATTCTGATCATCGGGTTATTCATATGAAGAAGATAATAATAATCGGTGCGGGATTCGGCGGATTAGAGGCAGCGCGAATTCTTTCTAAGCGCAGAGGGGAGGTAGAGGTTACGGTTATCGATAAGAAAGAAACCTCTGATTTTCTCCCCACTATGCCTGACTGTATCGGCCGCGGCATCCGGCCGCAGTATTTGAGCTATCCTATTAAAGCGCTTGCGGCTAAATTCCGTTTTTCTTTTATCAGGGACGAAGTAAACAAGATCGATTTGCAGAGTAAAACTGTCTTTACCGCTACTGCCACTTTAAACTACGATTTTTTGATCATTGCCAGCGGAAGCGAAACCAATTTCTATGGTAACGAGGATATACAGAAGAATGCGTATAAATTGGATGATGTAGCTGATGCGGAGAAGTTACTGGATGCTGTGAAGAACCGCGGCTTTGATAACTATATTATAGGAGGGGGCGGCTATACCGGAGTGGAAGTGGCTACGAATTTGAGGTTGGCCCTGAATAAAATGAAAAGGTCGGGGAGGGTGACTATTATTGAGCGGGCTGCGGATATTTTAGGCCCCCTTCCGGCGTGGATGAAGGTTTATGTCAAAGATAATCTTAAAAGGTTAAGCGTCGAAGTTTCGGTCAATAGCAGCGTCGATAAAATGGATCATCAAAAGACGATGCTGATATGGGCAGCAGGGGTAAAGACTCCGGCGTTCATCCAGAATTTACAAACAGAAAAGAATCCGCAGGGGAGGATAAGGGTCGATGAATACCTGCGCTTGAATGAAAGCTGTTTTGTCATAGGCGATGCGGCTTACTTTGAATATAAGAAGAATTATTTAAGGATGGCGGTGCAATTTGCCATATTCCATGGCCGCGCGGCAGCTAAGAATATTATCCGCAGTATTAAAGGAACTAGCCTCAAGAAATTTGAGCCGGTCGATCTGGGCTATATCATTCCGATGGCGAATAACCGCTCCTGCGGCACGGTCTTTGGTTTAAATTTAAAAGGATTTCTTCCGACTATGCTGCATTTTATAATGTGTATCTATCGTTCGTATGGCCTGAAAAATAAATTAGGGATAATTAAAGGCTTATTAATAGGAGGTGGGAGATGGCGGATATAGCAAGCTTGGTTTTAAGGCTTGGTTTGGGTGTGATGTTTTTTGCGCATGGCTTACAGCTGGCATTAAATAAATTAGGCGGCCCGGGGCCGAAAGGATTTTCAGAGATATTAACCGGTTTAGGGTTTACTCCGGCGTTGTTTTGGGCTTATCTGGCGGGCTACACTACTTTGGTCGGCGGGCTATTCTTGATCCTCGGTTTATTTACGCGCGGGGCTGCTTTTGCTTTGATTATATTTATGCTCGTTGCGCTTATAAAGGTGCATTTATCCAAGGGGTTCTTCCTGATGAACGGCGGATACGAGTATAATTTTGTCGCTATCTGCGCGCTTATTGCACTTATGATCTTAGGCGCCGGAAAATTCAGCATTACTCCCAAAATTTAAATCTTATGCATATACCCGACGGATATCTGGGGCCGGCGACCTGCGGGTTTTTCTACGCGGTGATGCTTCCCATATGGGCCCTGGCTTCGCGTATTGTCAAAAAAACGCTTAAAGCCAAGCAAGTACCCATGCTTGCCATAGGCGCGGCTTTCAGTTTTATAGTAATGCTATTCGATATCCCTATCCCCGGAGGCACCACTGCTCACGCTATCGGAGCAGTGCTGATCGCCATACTTTTAGGGCCCTGGCCGGCCTGCATTGCTATAACCGTGACATTGGTGATCCAGGCCTTTTTGTTCGGAGACGGAGGGATACTCGCCCTGGGAGCGAATTCTTTTAATATGGCTTTTGCCGACGTATTCGCCGGTTATTATATCTATAGGCTGGTCAGTTATAGATCTAAACCTCAATCGATCCGGAGAGTGATAGCTGCCGGAATCGGGGCGTATATGGGCGCGACTTTAGCCGCCATATTGACTGCAGTCGAAATCGGATTGCAGAAAGGTAAATATTCTCCTTATGGATTAAAAGAGGCTCTGCCGGCCATGGCCGGGGCTTCAATTCTGGTTTTCGGTTGGGTTGATGCATTGCTTACGGCGGCAGTGGTAAAGTATTTGCAGTCCAGAAAGGATACCCTTGAAATTCAGCCATCATAATTTTATCCAGCGCGCGATCATAAAGACCATAAATTTCTTTAAAGAATCGATCTTCGCCCAGGAATACGCTCTACAAAAAGGATTTCTGCAGTGGTTTCCTCCACAGGTAAAGATTATTTCTGTGTTGGCGGTTATCGTGGGCACCCTTCTGACTAAAAGCATTGCGCTGCTTTTTGTTTTTTACCTGATTTGTTTATTGATCGCCAGTTTATCCAAAATAAAAATAGGCTATTTTTTAAAACGCACGTGGTTATTTATCCCTATTTTCTCCTTTTTTATCGCCCTTCCGGCGTTTTTTACGGATTTTAACATCGCTGTATTATTTGTAACGCGCGTTCTTGTGTCGACATCCTATATAATACTTTTAAGCCTGACTACGCCGCACACCCGGTTGTTAAAAACTCTGCGTTCCTTTGGCGTCCCCCAGGTGTTTGTAATGACCTTGGGGATGTGTTACCGCTACATATTTTTATTTGCCGAAGTGATCGAAAATACATATCTTGCCGTTAAGAGCCGCGTGGGCGGGGCAATTCATTATAAACACGGCCAGCATATCGCTACTTGGCGGATAGCTTCTCTCTGGCAGAGGTCATTGCAGCTTAATAGGGAAATATACGATGCCATGCTTTCGCGCGGATACTCCGGAGAACCTAGGGTTTTAGATGAGTAAACCCGTTTTTGAATTAGAAGATTTAAATTATTCTTATCTGGGTAAGTTCCCCGCGCTATCGGATATTAACCTTAAAATAGAAGCGGGGGAAAAAGTCGCTTTATTGGGCGCAAACGGAACGGGAAAATCTACACTTTTGCATATTCTTGACGCATTGGTTTTCCCGGATGCGGGAAGTATTAGATTTTCCGGCCAGGATCTGAATGAAAATGTTTTTAACGATGAGAAGTTCTCGCGCGATTTCAGAAGAAGAGTCGGCCTGGTATTTCAAAACCCCGATGTGCAGCTCTTTTGCCCGACGGTAAAAGAGGATATTGTCTTTGGCCCGCTGCAATTGGGAATTGCGCAGAATGAAATAAAAAAACGCCTTGATAATCTCGTTGAGATCTTAAATATCCGGGATTTAGTCAATCGCCAGCCGCATCAATTAAGCGTGGGAGAGAAGAAAAAGGTGAGCATTGCCTCGGTCCTTATAATTGAGCCGGAAGTTTTACTACTGGATGAGCCGACTGCCGGGCTTGATCCGGCTACCTGCCGTCAGCTGTTGGATTTAATCGATGATTTTCACGCTCAAGGGAGGACCGTAATCACGGCAACCCACGATTTGCATATGGTCCCTGAACTTGCCGAAGATCTACGCATTCTTAATAAGGAGAGGACCATAACCGCAGCCGGACCTTGTAAAGATTTACTCGCCAATCAGGATTTATTGAAACAAAACAACCTGGTGCATATCCACAAACACAGGCATGACGGCTCATGGCATAAGCATCCGCATCAACATTCTCCGTCTTAGCCTTTCTTTAAGCCAGCCAAAGAGTTATATCATTTTTTTGTTGACAATTTCCATGAGGCATGATATTTTAATTTAACTATGGTTAAGAAAGAGGTTCAGGATAGAAGGAAATTTCCCCGGCTTTTTGCTTATCATCTTGCCAAATATAATCTTAGCGCGCCGATAAAGTCGGATAAGCTGATCATGGCCTCTATTTCCGATATCAGCGCCGGAGGCGCGCGCCTGCGCCTGTCGCAAAATCTACCGGTCTCTAGCCTAATCCAGCTTTTCATCAATTTTCCGCAGTTACCCCAACCCTTGATCAGTATCGCCAAAGTAGTCTGGAGCAGAAAACTAAAAAAGGCCGGGATTTACGAGTCCGGATTGCAGTTTGTAGACATCGAAGATTCGGGCAAGCAGAAGATCTCCGCGCGCGTAGAAGCGATCAAGAAGTTGATTTTGGCCGTTTTGGTGTTGTTCCTTGCTAAAACAACTTTTTGTTTTGCCGAAGTCATCCCGCCGGCGATGGCCGCAAGGCAGGGCGTAGTTTACGCCGCGCTTAGGGACGTAGAGATGAGCCGCACCCTGCAGCAGGAAGAATCGCTGCAGAAGGCGGAGAGCTCGGC
>JAPLLN010000104.1 GCA_026387475.1 Candidatus Omnitrophota bacterium | reverse complement strand
TCGGGTTAATACCGCATTTCTTGAAAGGGACCAGCATATCATGCAAAGCCCCCACGCTATCTTTTATTGAAAATAAAATAGACGTCTTATCGCGCCCGGTCTGCTTAGCTAGGGTCCGGCCGATAACCAAGAACCTGGTGATATTATGCGGCGAATCCTCAATATCCTTAGCGATTATTTTAAGCTTGTAAACCGCGGCTGCCAGGACCGAGGCAATGCAAGCTGAATTCTTTTCTCTGCGCGCGATCTGCGCTGCGCGGGTCGTGCTCGTGACCTCGATCAAATCCACCCCGGGAAGATTCTCCTGCAGCCAGATACGGCACTGGCCGAGGACATTAGGGTTAGAGTAGACGCGCTTGATCTTGGCCTTCCCGCTATTGGACAATAAATTATGCGAAACATCCAACATGAGCTGGGAGCAGATCCTTAGATCCGAATCCATGAACATATCAAGGGTATAGCTTACAGCACCCTCAATGGAATTCTCAATCGGGACAACGCCGTAATCAGCCGCGCCCCTTTCCACCTCAAGGAATACATCTCCTATGCTGTCGCAAGCAACGTACTCGACCTGCGAACCGAATTTCTTTAATGCCGCCAGATGTGAGAAACTTGCCTGCGGACCCATGTAAACGATCTTTAGCGGTTTCTCCAAAGAAAGGCTCGAAGACATGATCTCGCGGTAGATCGCCTCCAGCGCCGGCTTGCTTAACGGGCCCTTATTGTCGCGCATGATCTTCTGCAATACTTCCCTCTCGCGCTCCGGGGAATAAATACTCCCGCCGTTCTTCTGCTTTAATTTGCCGACACGGATGATGACCTTTGCCCGCAGATTAAGCATCTGGGTTATCTTTTTATCGATATTATCTATTTCTTTACGCAGTCTGTTGAGGCTCATTTGTCACCTCCGCTTTCTCTTCACTGATAGTCTCTATCTGCTCCTGCTCTTTCTGCTGAGCTAATTCCGTAAAATTCTCCATCTTAGGCAACTCATCCAAAGATTTCAATCCGAAATGCTCAAGGAATTGCCGGGTCGTCCCGTATACAAAAGGCCTCCCCGCGACTTTCTTCCTCCCCGTTATACGGATAAGAAATTTATCGGTAAGGCTCTTCATAACGCCGTCTACATTGACATTTCTTAAGGATTCGATTTCCGCCCGGGTCAACGGCTGCTTGTAAGCAATGATAGCTAACGTCTCTAACGCCGGACGCGAGAGCCTATCCGCCTGCCGCTCTCTGTACATCTTCCGCAAGAAAGTAGCAAACCCCGGAAAAGTGGTCATCTGGTATCCGCCGGCAACTTCAACTATGCGCATACCGCGGCCGGAACTTTCATAGTCCGACCTAAGCTCTGCGATCAGGCGCTTGATCTCTTCGCTATCCAGATTATCCAAAGCCTTCTTGATCTGCTCAAGCATCACCGGCTTTTCGCTTGCGAATAATAAAGCCTCGATAACGGACTTGGTATTATTATCGGACATGGCTATTTCGCTTTCCTCTGCTTGTAAACTATATTAAGCAACTCTTCAGTAGTCTGCGCATCCGGAAAAATCTCCATCGCTTTTTTTATCATAGCGGAGGCTTCGGATTTTTTATACTGCAGCTGCTCGAGGACCGCGATAGCTTCTTCAATTATCCCTTTAGCCTGGGCGATTGACGTTTTCGCCTTACCGTCCTGAATGAGCCCGAACCTGCCGACTTTATTCTGCAACTTTGCCACTATTTCTTTCGCCCGCTGTTCGCCGATCCCGGGTAATGACCTTAAAAAAGACACGTCGCCTTCGTCGATTGCCTGCGCGATCTGCGATATCGGTTTATTCAACGCTTTGAGCGCTGCGCGCGGCCCTATACCGGAGACAGTAATAAAGGTCTGGAAGAAATCTTTTTCGATATCATTGAGGAATCCGATCAATACCGGAGTACTCTTAGACGGCTCAACCTGATGATAATGATAAGTGATCAGGCTGATCGAACCGCCCGGGCCGATCACTTCATCAACGCGCTGCATAACGCAAGCCGGAATAAACACTTCATAACAGAGCCCGTTAACGTCTACGGATAGATAATTTAAGCCTTTCTCGCTTACTTTGCCGGTTATCCTTGAGATCATATCCTTATATGGCGCTGTGCGCTAAAGCCATAGCCAGCGCGTCAGTCACATCTTTATATTTAGGAAGGGTCACTATGCCCAAGGTATTGGCTACCATCCTCTGCACCTGCGCCTTAGACGCCAGGCCGTTGCCGACAATGGCTTTCTTCACTCGCGTTGCCGCGTATTCCACTAAAGGGATCTTTGCCTGCGCGCAAGCCAAGCATATCACTCCTCTGGCTTGCCCTAAAATATAACTTGTAGCCGGGTGGCGGTAATGCGCGTAGATCTTTTCCAAGACAAGACAATCGGGTTTCGTATCTGCGATCAATTTATTGATCCCTTTATTGATCCGCTCCAACCTTTTAGGGGTTTGATCTTTGCTGCTCGTACTGATTATCCCGGCTTCAATAAGAGCGATCTTCTTTTTATCAACGTCAATTACGCCGTAGGTCAACCCCCAAGATCCTCATCGCTTATTCCGCGCTGGCTTCTTCCAGTATCTCATCCGGAATATCGAAGTTGGCGTAAACCTGCTGCACGTCATCGTGGTCCTCGAGCGCCTCAACTAAACTTAATACTGTCTTAGCTTCTCCTCCGATGACCTTGACCGAAGATGAAGGGATCATGGTCACTTCCGCATCCTGAAAATTTATCCCCTTAGCTGTGAGCGCCTGCTTAACCTTTTCAAAATCCGCGGGATTTGTGGTGATCTCGAAATTCTTATCATCGGACTTGATATCCTCGGCCCCGGCGTCAAGGGCAATACCCATCAGATCATCTTCTTTTATCTGGCTCTTTTCAAAAAGGAAATATCCCTTCTTGGTAAACATCCAACTAACCGAACCGGCGCCCGCCATATTCCCGCTCTTTTTAGACATTATATTGCGTAGTTCCGCGGTAGTGCGGTTCTTATTATCGGTGAGAGCATCGATCAATATCGCTACCCCGCCCGGGCCATAAGCTTCATACGTAACATTCTCGTAAATTATCCCCGGAACTTCACCCGTACCGCGTTTGATCGCCATCTTCACGTTATCCGAAGGCATATTCGCTTCTTTCGCCTTCTGCATAACTGCGCGCAGCTTAGGATTAGTATCGGGATTACCGCCGCCTTCGCGCGCGATAACCGTCAACTCCTTGATGATCTTGGTGAAGGTCGCGCCCCTCTTGGCGTCAGCCAACGATTTCTTACCCTTATTTGTCTTCCATTTAGAATGACCTGACATCAGTATTACCTCCTATTTGTATTTTTGGTTTTTAAAAAGAGTGGATGGAATAAGCCGAGTTCTGTCCTGATACGATATTTGCGCATCTGGATGACTATTCCTCTCGACCTTCGCGTTGCCGCAAAGGCTCAAGCAGCTTACCCGGGATTATTAACGGGCCGGACCAGCCCTCATCCCCTATTCAGCCTTACTCCGCGTAGAGATTGCCTCGTTTCACCCTCCGCCTTTCGGTAGAGACTCGTCTCTGTAGCTCTAATCCTAACCCGCCATAAAATTTGGCGAGCCGACGGGAATTACCCGCTACGCTGTCCTCCGGAGCCCGGACTTTCCTCCTCGCCATAAAATTATGGGGAAGCAGCCACCTTCCATCCACTCCATTATCAAAGACCCTGTTTCTTTAATTCTTTTTTTATCGCCAGTGTCGCTAACTTATCCGCGCCCTTGTTCATTTCGCGCGGGATATTGATTATCGAAAAATCTTTAAAGCCGGAAATAAGCTGCTGCGCCTGAATAAATAATGTAACGATATTAGGATGCCTTACTTTATAAAGCCTTTTGATCTGGCGGTGCAAAAGCTGGCTATCGGTATTGACCTTCAGGCTTTCGGCCTTAAGGACGGATGCTTCCTGCAAAGCGCAGATGAGGGCCGAATATTCCGCCACATTGTTAGTGGCATTTCCGATAAAGTTCGAAATGTTCTTTACCGTTTCACCGTCGCGGCAGATCACTACACCTATGCCGCTCGGCCCGGGATTCCCTTTGCTCGCCCCGTCAATAAAGGCCTCAAATACTCTCATCGGGTATATATAGTATTCTATTGCAAATCTCGCAGGTGACGATCCGCTCATACATCTTGATCAGGTTTATCACCTGCGGAGGAACGAACATATTACACCCTAAGCAGGAATTTTTCTTAACCCCGCATATAGCTAACCCGTCGCGGCTGGCCAAAATCCTGTCGTACTGCCCTAGAATCTTGGGCTCTATCCCGGGGAGAATCTGCAATCTCAGCGCATCCAGCTCTATAAGTTTAGCGTCGATCTCTTTTATCCGGTCGTCGACCTTTTTCTTCAGATCATTAAAGACTTTCTCCTCGCCGACTAACCTGTTCTTTTCCTTATCTATTTCGACTTTAGCCTTATCGGCGGCGTCGAATAACTGAAGTATTTTATCTTCTATTACCGAGCCATCGGCCTTGGAATCCTGGATCTGCTGCAGCATTGTCTGGTATTCCTTGTTCGTCTTTAAAGAGTAGAGCTGGGACTGCAGTTTTTTGGTGGCTTCTTCCTTAGTGCCTAATTCGCCCTCTTTATCTTTTCTCTGCTTCTGCAGGTCAAGATGGCTTTTTTCCAGCTCGCTAAGATGCTGCTTCTTAGCCTCAAACTCATCTTGCAAGGCTTTGATCTCCTGCGGCTTAGCTGCTTTCTCGTGCTTGAGCGCGTAGATCTCGCTATCCACTGCCTGCAGCTTTACTAAATTAAGGATCTCTGTCTTTAAATCTACCGTCGGCAAATTAGTCTCCTGTAAAATGGTGGGCGCAGAAGGATTCGAACCTTCGATCTCCACAATGTGAATGTGGCGCTCTAACCAGCTGAGCCATGCGCCCCTTATGGGCCAATAGTTTAATGGGCCCACAGGGATTTGAACCCCGGACCAAGTGATTATGAGTCACCTGCTCTAACCACTGAGCTATGGGCCCGAAACGTAATATTATATATTACTATTCCGAAGGGGTTTTGGCAAGCTAAAATTTAGCTAAACCTTTGGTAGGACTGCTATTTTCTTCCCGCAGGATCTTAAGGAAGATAGTGACTATCCGGGGGTCAAATTGCGTTCCGGAGCCCTTTTTGATCAGGTCAATAGCCTTTACTCTGGAGAAGGCTTTACGGTAGGGCCGGTCGCTGGTCAGGGCCTCAAAGACATCGGCAATAGCGATTATCCTGGCGCCGATCGGTATCTCCTCGCCCTTGACACCGCTAGGGTACCCTAAACCATCCCATCTTTCGTGATGATAGAAAATATAAGGAATAAGGTTGTGCAAGAACTGCACCGGCCGCAGGATATCAGCCCCGATTTGAGGATGCCTCTTGATCTCCTCGAACTCTTTTTTCGTAAGTTTAGACTTCTTATTCAATATGCTCTCGCTTATCCCGATCTTCCCCAGATCATGAAGAATAGCGGCCTCTTTAATAAGGTCGAGCTCTTCCGGCGGAAAATCCAGGGCCTTGGCTATCTGGGAGACATAATGCACGGTGCGTTCAACATGCTCTCCGGTAGTATGGTCCTTAAGCTCTATGGTCTTGGCTAACGCGAAGATGGCCTGCATCAGATTCTGTTTGGCATTCTTATTCAGTTTTTCTATCTTTACCCTTAACTGACGGATATTCTTGTTTTTTGGCGTGCCGTTAGGCATAAGCAGTTTCTTCTCTTTTCCTAAAATATCAAGCCCCGAATAGACGCGGTTCCCGCCGGATTCCTTAGCCTTATTCAATATCTTGTCGGCGAGATTTATCAGGTCCATACCCTTAGCTATACTGTCTTCCGGATAAGACGCCACCGCAATGCTGAATTTCAATTTGACCGAATGTTTCTTATCACCGAAATCGCCTAAGGACAGCGCCTCCAGAAGCCGTTGAGCAAGGACCAGCGCCTGCGGCCTGTCGATATTCGGAGAGACTATTACAAATTCTTCTCCGCCAGAACGGATAACCAGATCATATCTCCTGACCATCCTTTTTAATTCTTGAGAGAATTGCTTCAAAACTAAATCTCCGAATTGATGCCCGTATACTTCATTGATAGACTTGAAATAATCGATATCGATGACGATCACCGAAAGCGGATGCACGTAGCGCTTCGCGCGATAGAACTCCGCCTCTATAGCGTCTTCCAGAAAACGGTAATTATACAGCCCCGTATGCGAATCCGTAAGAGCAAGCTCCTTAAGTCGTTTATTCGTCTTGATCAACTCCGCGGTCAACCTTTCCCGCTCCGTCTCGGCTTCTCTCTGCCCCGAAATATCCCTCACATATTCTATGACTCCGGACATCTTGCCTGTCCGGCGGTCGATCAAAGGGAAACTGTACAGATCAAGCCAGCCCGAAATCAATCCTCCGGGCCCTTTCTTAGCTACTACCTCGCGCGCCGCTTCCCGGGTTTTCATGGTCTTTACCGTAGGGCAGACCTTGCAGACCTTTTTGGAGCAATGGTAAGCCTCGTAGCACTTTTTTCCCACCAGAGGCATGGCGTGCGAGTACCACCTCTCCATCGCCTGATTTACGCTCACGATATTCATTTCGTTATCCAGTATGCTTATCCCGTCCTGAATACTGGAGAAAACATTCGATAAAAAGATTTCGGCTTCCTTGACGTCTTCCCGGGATTGCCTGCGCTTTTCTTCGATACAGATAGCGGCTCCTATTGCCTTAATGATCTTCAGGTCGTCCTGGGTAGGAGAAAATTGTTTCTTATAGACCAGGCACAATGAACCGACAAAGCCGCCGTCGCACCTTACCGCCTGTCCGATATAAGTCTGTAATTTATAGGCCGCGACATTAGCGTCGGTCCTGGCATAGACTGACTCCTGCAAATTCTGCACGATCAATGTTTCTTCGCTGCCGCGGTTAATGACATCATAGCAAATATGCCCTTGAGGAGTATCCGCCGGCTTGTAACCCTTAGGCGCATTCCACTGGCCCCAGGAACAAAGCATCCCTTCATGCAAACGATTATACAAAGCGCAGTCCGCTCCCATAAGCTCGCCGCAAAGCCTGGTGAGCAGATTTATATTCTCAAGCGGCTCGGAAGTAGAACTCAAAAAGCATTCAACGATCTTAGAGAGCCTCTTCTCCGACAATTTATGGCTGCCGATCTCTTTTTGCAGCTCATCGTTCATCTGCGCCAGTTCCGCGGTCCTTACCCGGACGCGCAGCTCCAGCTCTTTTACCTGCTCTTGAGCTGACTTTAACCTGTCTTCGTTTTGTGCCGGCTTACTCTCCATATTCCTTTTCTATATTTAATACTCCCTCTGATGCTGCAAAGTCATATCCAAAAATGTGCGCAGCCTTCTGGAGCGCGTGGGATGCCTTAATTTCTTCAGCGCCTTGGCTTCGATCTGACGCACCCTTTCGCGCGTGACCTTAAAAACATTACCCACCTCTTCGAGGGTGCGCGGCGCTCCGTCGGTAATCCCGAAACGCAGGACCAGGATCTTCTTTTCCCTGTCCGTCAATGTGCCTAACGCCGAATTCATCTCTTCTTTTAACATCGAACGCACGGTCTCATTTGCCGGAGAGACCGCTTTCTTATCCTGGATAAAATCTCCGAAATGAGTATCCCCTTCATCACCAATAGGCATCTGCAGCGAGATGGGTTCCTGCGCGATCTTTAATATCGTCTTGACCTTATCCTGCGGAAGGCGCATCTTAGCCGCGATCTCTTCCGGTATAGGCTCTCTGCCGCGCTCCTGGACAAAGATGCGCGAATAGCGGATAATCTTATTGATCGTCTCCGTCATGTGCACGGGGATGCGTATAGTGCGGGCCTGATCCGCGATGGAGCGGGTGATCGCCTGCCTTATCCACCACGTAGCGTAAGTAGAGAATTTGTAACCTCTTTTGTATTCGAATTTTTCCACCGCGCGCATTAAACCTATGTTCCCTTCCTGTATAAGATCCAGGAATGATAACCCGCGGTTGGTATATTTCTTGGCGATGCTCACCACCAGCCTCAAATTCGCCTCCACCAGCTTCTTTTTAGTTCGGTTGAATTTAAGGTGCGTTGATTTTATGAGTTTCATCGCCTCTTTGATGCGCGCCGGCGATTCCCCGAGCTGTTTTAATATAGCCTGCTTTCTCTCCCGGTTCCCTTTACCCGCGCGATAGAGCTGATCAAGCTCTTTCATCAGCTTATTTAACCTGCGCACCGCGATCTCGATCACCGAAGTGGTAAAATTAAGCTGCAAGAGCAGATTGATCGCAGTCGTGTCGCTGCGCGTGCATTTAAAACGCCGGACGATGCGGCGGATCTTTCCTGCCACACTGTTCTTTTTTACTTTTATATCCTCTTTTACCACCTCTTCGATATTGATATTTCCCGCGAGGATCTCATTAGCTACCGCCAGCGTCTCAAGGCGCGCGAATCTTGTGGCGAGCGCGGCGCGTTTAAACTTTTCTTCCGCCTCCTCGATCTTCTTGGCCAGTTCGATTTCATTCTCCCTGGTAAGGAGCGATATAGAGCCCATCTGTTTAAGGTACATCTTCACCGGGTCATCCAGAGGCAGAAACCGCTCTTCGGACTTAAGCTGCTCCGCCAGCATGTCTTCCTTAAGCATCGGAGGCGCGGACTTCTCGACAGTCCGATCCTCTTCATTCTCGATAAGCTGTATATCCTCGTTTCCCAATAATTCAAAAAGCCGGTCGATCTCTTCCGTTGAAGACATCTCCTCCGGGAGCATATCATTCACTTCGTCGTAAGTAAGAAACCCCTTCTGCTTACCTAAGGCGATGATCTTCTCCATATCCTTTGCCGAATATTCTTTTTTCTTCACGCTTTCACCTCTTTTTTTAACAGTCCGTGGAATTCTTCGATAAGACGGTTTAATTTTTCTTCATCTCCGAGGCCCTGCGCCACCTTTATCTGGTCGTGCAAGACCTGTTTTTTAAGCCGCATCCTTTCTTCTTTGATACGCTTGATGCAATCAACGATCACCTTTTCCTTATGCTCTTCGGACGGAGACTCCGGCATGAACATCGACTCGCAGACCAGGCGGGAGACATCGTCTTCCGCGAAATGGTTCATCAGTATATGTGGCCCGACCTCTTTGCCCTGATCAGCCAGATCGAACATGAGTGATACGATGCGGCTGGCGTGCTCGTCTTTGAAATCCTGCGGGTCAAGGTGCTCCCTGATGCGGCTTATCAGTTCCGACTCTTCCAGCATAAGCTTGATCAACAGCTTTTCTACGGGGCTTATATTCGATACCTTCTTTACCGTATTAACGGTAACACTCGAAGGCGCGCGTTCAGGCCTTATCTTCGCTACTTCCTGCAAAAGCGCTCCTTCATTTACGTCAAGTTCCTGCGAAAGCTTTTTGATATACTCGGAGCGCAAAACGGCGTTTTTTATTTTATTAATAGTCTCCAGCATGCTTGCGGAGATCTTTACTTTCCCCTGCACGTCGCGGCAGTCAAAGCGCCCTTTTAATACGGCTAATTTATAATCAAAGAGGCTCTGCGCCTTTTCTAATCTTGCTTTAAATTCCTGCGCGCCGTGAACACGCACGTATGAATCCGGGTCGACTCCTTTAGGCAGTCCGGCTACCCGGACATTCATCTCTTCTTCGATAAAAATATCCAGGCTCCTTAACGCCGCAAGCTCGCCGGCAGAATCTCCGTCAAAGAGCACAACCACATCATGAGTGTATCTTTTCAAGAGCCGCGCCTGCTCGGTAGTCAAGGCAGTACCTTGCGAAGCCGCCATATTTTTGATCCCGGACTGAAAAGGCAAAATAAAATCCAGGTAACCTTCGACGATGACCGCGCAATCGTCGTCCCTGATACTGTCCTTGGCGAAATTCAGGCCGTAAAGATTTTTGCCTTTGGTGTAAACCGGAGTCTCCGGTGAATTGACATATTTAGGCAAAGAGTCATCCAGAACCCTGGCCCCGAAACCTATCGGCCGCGATTTGATGTCAAAGATAGGAAAGATTATCCGGTTGCGAAAGCGATCATAATAACCGCCCGAATCTTTGGCGAGTATCAAACCCGCCTTTTCAATAAGGCTCAAGTTGATACCTTTCTGCCGCAGATGGTTTATCAAACCATCCCATCTCTCGGGAGCAAATCCCAATTTAAAGTTCTTTATCGTTTCAAGGGTGATCCCGCGCTTTAATAAATAATTCTTTGCCCTTATTCCTTCGTTGGAATTCAAAATACTTTCGTAAAAATCAGCAGCCAGCTCGTTTATCCTGTAAAGTTGGGTCGTCAGCCCCGCGGCTGCGTCATTCTGGCGCTCAAACCGCGGCAGCTCTACTCCGGCCCTGCTAGCCAGAAACTCCACCGCTTCGGGAAACTCCAGGCGCTCATAGCGCATCAGGAATTTAAAGGCATTCCCCGATTCACCGCAACCGAAACAATGGTATATCTGGCGATCGGGAGAGACCATGAAAGACGCAGTCTTCTCCTGATGGAACGGGCAGCAGGCCTTGAAATTCCTCCCCGAGCGCTTCAAGGGGATAAAGCCCGTTATAAGCTCCACAATATCCACGCGATTGAGGATATCTTCCAATAGATTATCTGGGATAAGCCCTGGCATAATTTTTAGTTAAATTTATTTTCTTCTGACGCGGTTAAATCCGGAGCAGCCGATTATCTGGAGTGGCTCTTCTTTAACAACTCTATCCAAAAGAAGATTGAGGCCTAAATTGTCGGACGAGATGTGCCCGGCGATGACGACATTGAGGTTGTTATCTTTGACCTTCTTGAAATGTTCTTCGCTCAAATGCATGGAGACCAGGGTCCTTACCCCGGCCTTATAAAGTTTATCAAAAACATCCTTAGGGCCCTCTGTACCTCCGGTCATCTCAAAGAGTATTTTACCGACGAGAGCATTGGGATTCCCTAATATTATCCTCGGGCCGGCGAGCGACTTCTCGGCCTCCTGATACTCCGGAATAGTCAGAAGTATATCTACGATATCCTTAACCCTTTTGGGTTTACGGCTAACCATTAGCTTACGTAAATACGCATAAACGTGGTTATCCGCCGGCGTATGCGCGCACATAAAAGGCATATTTAAAAGCCTTGCGGTATCCACCGGACGGGTATGGTTCTGGGGGAGAACGCGCCTCTCTACTTCCCGCATCCGCTCATCAAGCAACTCCTGAGCGACCTTAACCGGGACGCCCATCTTTTTAAGCACATCCACCTGCACCTGCATCACCTGATACAGGCCGGCATAAGCCTTACCTTCGGGATGATGCGAAAGCACCATATCCAGGCCTTCGCTAGACCGCAGCCTGTCCGCCAGCAATATTTCCGCGGTCTCTATATCAATACCCACGAGAATTTTTTTAACTTCCGTATCGAGAGGGCCGTTTAGTATCTTCGAATCCGGAAACGGGCGGCGGGCCCCTTTGGGGCGAGGATCCCGGTCAAGTCCGAATTTTATTACTAAGTCGTAAAGACGGGATAATTTCATTATTTATAAAAGGTCCTTTCAATCTCCGTGACTGTGGAATTAAATTTTTCTTTCACCGCGAACTTTGAGCCAATGTTATACCACATCCAGGAATAAGTGCGCGGGGCTATCTGCGACAGATACGAGCCGCCGAATGATTTGACCGCGCTGCGCATAAAATACCCCGCGGTCGATATCCTTAAAGCGAAGATCACCAGGCCGGCTACTAATATCGCCCTGGCAATACCGAAAAACAAACCTCCCCATTTATTAAGCGCGGGGACCGCTTCCATCTTCAGGTAACGGTAGACCATAGCCCGGACAAAAACAAAGATCGTATAACCGCAGGCCATGAGAATGATAAAACAAATAAAATCCAGAAACGTTATAGGAAAGACCTTGGTAAAAGGAAGGCGCTGGACCTGATCAGAGAGCCAGGTGTAATAATGCATGCTCAAGTACAGGGCAGTCAAGGTTCCCAGGAACTTAAAGAGTGATATGGCGAAGCCGGTTTTATAGGAGATGAAACAGATGCGGAAGAATAGAACAATGACAAAAATATCTACCCAGTTCAATTGTTTTATGACGTTGATAAGCATAGGGTTCCTTTCTTGCGAAAAATACGTAAAAGTATAACATATAGGTAACCCGATGTCAAGGAAAGCGCTTTCTTGCCTGCCGGCAGGCAGGCTTTGCTAACCCTATGGAAGGAATACAGTTAAGGTTTTCCGGACTCAAACCAGGCAATAGTCCTGCGCAGGCCGTCTTCAAGTTTGATTTTCGGCTGCCATTTCAGCAGTTTCCTGGCTCTTGTTATATCGGGTTGGCGCTGCCGCGGATCATCCTGCGGAAGTGATTTATGGACTATTTTGCTTTTAGACCCGGTAAGTTTCAATATAAGATTTGCCAACTCTAAGACCGTAAATTCTCCGGGGTTTCCCAGATTCACGGGTTCGATAAAATTAACATTCAATAACCGGACCATCCCCTCTACGAGATCGTCAATATAGCAGAAACTCCTGGTCTGCGCGCCTCTCCCGTAGACCGTAAGCGGCCGGTTATTCAATGCCTGGCAGATAAAATTGGGGACAACCCTACCGTCATGAGAACGCATACGCGGACCGTAAGTATTGAAGATACGCGCAATACGCGTATCTACCTTATGTATGCGGTGGTAAGCCATAGAGATCGCCTCGGAAAATCTCTTAGATTCGTCGTAACAACCGCGCACGCCTATGGGATTGACATGGCCCCAATAAGATTCCTTTTGTGGATGCTCCTTTGGGTCCCCGTAGACTTCGGAAGTAGAAGCAAGCAGGAATTTAGCATTCTTGGCCAAGGCTAACCCCAGCGCGTTGTGCGTACCCAGAGATCCGACCTTAAGCGTCTGTATGGGAAACTCGAGGTAATCTTCCGGGGAAGCCAGTGAGGCAAAATGCAAAACACAATCAACCCTGCCTTTTATATCGATAAACTTGGTGACATCGTGTTTAATAAAAGTGAACTTTTTCTCGCTGCGCAGGCAGGATAGATTATCGATATGCCCCGTGATCAGGTTATCCATAGCGATTACACGGAAACCCTCGCCGACTAAACGCTGGCTAAGGTGCGAACCGATAAAACCGGCTGCGCCGGTGATCACGGCGGTTTTTTTAGGCATGGGCCTTAAAATAATCCACAGTGCGCTTAAGCCCTTCGGTAAAATCAACCCCGGGCTTAAAACCCAAAAATTTTCTGGCCTGAGATATATTAGCCAGGGTCTTAAAGACATCGCCCGGCCGCTTATCCAGGAAAACAGGCTTAATAGACTTACCCATTATTTTGTTCAATATTCTTGCCAGATCCAGCACCGAATAATCCCTACCAGAGGCGACATTAAATACTTTTCCCGCGCAAGGCTTCTGGGTAGCCAAGATATTCGCCTGCACTACGTTATCCACAAAAGTGAAATCGCGCGACTGCCTGCCGTTGCCGTAAATCGGAGGATTTTCATCATGCAAAATACTGTGAATGAATTTAGGGACGACTACCGCATACTCGTCATCCAGGGCCTGGCGCGGTCCGAAGACGTTAAAATACCTTAACGCCACAGTCTCCAGATTGCGGTAGGAATTAAAAATTTTACAATAGTGTTCACCGACGAGCTTAGTGAGGGCGTAAGGCGAGATAGGCTGCGGGAGAAAACTTTCGCTTTCGGGGAATCTGCTGACATCGCCGTAAATCGAACTTGATGAAGCGAGGACAAAGCGCTTCACCTTATTTACCGAAGCTGCGTCGAGCATATTAAGAGTGCCGCCGATATTTACCGCGTTATATTCCGCGGGGTTATGCATGGACTTAGGCACGCTCCTTAATGCCGCTTGATGCAAGACAAAATCCATCCCCTCACAGGCCTTGAGGCAGACCTCGCCGGAGCGGATATCGCCGTTAATCAGCTCTATACGCTTGATCACTCTCTCAAGATTCTCTGGTTTGCCGCTTGAAAAATTATCCAGGACGCGAACCGCATGCCCGTCATCGACCAGCTTATGCACGATATGCGAACCGATAAAACCCGCCCCGCCGGTAACCAGGAATTTGCTCACAGTAAGACCACCTTTCTGGAAGATTTGCCTTTATAAACATTCCGGGTATCGAATATGACCCTGGCATTCTTTAAGATCGACCCGTAATCAAGGTTAGAGTGGTCAGTGGCAATGATCACGCAGTCAGGCCCGGCCAGCTCATTTTTATTCATAGATACGGATTTAAGATTTATGGAACCCAGTTTCAAATACGGTATCAGAGGGTCAAAATAAGAGACTTTAGCCCTGCGCCTTAAAAGCTCTTCGATTATATCCAGGCTCGGCGATTTGCGTAAATCTTTGGTATTCTTTTTATAGGTAACTCCGACGACGAGTATCCTGGCTTTGCTTAATTTAATTCCCGCCGGTTTAAGGACCTGTTCGACCCTGTTTACGACATAAGCCGGCATACTCGAGATTATATCGGAGGCGAGTTTAATAAAACGCGTGCGGAATCCGGCGTACTTAGCTTTCCAATACAGATAAAGCGGGTCCTTAGGAATGCAGTGGCCTCCCACTCCCGGCCCGGGGTAAAAAGGCATAAACCCAAAAGGCTTAGTAGCGGCAGCCTCGACCACTTCCCAAATATTTATCTTCATTTTGTAAGCCATCATCGCTAACTCGTCAATGAGGCCGATATTTACCAGCCGGAATGTGTTCTCTAAAAGCTTAGTGAGCTCCGCTGCCCTGGCGGAAGAGACCACCACTACTTTATCGATTATGTTCTTATAAACGAGCGCGGTCAGCGCCGCCGCCTCTTTATTTATGCCGCCCACGACTTTAGGGATCTTGCACAAAGGATATTTTTGATTACCCGGGTCTATCCTCTCCGGAGAAAAGCTTAAAAAGAAATCTTTCCCGTGCGTTAATCCACCGGCCTCAAACAAAGGCAGGATCACTTCTTCGGTAGTCCCCGGATAAGTAGTGCTCTCCAAGATTACCAGAGACCCCTTCTTCAGATTCTTGGCGATCGCCGACACCGCCTGCTTAATAAAAGAAATATCCGGAAGATATCTTCTTTTTAAAGGCGTCGGCACGCAGATGATCACGACATCGGCATTCTTTAAAGCCGCAAAATCGCGGGTGGCGCGAAATCTCCCCGAAGCCACAGTGCTTTTTATATCTTTCGCAGGGACATCTATGATATATGACTTACGCTTTCTTAAACTCTCTAATCTGTCTTTATCCAGGTCTATTCCCGTGACCTTGATCCCGCGG
>JAPLLN010000102.1 GCA_026387475.1 Candidatus Omnitrophota bacterium | reverse complement strand
TGGATATTGCTGCTTGCCGGGCAGGAAGAGGTTCGGCAACCAGGCTTAATGCAGCTAAGCTTAAAAAGGCCCACCCCGCTTTAAGGCGCCTGTTATTCCGCCGGGCGATCAAGCGCCTCCAGGGGGATACCCGCAGAATAACCTTTCAGCATATGAAAGAAATTGAAGATCTACTGTTAAACCGGCCGGTTAATTCTATAGTGGACCTGCCCAAGGGCATAACTGTCGCCAAGAAGAAATCCCGCCTGATTTTCAGCAGGAAATCACAATAAATACTTGATTTAAAAAGAGTTTAAGGATATAATTTAGGTCTAAAAAGGAAGGAACTTATAATGCCTAATAGTAATCCTAAGTCCAAGAAAAATAACGCATTTAGGCGATTTCCCTTCGGCTGGATCTTCGCGGTGATCATCTTTCTGATGATCTTTAATTATTCGCGGAGCGTCCCGATCACGGGGGTGCCGAAAGAGATATCCTACAGCGAATTTTATTCGGTGCTTAAGAATAACCCGGATAAAATAAGGTCGCTGGTGAAGGTCGAGACAATGCTTAAGGGCGAGTTTGCTGATAACTCCGCGTTCTTCGTAAACATCCCTGAAAACGATACCGAGCTCTTAAATCTTATCCGTCAGAACGTAAAACAATTCAAAGTCCAGCTGCCGAATACATTCTGGGTTTCGCTGCTTTTTAACGTCGGGCCCATATTGCTGCTGATATTCTTCTGGTGGATGATGGCTAACCGCGGAGAGCAGATCGGCAATAAGATCATGACTTTCGGCAAGGTCCGTCCGAAGATCCACACCGACAGCGAAAAGGCTACTTTTAATGACGTCGCAGGAGTGGATGAAGCTAAGGAAGAATTAAAGGAAGTCATCGAATTCCTTAAAGACCCCAAAAAATTCCAGCGCCTGGGAGGCAAGATCCCCAAGGGTGTTTTATTGGTAGGACCTCCCGGCTGCGGTAAGACCTTGATCGCACGCGCAGTCGCGGGTGAGGCAGGTGTCCCGTTCTTCTCCATCAGCGGTTCGGATTTTGTGGAGATGTTCGTAGGCGTGGGTGCTAGCCGCGTGCGCGACTTATTTGATCAGGGGAGGAAGGCCGGTAAGATTTCGGGTAAGGGTGCTATCATATTTATCGACGAGATCGACGCGGTCGGCCGCCTGCGTTTTTCCGGTATCGGCGGAGGCCACGACGAAAGAGAGCAGACCTTAAATGCGTTATTGGTCGAGATGGACGGATTTGATTCGCAGCAGGGGCTTATTCTGATCGCTGCCACGAACCGGCCTGATACGCTTGACCCGGCGTTGCTGCGTCCGGGAAGATTTGACCGTACTATTATCGTAAACCTCCCCGATATAAAAGGCAGGGAAGAGATACTTAAAGTGCATACGAGAAAAATAAAACTTGCTCCTACCGTGGATTTGAAATCCATTGCCGCGTCCACTCCGGGTTTTTCCGGGGCTGACCTGGCTAATCTTTGCAATGAGGCGGCACTTTTGGCTGCGCGCCACAGCAAAGAAGCGGTAGAGATGCCCGAGTTTGAGAAGTCCGTAGAGAGGGTTTTGATGGGGCCGGAGAAAAAGAGCCACATCATGTCCAAGAAGGAAAAAGAGATCACCTCGTTCCATGAGTCAGGGCATGCGCTTCTTTCTCTTCTGCTTGCCGAGGTAAACCCGCTTAAAAAAGTTTCCATTATCCCGCGCGGATTAGCCGGAGGGTATACCTTTACCCCGCCGCTGGAGGACAGGCATTATTGGACTAAAAAAGAATTGATCGCTGAAATTACCATGATGCTCGGCGGTAGGGCTTCCGAAGAAATAAATATGAATGAAGTGACTACCGGCGCGCAGAATGACCTGGAGATGGCAACAGGCATGGCCCGGCGCATGGTCACTCAGTTCGGGATGTCCGAGCGCCTCGGGAATATCACCCTCGGCCGCAGAGAGGGCCTGGTCTTTTTAGGCCGCGATATCATGGAAGAAAAGAATTACAGCGAAGAGACCGCGCGCATGATCGATGAGGAAGTAAGGAAGATAGTGGATGAGGCTTATATCCGCGCAAAGAGCATGCTGGCGCAGAATAAAGAGAAACTAAAAACGCTCTCTAATACACTTTTGGAAAAGGAAGTGTTGAGCGGTGATGAGGTCAAGCGGCTTTTGGAGATAGAAAAAGCGGATCTTGCCTAGATAATCCGGTTACATGCGCATACTTCAGTCAGTCCGTACTAAAAATTTAAAAAAACTCATGCAGGATATCCGGGTCGACTCGTACGGCATAGGTATAATGCTGCCTAAGGCTGACCACTACTTGGTCAGGCTGAACAAGGTCTCGAATATCTCGGCGAATATTTTAAAACAAGAGATGCTTTCTTTAGGCGGAGATGTTGCCGTCTCCAGAGGCGCGCTTACCGGCAGTGTCAAAAATACGGATTGCCTTTTAATGGGGACACTCTCCCAGTTTAACCGCCTGAACGGCAAGCTTACTGCGCAACCTTTCGGGTTAAACCGTTTAGCCGAATCTTTACGCAGTTCTTTTACAAGGTTTGAAAGAGAAGATTTTATCCTGGATTTAGCCGGTTACAGATTAAATCTCGGAGCCCGGACCCATATTATGGGCATACTGAATATTACTCCGGATTCGTTCAGCGGTGACGGGCTCTTGGATAAAGATTGCGCGTTAGAACTTGCCGAGCAGATGGTCCGCGACGGGGCAGACATTATTGATGTGGGAGGCGTTTCAAGCCGCCCGGGTGCAAAGCAGGTTCCTCTAAAAGAAGAGCTTAGGCGCGTGATCCCGGTGATCAAATTGCTTTCCAGGAAAATCAAAATACCCATTTCCGTAGATACCGTTAAATCTCATGTTGCAGAACAGGCTTTAGACAACGGGGCTGCGATGGTCAATGATATTAGCGGCTTGAAAGATTCCAAGATGGCTAAGGTTATAGCGCGTAAAAAGGCTGCGGTGGTGATCATGCATATGAGAGGGACTCCGCGCACGATGCAGAAGAATACGGCTTACATTTCTTTGCTCGATGAGGTCATCGAATATCTCGAAGAGAGGATAGAGCGAGCAACTGCTTCCGGGATAAGCCCGGAGAAGATAATCGTTGACCCCGGATTAGGTTTTGCCAAGACCGCAGAGCAAAATCTGGAGATACTGAATAACCTGCGGGATTTAAAAGTTTTAGGCCGGCCCATCCTTGTCGGGCCGTCCAGAAAATCATTTATCGGCAAGTTGCTAAAAACCGCTGCGCAGGATAGGATATTCGGAACGGTAGCGGCAAGTGTAGTCGCGGCGGGAAACGGGGCTAAGATTATCAGGGCCCACGATTGCCTCGCCGTAAAGCAGGCGTTAAAAATAGGGGACGGTATAAAAAAATCATGAACTTAGGTTCTATGCTTCTTTATTGGAAGCCGGCAATTGAGATCAGCATTCTCTGGTTTGTCATATACCATATCATGCTTTTCTTTGAAGGAACACGGGCGATCAATGTTTTAAAAGGGATAATCGTTCTGGTTTTGGCCTTCCTGCTTATCCAGGTATTTAAATTGGATAACCTGGATTGGCTGATGACAAAATTATTAGGCATATCTGTTTTAGCGCTCTTGGTAATATTCCATCCTGAAATAAGGCAGGGTTTAGCGCGGCTCGGGCAGCGCCATCTTTTTGTCCCTCCTTTACGCGAGGAAGACCTGGATATTATGCTTCAGGGGATATCCACCGCGACGGATAATCTTTCGCGCGCTAAATTCGGGGCGTTGATCGCCATTGAAAAGATGGATCCTCTGGCCGGCTATATCGCAAGCGGCGTTGCTATCGACGGGCGGGTATCCGCGGAGCTGATCGAGGCGATCTTTACTCCCAATAACCCGCTTCATGACGGCGCGCTGGTCATCCAGCAGGGCCGCATTGCCGCCGCGGGTTGTTTGTTCCCGCTGGCCCTTAATCAGGATTTAAGCCGTATTTACGGGACGCGCCACCGCGCTGCCCTGGGATTAAGCGAAGAGACCGACGCGCTTATTGTGATCGTTTCCGAAGAGAGAGGCGACATCTCGCTGGTTTACGGGGAAAAGCTGTATAAGGATATTAAAAATGATGAGCTTATCCCTAAAATGAAAGAGATCCTGAAACAGAAAGAAAAGAATGGCTAAGCAAAAAGTAAGTCTTATCTACAGGTTTTCGCACTTATTCACTCATCATCCGTGGTTGAAGATCATCTCGTTTCTTTTGGCGGTCATCGTCTGGTTTTATGTCAAGGGCGAGATAACCCGCTTCTCATATTGATATGCCTAATTTAGGCGTAAATATCGATCATGTGGCGACCCTACGGCAGGCCCGCCGGGGCCATGACCCGGAGCCCGTAATAGCGGCGAGCATCTGCGAGGCTGCGGGCGCGGACAGCATTGTGATCCACCTTAGGGAAGACCGCAGGCATATTCAGGATGCCGATCTCTCTAATTTGAGAAAGACGATCAAGACCAGGTTGAACCTTGAGATGTCCGTGGCGCCCGCGATAGTGGCAATTGCCTGCAAGGTGAAACCCGATCAGGCGACCCTGGTACCTGAAAAAAGGCAGGAGTTGACTACGGAAGGCGGGTTAGACGTAGTAAAGAATTTTACCAAAGTAAAAGAAGCGGTTAAAAGATTACAGAACGCCGGCATCGAAGTGAGCCTGTTTATCGATCCCGACAAAAAACAGATAGAATCAGCTAAGAAATCCGGAGCAGGCATGATCGAGCTTCACACCGGGCGTTACGCCGACGCTAAAAACAAGGCGGAGGTAAATAAGAATTTTATGGAGCTGGAAAATGCGGTAAGGCGGGCGCTTAATCTCGGCCTGCGGGTCAATGCCGGGCACGGGTTGGATTATAATAACGTAAGCCGTGTAGCTAAGATAAGAGGTGTAGAAGAATTGAACATAGGTTATTCCATCATCTGCCGTTCTGTTTTTGTAGGGTTAGATAGGGCAATAAGAGAAATGAAGGTTTTGATATGATAGTGGGTACCGGAGTGGATATAACGGAAGTAAGGAGATTGAAGCAAGCGGTGCAGAGATGGGGAGATGATTTCTTAAACCGACTCTTTACTAAGGACGAGCTTGAAAACGCCAAGACCCGCGCCAGCCTTTATCAGCACCTTGCCGGTAGATTCGCGGCCAAGGAAGCGGTATTTAAGGCAGTTGGGGATAAAAATCTTAATTGGAAAGACGTGCAGATCTTAAACGATAAAGAAGGCAAGCCGGTTTGCGTTTTGTTAAACGGCAAGGGAAAGAAGATAGACGTAAAGATCTCCATATCGCACGTAAAAACTTATGCGGTTGCCAACGCGGTTGCTTCGCAGAAGGCCGGTTGCCTTTAAGGGCGATTTTGGCCATGTGTTTATTTTAGCCGGTTCGCCGCGTTATTCCGGGGCAGCTGTTTTATGCGCTGAAGCTGCGATCAGGTCAGGCGCAGGATTGGTTACCCTGGGAATCCCTAAGGGGATAAACAACGCGGTAATGAAAATAAAACCTAAAGAAGTAATGACCCTTCCTTTACCCGAAACAAAAGAAGGGGCTTTAAGTTCAAGCTCTTTGAAAAAAATAAAAGATTTCGCAAAGCGCGCGGATGTTATAGTCATCGGCCCGGGTTTAGGTTTGGATAAATCTACGCAGGTTTTAGTCAGAAAGGTAGTGAGGGCAGTTCGTAAGCCTATAGTGATCGATGCTGATGGCTTGAATGCCTTAGCCGGTAATTTAGGAATCTTACCAACATCCGTAATTATGACTCCTCATCCCGGAGAGATGGCCCGGTTGACCGGTAAGAGCATTAAATATATCCAAGCTAACCGTTCGGCAGCGGCTAAGAAATTCGCCGGGGAGCATAAGTCAGTTTTGGTTTTGAAGGGCCATAAAACCGTAGTCTGCGGGGGCAAAAACAAGGCTTATATAAATAATACCGGTAATCCGGGGATGGCTACGGCCGGAAGCGGCGATGTTTTAAGCGGGATGATCGCGGGGTTTTTAGGCCAGGGTTTGAGCGCGTTTGATGCGGCAAAATACGGGGTCTATCTTCACGGTTTAGCCGGGGACCTTGCAGCCAAAGAAAAAACTCAACTTTGTTTAGTTGCTTCTGATATAATAGATAAGATTCCACAGGCAGTTAAGGCGAGTAGATAGCGCCGGCGTAGCTCAGTTGGCAGAGCAGCTGTTTTGTAAACAGCGGGTCGGGGGTTCAATTCCTCTCGCCGGCTCCATATATTTGATATTTGAATTTTGATATTTTAACGGGCAGGTACCCAAGTGGCCAAAGGGGGCAGACTGTAAATCTGTTGCACTTGTGCTTCAGAGGTCCGAATCCTCTCCTGCCCAATAAATTTCTCGCGCCCCCGGCGCTAATAGGAATTGCGCCGGTGCGCGCTAGGTAGCGCGGGAGTAGTTCAGTGGTAGAACAATAGCCTTCCAAGCTATATATGAGGGTTCGATTCCCTTCTCCCGCTAATTAAATGAAAAATATGCATGAAGCCCCGGAACTCATAAAATTCAAGGAAGACCTAAGGCATGCGCTGCACCGGTTGAATAACTGTTTATTCATAATCTCCGGGAAGACGGAATTGCTCTTAGAAGAAGATCTGCCGCCGGAAGTAAGGGGGCATTTGAAAGCGATCAGGGAAAATTTGGATAAGATCCAGTCCATTATTAAAGAGGCCTCTAAGTAAGGAGGGTATGAAGATGACGACTAAAGTTCTTGTTGTCGATGATGAAGCGCAGGTCAGGGAACTTTTTGCGGAGCTCCTGAAAAAGGAGGATTGCGCGGTGACAGGTGTCGCTTCCGCGGAAGAGGCCTTGGATTTAGTGTCGAAGGAGAATTTTGACGCAGTGCTCATGGACATAAAACTTCCGGGTATGAGCGGGATGGAGGCGTTAAAGAAGATGAAGGAAATGTCACCGCTGCTTCCGGTGATCATGATCACCGGTTTCGGCTACGACGAGAACCTGATCGCTAAGTGCCAGGAATACAGCTGCAACGGTTACATCGGAAAGAATATGCCTATTACGCAGATAATCAGCAGTTTTAAGATGTTTCTTAAGACAGCCAAGGAAAAAAGATAATATGCCAGAACAATTATTAATACCGGTTTTCATCGACGCCTTTGACTTGGACGACGCTTGGTTTCAATGCCTCTCAACGATACTGGATAAGGGCCACGTCTATACTATTACGCGGGGAAGTTATGAAGGCCAGAGGCGCCTGGAGTTTGATTTTGTTTCCGTGCGCGTGCGCAAGCCCTCGCATCAGATCATACCGATCATCCCCGAGGGGATGAGTATACCGGCGCCCACGGATATGGATTATATCCAGGGTTATTTAAGCTATCTCCTGACCGGGGCAAAGACCGCGACCGAAGATTACACTTACGGCGAAAGGCTGGTCGACCCTAAGGTGCGCCTTAAAGAAAAGGTCGACGGCATAGAGATGGTCCGCGAAATGCCTTTAAATTGCAATCAGGTGGAAGAGGTGATCAAACTTTATAAAGAAAAAGGGTGCGGCACTAATCAGGCGACCATGGAGATCGGCATGCCGGGGGATATTAAATTAGTCGACCCTCCGTGCCTGCGGATAATCGATACCCGCGTGCGTTACGGGAAACTCCACTTCATATTATATTTCCGTTCCTGGGACCTCTGGGGAGGTTTTCCTTCGAACCTGGGAGGGTTGGAGCTGGTCAAGCAATACATGGCGGAAGAGATCGGTGTCGAGGACGGAGAGATAATCGCGGTGAGCAAGGGTTTGCATCTTTATGAATATTCCTGGGAACTCGCTAAGTTAAGGACGAACAAACCCAGCCCCTTGTCTTTACGGGAAGCAGGCAGTATCAATAAATAGCTGAGCGGAGATTAAGTAATATGGGTGGTAATTACGACGGCCAGGAGCGCAGAGAATTCGTAAGGATAGAAT
>JAPLLN010000019.1 GCA_026387475.1 Candidatus Omnitrophota bacterium | reverse complement strand
TTCTGGACAGTAGGTAAACATACTATCCGGCCAATGGATCATGGGCGCCTCGATGAAAGCCAGGGTTTTCTTCCCTAAATTAAGTTTATCCCCGCTTTTAACTATCTGAAAATCCCAGTTGCCGTAATAATAGCGGTATAAACCCTCTTTGCAATTCTTTGTCCCGAATATCTTAGCCTTAGGGCAGAGCTTCATGATCTCGGGGAGCGCTCCAGAATGATCGGGCTCCACGTGGTTAGCGATGATGTAATCGATCTTCTCGACCGGGCAGATCTCTCTGATATTATTGATTAACTCTTCCGAAAACGAACCCAGGACCGTATCGATAAGGGTTATCTTGTCGTCCATTATCAGATAAGAATTATAAGTACTCCCCCTGTTAGTGCTATAAGTATGCCCGTGAAAAAAACGGATCTTCCAGTCAACCACTCCCACAGAGTAGATATCCGGTAATATCTTTAAAGACGCCATAACGACCTCCTGGTTCTAATATCCGACGAAATTCTCGGTGATTATCTTTTCTTTCCCGACAGCCAACTCATCCGTAAGCATCTTTTTCATAGCCTCCACCATAAGGGGCGGGCCGCAGAGGAAGAACTTTCTTTCCTGGTAATCCGGGACCTCATTTTTTATAATCTGGCTATTGATCAAGCCTACCGTACATTTAAAATCCGGCGCTGCCTCGCACAGCACATGCGCTATTTTTAATTTAGGGTATGCTTTAAGCATCGCGTCGAAGTCTTCCTTGAAAACAATGTCCTTAACAGAACGGTTAGCGTAAAGCAGGACCATATCTGTCCCAAGTTTCTTATCAACCACGCATTTAGCGATGCTGCGTATAGGCGTGATCCCTATGCCGCCGGAAATAAAAGCTATTTTATCCGCCGGATTATCCTCTAACGTAAATTTACCCAGCGGATATTGCACCTTCAGAGTATCTCCCGGTTTCAATGCATTCAAGGCGCAGGAAAAATCACTTTGTGTAAGTTTCTTAGTAAATTCGATATATCCTTTTTCGGTCGGAGAAGTGGATAAAGAAAGGCATCTTTTACAAAGAGGCTCTGACCTTAAGGTAACGCACATGAATTGTCCGGCTTTGTAATCTACCCCGGGCGCAACCTCTAACCGCACGCTCTTGGTATTGTATGTGCGCTGGATCACCTCTTTGATCTTTAGTTCATATTCGCTAGGCATAGTTCAATTCGTCGATGATCTTAGCCATAATAAAGTCGTTTTCCGTAAGGCCGCCCGCGGCGTGCGTAGTCAGGGTGATCTTAACCTTATTATACATAACAGTGATCGTAGGGTGATGCCCCTGTTCTTCGGCGATTGCCGCGACCAGATCTACAAAGTATTTTGCCTCCACGAAATCTTTAAACTTAAATTCTTTTATTATTTTCTTGTCCTCGATCAGTTCCCAGCCGCGGTGAAGCGCGAGCAATTTATCGATTTTGTCTTTAGGCATCGGCGGTGTCCCGGCCTCGCAAGGCTTGCAGCGACCGGGCAACTCCTCCTTTACTAAGGATACAGGCTTATTCACAATATCCTGAAGATTTTCTATGGCGGCGTTAAAATCCACCGGCTTAGTCAGCTCCGGGGCGATCTGAAGATATCTTAAAATATCGCTTTTATCGATGATGAGCACGCCCCGGGCGAGAAGATTGAGCTCTTTGATCAATACCCCGTAATTTATCCCGAAAGAAGAATATCTGTAATCCGAGAGCACGGTTTCATTCTTTATCTCGTAAGCGCTGCAAAAACGGGCCTGGGCAAACGGGAGATCCTTACTTAGGCCGATTATGGCTACTTCCGTAGAGAGGCCCAAAGCTCTCTTATTGAATTCTTTAACCTGCAAGTCGCAGACCGGCGTATCCAGCGAAGGAAAAAAATTGATCACCTTGATCTTCCCCTTAAAATCGCCCAAGCGCATTTCCTTTAAATCCTGCGCCACCACCCTGAATTCAGGGGCACTTGTACCGGGACTCAAACGCCTGCCGACTAATGTAAGCGGAGCGCCTTTAAAGGTTACGGTAACAGCCATAACATTATCCTCTCTTTACGGACTATATTTTCTCGAATTGATCCTTAGGTACGCCGCATTCGGGACAGACCCATGTATCCGGCAGGCTCTCAAAAGAAGTGCCCGCGGGTATCCCTTGCGTAGAATCGCCTACCGCCGGATCATAAATATATCCGCACACCAAACACTTGTATTTACTCATTTTCTCTCCTTGTTAGGACTATTACCGGGGCATTATAACACAAATCTAAATGGCAGTTCGTAAAAAGTCGGTTATCAATTGATCTTTATCTGTGCTGACACTGCCTTGAGCGCTAAATTTATCTTCAAAGGTATCTGCCTGCCGGCTATACATCGTCCCAAGGGCGACCGGCGCTTCGCTGTTATAGTCCCACTCCCTGATTTTATTCATCGCCTGGTTAAAATCTCCGGCGTTATGATCAATAAGCCCGTAAACATGCTTGTCATAGTACTCATACATATTATAGTAAGTCACGCAGACCTGCAGAACATCGACCAGGGAGAACCCTTTATGCAGAATAGCTTCCTTGAATAATCTCTTTAAAAGATCGATGCCGTGCGATGTCCCGCGCGCTAAATATGTCGCGCCCGAGGCTAGCATCAATTCCAAAGGATTGATCGGCATCTCTTTTGTCCCGAGCGGTGTTGAGCGGCCGCGGAAACCCTCCGGGGAGGTCGGCGTGTATTGGCCGGTAGTCAGGCCATAGACCCGGTTATTGTGGATGATCATGGTAATATCGATATTGCGCTTGGCGGCAAAGATCAAATGTTCAAGGCCTTCTCCGTAAGCGTCGCCGTCTCCGGCAAAACCGATTATCTTTAATTTAGGATCAGCTAACTTTATCGCCTGCGCCGGCGGCAGGACCCGGCCGTGAAGCGAATAAAAACTGTTCATATTGATGTAGTCGACGATCTTGGCGTGGCAGCCGATACCGGAGACTAAAACAAAATTCTCCAGAGGGGTGCCTTCGTTGACCAATTCATTGATTGCGGATTTAAACGCATTAAGAATGGCGAAATTACCGCAACCCGGGCACCAGGTATTCTTAGCGTATGTATTAAGATTTACTTCGCTCATTTTAAGGCCCTCTTGATCTTACTCTGCAGCTCCTCCAATGAGAACGGCCTTCCGTCGTACTTTAAAATCTTTTTATCTACTTTGAAGTCGAAAGAGTTGACTAACCCTGACAGTTGCCCGGTAGCATTATTTTCTACGGCAATGGTTTTCTTCACTCCGGCGAATGCCTTTTGCAGTTGTTTTACGGGAAAAGGAGAAAACACCAGAGGTTGGATCACTTTTAAATTTAAAATTTCGGCCGCCTCGATGCAAACCCCTTTATTTGAACCCCAGCATAAAATGGCAGTCTTGGATTTTTTATTTCCGTAGACCTTGACTGCGGCTAATTTCTCCAGGTCTTTACATAACCCCTGCTCCTTACGTAAACGCTTATCCTGCATAAGAATCGTAGTCTCTGAATCTTCAATTGTAATACCATATTCATCGTGTTCGTAACTGTTTATTTTAATGACTTGGTCTTTCAGGGGCGCAAACGCTAAAGGAGAAACTCCGTTTTTCGTTAATGAATATCTTTTGTACTCCCCTGCGCCGCCCCATTTTAAACCCGGTTCTTCCTCAATGTTCCCCGCAGAGTTCATGTCAAAGCTGTATATTCCTTCCCCCATATTCTTATCGCTTAAAATAAATGCCGGCAGCTGATATTTCCAGGCGAGGTTTAAACTCATCCCCGCCCAGTAATAAGCCTCTTCGGCATCTCCGGGCGCGACTACCAAGCGCGGAAATTCACCCTGACCGGAGCTCATGACAAAATTCAATTCGGTCTGCGCGGAATACGTAGGCAACCCCGTGCTCGGGCCGGGGCGCTGCCCGACGATGAAAACCACGGGCAATTCACCCATCCCGGAAAAACTTACTCCTTCTGTCATCAAACAGAAACCGCCTCCGGATGTCCCTACCGCGGACTTCTGCCCCATAGAGGCAAAACCTAACGCCATTAAAGCGACAGATATTTCGCTCTCCGGGTGAATTACTTTTATCGGATATTTTTCGGATAATTCCGCGAGAAAATGCAACACAGGCGAAGTCGGAGTCATTGGATAAGCTAAATAATTCTTTAGCCCGGCCTTGACCAGGCCTAAACCCATAGCCTCGTTACCGCTTATTAGCGGCATAGGGTCATTGCATAAAGGCTCGATCTTTATCAATTCTTTGGCTTGCTCAAAACCCCTAAAAGCTACTTTTAAATTAAGCTCTAAGTCCCGAGGTATCTCTTTTCTTAATACCTCTTCTAATATCTCTCTTTTGATCCCCGCGGATTTTACAAAAGCGCCTATAATACAGGTATTACGCATTATCTCCGGCGCGTTTTCTTCTTTTAGAATAGCGCTTATGGAGACACCTGTCCCGCAAACCGCAGCGATATCCTTAGACTGATCGCTATCGTAAATAAATAAGCAGTCCTTTTTAAGCCTGCCTCTGTGTAGATCTATGGTTTCCTGGTTTAGGGCTAAGACAAAATCGACTTTATCCCGGTGGGTGGCGATCTTCTTAACGGAAGCGCGGATTATGGAAAAGGTGTGCCCTCCCCGGATAAGCGAGGGGTAATCGCGGTAGATATAAATTTTAAAACCCAAGCGGTTAAAGATCTTGGCCAGGATCAACCCGGATTTATCAATGCCGAAACCTGCTTTACCGCCTATAAGGAGGGAAAAATCTTTCATATAATTTAGAGTTTATTTCTTGAATAATCCTATGAGTTCCGCCTTGCTTAAAACGTGCCCTTGCATGGCCGCTTCCAGCCCTTCTTTTGAAGGAGGTGCATTAAAATTTAAGTCACTATCCAAGGCATAGACCTTAAAGAAATACCGGTGAGTGCCGGACGGCGGACAAGGCGGCACATAAGCAGTTCTGCCCATAGTATTAATTCCTTCTATCCCGGGGGCGCTATTTTCTTCGATCTTATTAACCGGAGGGATATTGTAGACTACCCAATGGACAAATGTACCCCGCGCCGCATCTGGGTCATCCATAATAATGGCCAACGATTTAGTTTTTGATGGTAACCCCTCGACAGTCAGTCCGGGATTGACCCCTGAACCCAAGCAAGTAAACTTAGCGGGCAGAGGGGAATTATGCGTAAAATCCGGAGAGTTTAAATTCATACCGGCTCCTTGAGAAAAAACGGGGCTTGCAGCTAAAATTATGCAAGCCCCGATTAAGATCAGCTTCAACATTACGGAAAACAACGGATAATTATTTGCACATCTTGGGTTTATCCGGCATGGGCATCGGAGCCATACCCATCATCGGCCCTTTATCCATCATCATACAAGGCATCTTAGGCCTTCCGGTCGCTATTTTATATACGCCGCCGGAGAAAATGACCAGGGTTGCGAGCCAGAGTAAGGCCACCACCACATAACCAAAGGCCTTAACACCCTTCTCGTCGACCTTACGTAGCGCCACCAAAACAAAAAAGCTTATCGTCAGCAATACCGAAACCGGGACGACCGCTAATAAACCCGCTGCTCTCATCATACACATATTCCCCTCCTTTTTATTCCACCTTTAATTCTTTGGAACCCTTCCACAGGCCATGTATATTGCAATAAGAGCTGGCGAGAATAGTCCCGCTCTTATCAGTTTTTATGCCGGCAACTACCTCCGGATTAGCGTAAATCGTGCTCGTATTCGGCCCCTGCCCTGATTCTCCGTGCGCGTTAAATTCAAACCTCCCCAACTGATATGGGAACTTTTCTCCGTCAGCCAGAAAATAAAGCTCGATCCATCTGATATGGTGCTCGGTAGTATTAGGGTGGGCGATCTGCTTTCCTACCGAAACAGAGACCTTAGCCGTTTCTCCCTTTTTGATTTTGTCCGCAGCTTCTATTACCGGCACGTGCTTTTCCGTCTTCCAGTCTGCGCTTTGATACAGGTCCTTTAAATCTGCCATAATGCCTCCCTCCTCTTCCGCCATATTATAAATCTACAACTTGGCCTTGTCATTCTATTTCTTTACGCGTTTTTTAGTATATCCGCCAGGTCTTTTTCCGCAGTTGTGACCGGTTTTAAATCGAATTTCTCCTGCAGAACTTTTAGCACATTCGGGCTGATAAAAGCCGGAAGGCTCGGGCCGATGCGTATCCCTTTTATCCCCAAAGAGAGCAGGGTTAACAATATAGCTACTGCCTTCTGCTCAAACCAGGAGAGGATAAAAGATATAGGCAGGTCATTTACCGAACAGTTGAACGCTTTGCTTAAGGCTAAAGCGACCTGGATGGCGGAATACGCGTTGTTGCACTGGCCTATGTCGATCAACCTGGGAATTCCGTCTATGGCGCCGAAATCTAGTTTGTTAAAACGGTACTTTCCGCAAGCCAGTGTCAATATTACTCCGTCTTTCGGCACTCTCTCGGCAAATTCAGTGTAATAATTGCGGCCGGGCTTGGCTCCGTCGCATCCGCCGATAAGATAGAACCGGCTGATCTTCCCTGCCTTTACCGCACCCACTATTTTATCCGCCAGACCCAAGATCGCCGTATGGTGAAACCCGGTCATGATCTTTTTTCCCGGAGAATCCGACAGAGGAGGAAGAGATTTTGCTTTTTTGATCAAGGCCGAGAAATCCGTCCCCTCGATATGCTTAACTCCGGGGACACCCGCGACTCCGGAAGTAAACATGCGCTCTGCGTAAGTGCCTTGAGCCGGTATCATCACGCAATTTGTAGTTATCAAAATCGCTCCGCTAAATTCCTGAAATTCTTTTCTCTGCTCCTGCCACGCCCCGCCGTAATTTCCTACCAGGTGCTTGAACTTTTTTAATTCGGGGTATCCGTGCGCGGGAAGCATCTCGCCATGGGTATAGATATTTATCCCTGTCCCTTCGGTTTGTTTTAAAAGTTCATGAAGATGCAGGAGGTCGTGGCCGGTTACCAGGATCCCCGGCCCTTTTTTCGTCCCGGTATCGACTTGGGTCGGCACGGGGCTACCGAAATTCTCTACGTGCACGCGGTCTAAAAGCTCCATTATCCTTAAATTCATCTCGCCGCATTTTAAGACCATCCCCAAGTGCTGATCCAGATCAAAACTTACGTTGGTAAGGGTCTTAAAGAGCGCTTCATGCATAAAAGCATCTACCGCCTCGTCGCGCGCCCCGAATTCCCGGGCGTGGTGCGCGTAAGCCGCTACACCTTTTAAACCGTAAATTAAAGTATCCTGCAGGCTATTGATATCCTCTTCCTTGCCGCATACACCCCTTACGGTGCAACCTGTTCCCCCTGCTGTCTGTTCGCATTGATAGCAAAACATTAATTACCTCCCTGCCTGCCGTCAGGCAGGCTTTTAAGTTTCTTCCATCTTTCTTCCCCGACGCACTCCCGCGCGCTCTTGCACCAGTCCGCGCAGGAGGGCAGTTTATTCTGATAAACTAATTTTTTGCAATTAGGGCATCTTCTTTTCAGCTCGTCGGAGAAGATCTCCACGAGATAACCGCAATGAGGGCATTTTAGGTTTCCGGGTTTTATGTTTCTTTCATCCTGGCCCGGGCATTTTTCTCTGATCATAACTTATCTCCGCCTATTCCGATGACCACATCATGATACGCGATCTTTTTTCCCGAATCCTGGATCGCCTGACGGATTATTCCGGTCAATCCCGAACAGCAGGGGACTTCCATATGGGCGTAAGTCACGGATTTAATATGGTTATTGGCAAATACCTGGCTCAATTTCTCCTGATATATCTTGAGGTCGTCAAGTTTAGGACAGCCCACCAGAAGGGTCTTGCCTTTGAGCAGGTCCGCGTGGAAGTTCGCATAAGCAAAAGGCACGCAGTCCGCGGCGATCAAAAGGTCGCTATTATTAAGGTAAGGCGCAAACGCCGGGACCAGCATCAGCTGCACCGGCCACTGGCGCAGTTGAGATTCGGCTTTGATCTGACCACCTGCCCTGTTATTGGGCTCTTCCTTATTCCTCAAATCCATTACCCTGGCGCCCGGGCAACCCGCGTGAGCATGCCCGTTATGCATATCCGGTATATTGATCTTATTATTTTTTAAATAATCCAACGCCTCCTTGAAGTAGTCACTCTCTCCGTGTCCTTTTAAATGCTCTAAATGCGCCTTGATCACGTTAGGGCCCTGCTTGACGATATTAGCCATGACCTTGCTTTCGTCATACTTCTCCGCTTCCCTTTCCTCAATAGTGATTGCGCCTTCGGGGCAATGACCGATGCAGGCCCCTAACCCGTCGCAAAAGAGGTCGCTGATCAAGCGGGCCTTGCCGTCGATCATCTGCAGCGCCCCTTCCGGGCAATTCGGGAGGCATAAAGAGCAGCCGGTGCATTTTGCTTCATCGATCTTAATTATCTTTCTCTTAACCATCAGGCCATCCCCTTGATTAATGAAGCTATGGTGATCGGTTTTAATTCGCGTAAGACTTGCTTTTCGATTCCGCTTAACTTTTTGCTTAAAGGGCAATTACTTATCTTGGGGCATCTTTTTTTATTCAGGGTACATTCGTTCAGTTTCAATGGCCCCTGGAATATGCGCAGCAGGTCAAGCAGATAAATCTTCTCCGGCGGCAGGCCCAGGGTGAATCCGCCCCCCTTGCCCTTGAAAGAGCGCACTATCCCTTTCCTGCTCAATACCTGCAGGATTTTTCTCAAGAACGGCCGGGGGATATTCAGTTCCCTGACCAGTTCAGGAACCGAGACCGTCTTCTTATTCTTGACTATGAAACATACCGCCCTAAGAGCGTAATCCGTATCCCTGGTGATTAATTTCATTATTCTCCTTTTTATAAAGACAGTTTGGGCAGTTTAGCGTCGTGCCCGGGACTTTCTACTGCAGCCCTCTTTACAGTGCGCGCACGGGCGAAGCATGTACTTAACGGTAATATCCATACTCACCTCCTTTCAGCTGAACTGCCGCAATCACGCATAATGATACCACAATAGTATCATTTGTCAAGAAAAAAATAAACTTTTTTTACCAGCCCAGGAACTTGTTCATAATGTAGCCGATCGCCAGGACCTGAGGGACGCTTACCGCCGGCATCCATAAAGCCACGCGCCTTCCCACATTGGTCCATAAGAGGCCTATTTCGGTGTAGTCCGTGGCCACCCCAGCCATCAAAAACACAAAACTGTTCCCCAGTGACTTGGTCTGGCGGTATATTTCAAAAGCCAGAGGGCTTGAGCCTTCGGAACAAACCTCGATCACCGTTGCTAACGCCAGCGTCACCAGCATCCCCAAAAATGACGGGCCCATAAATTTATGAAAAAAGTGCACCGGGATGTATGCCCCGGCCAGGCTTGCCAGTATTATCCCTAAAATAATCCACCAGAGGACCATATCCGCCAGTTCCGCGCAGCCTTTGATGATACCTTTAAAATCCGATACAAAAGTGACTGCTCCGAATTTATAAGCCCTTGCGCGCGACTTAAAATCACGCATTATAGAAAAATCGTGCGCGACTTCCACGATATTAGTGTTTTTTTCGATCAACCCCTTCTTTTCAAGGAACATAAAAATAAATCCGGTATTCAGGGCTACAAGCATCGCTGCCAATACGATAAACAGGCCCTTTAGGCCGAATAAGCTGATAAGCATCATCGTCACCGCCAAATTCGCCCAGGGGGAAGCGAGAAGAAAGCTTACTACCGCCGGATTGGAAGCACCTTTTTTATGCAGCTGGATGCTTAGCGCCAATATCCCGTGACTGCATGCGCTCATCAGAAAGCCCAGGAAAACAGCGTTGAATATCGTAGAGGGCCGCTTACGCGAAAGTATTTTAGATACATATTCGCGGGGGACATAATGCTCGATCACTCCGCCCAGCAGCAGGCCCAGTAGCACTGCCCACCAGATCTTCTTCCAGTAATCTAAGAAAGCTATCCTAAAAGGCGCAAGGATGGGTATTAAATACGAAGCAACAACGAGGATTACGGATACGCAGGCAAGGATGAATAATTTATTCTTCCAGAATGGTTTCGGACTAGTTTCGCAGCAGGCGTGATTTTCAACCATTGCTAAACAGCGCTAAGGAATCTCTTTAGCGAGCTCCTCTTGACGATCTCCATAGCCCAAAGCGGGAATGACGAAATGGCGATGACCAGCAACCAATCCAGCGCTCCCAAAGGCTTTGTTTTAAACACCCTTTGTAAGAACGGCGCGTAAACCACTACCATCTGTAACATAAACGAGATACCGGCAGCGGCGATCAACTTTTTATTAGTGAAGAGGCCTAATTTAAAAAGCGAAACACTTGTGCTCCGGCAGTTAAAAGAATGGAAGAGCTGGCTTACGGATAAGACTACAAAAGCCGCGGTCCGGGCGCGGTCAATTCCCTGCCTTTCGACAAATAAAACCAAGGCAAAAGCCAACAAGCTGCAGAAAGCGATAAAAGCCCCCTGCGCAAGGAACATTAACGCCCTTTGCTTAGTCAGCACCCCTTCGTTAGTCTTGCGGGGTTTCTTAGTCATTACGCCCGGATCGACCGGATCGACTCCCAACGCCAAAGCGGGGAGTCCGTCCGTGACCAGGTTCACCCAGAGTATTTGTATAGGTAAGAGCGGGACCGGCCAGCCGATAAGGGAGGCGCAAAACATCACTAGTATTTCTCCGGCATTGCAGGAAAGGAGGTAATGAATGAACTTCTTGATATTGTCGTAGATCCCCCTCCCCTCTTCTACGGCATTTACGATCGAGGCAAAATTATCGTCGGTTATCACCATATCCGAGACTTCTTTGGTCACGTCCGTACCGGTTATACCCATAGCGACACCGATATCCGCCTCCTTTACCGCCGGCGCATCGTTTACCCCGTCTCCGGTCATCGCCACGACCTCGCCCCTGGCGCGCAGCAGGCGCACTATCCTTAACTTATGTTCGGGCGAAACGCGCGCGTAAACCGGGATGTTCAGGATCTGGGCGGATAATTCTTCGTCCGTCAGCCTGTCTAATTCTTCGCCGGTAAGCGCGAGCGAGCCTTCCCGGAAAAATCCTAATTGCCTGGCAATAGCTACCGCCGTATTCTTATGGTCACCGGTGATCATCACGGTCCTAATACCCGCGCTGGAACACTCCTCCATAGCCTTCTTGACCTCTTCGCGGGGAGGGTCGATCATCGCGATCAGGCCGGAAAAAATAAGGCCCTTTTCCGTCTTTTCGACGTCAAGCTTATTAAATCCTCCGTCGAGAACGCGGTAGGCTACGGCGAGCACGCGCAAGGCCTGATCCGCCAAGGCGACATTGGCCCCGGCTATTTCTTTTCTGTCCTGTTCAGTAATGGCCCTGACCGCGCCGTTGACTTCGATATTTACGCAATCATTAAGCAGGATATCAGGCGCCCCTTTTACAAAAGCAAACATCCGGTTATCTTTGCGCCGGATAATGGTCATCTTTTTGCGTTCGGAATCAAAGGGGATCTCGTCCGAGAATAAATACTCTTTTTCGAGCCGCTCCTTCCACATCCCGGCCTTAGCAGCTAAACTCAACAAGGCGGCCTCCGTAGGGTCACCGAATATTTTATAACCGGATTCGTCCTTGATCAGCTGGGCCGCGTTACACAAGACCCCGCAGCTCAATGCCTTTTTCAAATCAGGGTAATCGTCCGCAGAGATCTCTTTATTTTCAAGGCTGAACACGCCTTGCGGGTCATACCCTATTCCGCTTACCTTAAATAATCTCCCTCCGGAAAAAACTGCCTGCGCGGTCATCTCGTTCTTAGTCAGGGTCCCGGTCTTATCCGAACAGATGACTGTCGCGCACCCTAAGGTCTCGACCGACGGGAGTTTTCTGATCAGGGCGTGACGCCTGACCATGCGGTGCACGCCCAAAGCCAGGGCAATAGTGACCACGGCCGGGAGCCCCTCGGGGATAGCTGCGACCGCAAGGCTGACTGCCGTCAAAAATACATCGATGATCTTGCCGCCCCGGAGCCACTCTAACAAAAATACCAGGCCCACCAGGACAAAACACAGATAAACTATCCATTTCCCGAATTCTTCTAATTTTTTCTGCAAAGGTGTAGTGTTCTCTTTTATCTCCTGGACTAACCCCGCGATCCTGCCCAGCTCCGTATTCATCCCCGTCGCAGCGACCAATGCCTTGGCCTTTCCGGCGGTGACAAATGTCCCCATGTAAACCATATTTGCACGGTCTGCCAGGGGGACCTTATCTTCTTCGAGCGCAAGAGCGGTCTTGGTAACGGGAGAAGATTCTCCGGTCAGGCTCGCCTCCTGGACGCTGAAATTATAGGTATGACTGATGATGCGGCTGTCCGCCGGGATATTGTCTCCGGCCTCAAGTTCGATCAAGTCTCCAGGAACGATATCTCGGGAGGGGATAACTTCATGTTGGCCGTTGCGTATTACTTTTGACGTAGGCGAGGATAATTTTTTTAAAGCTGCCAGGGATTTCTCCGCGCGATACTCCTGAATAAACCCCAATATTGCATTCAAGACGACGATGGCGATTATCGCCAGCGCGTCCACCCACTCCTTCAGGAATCCGGAGACCAGGGCGGCGGCGATCAGTATC
>JAPLLN010000113.1 GCA_026387475.1 Candidatus Omnitrophota bacterium | reverse complement strand
ATCTCCTATCCGGAAGAATGGCTTTAGGTTTGCTTCTTGTCAGCTCAGGCAGGATTCATTTGATAATAATACCAGGAGAATGACCGGTATTGTATCTATCCTGCGTACGCAAAATACGGATTTGGCTGCTTTTCCGGAATTCCTCGATGCGAATAACCCGGAGTATCAGACGCTGGATAAAGTAAGACAGCGTGAGAATATACTCCAGAAAGTTGCTAATGATACCGGGATTGCTATCGGATATTGCTACAAATTAAGGAGCGGGCTTAGGTGTATTTATTATACCATGCTCCGGCCGCACGAAAAGAGTGTCACCTATTGTAAGAATTCATGGACTGAAGACCGCTTATTTATATTTAGAGGCCTGCGGATTGGTATTCTGATATGCTTTGAAGCAATGCAGACAGTAGAGGCGTTAATATGTTCTGATGAAATTTCCCCGGTCGAAAGCTCGCTTAGAGACGTTGATTTAGTATTTATTCCTTCTGCAACATGCGAAATCGGTGATGTCCTCTTGAACTCAAAATTTATCCGTAAGCAGTGGCGTGCTCAGGTTATATTACTTAATTTAATCGGTGGGTTAGGTTGTCCGGGAGGATCACATTTTATTGATTCACGCGGATCCGTATTGTCGCTTAATAACAATGAGGCAATTCTAATGGCGGATATTCAGCCTAAAGTTTCTACTATTTTATCCATTAATGCCTCGTCCGCCGCCGCGCCGCAGTCGCAAGACAGCGCCAGCTCGTCCAAAATATCTTCTCCTGTAGCTATTATGATGGCGGTCCTGCCTTGCCTGGCGGCTTCTAGTTTTTCTAAAGCAACGATGATCATCCTTGGAGTAATAATAGTTTGGCTTATATTGACCGGGTTTCCTACTCCGGATACTACGAATAAACCTAAAGCACAGCCTGATTCGGGTGTTTTACGCAGACAAAATAAAGAGCTCCGGGCTAAGATGGTAGCCTTATTCTCTAATGCTAAACCCGACGCGCAGGGAAGAGAAGTAGTTCCGTTTAACTTAAAAGGCGTAGGGGGAGGGGTTTATATTTATTGGAACGGTAAGCCGCGCGTAGTTTTGCGGCGCGGTTATAATATACGCCGGCCCTATCTCGATGTTTTGACTTCTTTCAGCGAACCTATCGAAAGAATCTTCCTTGTCACTTGTCTTGAAACCAATAATCCCGTATATTTTGCCCTGGATTCGGATATAACTCCTAACCTTATATCGTTATCCGCCCTTATAGGTAATTTATCAGCTAGCAAATCTCTGCCTAGGCCCTTGATTCTTCTTGTTGAGCCTTATTACGCCACAAGGCAAGTGTTCGGTGAGCTGCTGCGTTATAATGGGTTCGAAGTCATCGCAGTTAATGATTTGGCGCTGGGGAGAGAATGGGTTCTGGGGTTGGAAAAACATAATATAAAAATCGATTTGATCATTAGTGAAGTATTCTTTCCTCCGGCGCTTGAAAGCGTAGGCGCTAAGAAATTTATCAGATGGGTGAAAATAGAAAAAGGTTATAAGGTTTTAATTTTAACCGGAGTTTTAGAGGTTCCCGCCTGGGCGCAGGATGTATGCGCAGGCGATATTTTAAAAAAGAATGAGTTTGATGGCTATGTTTTAGAAAAGATAAAAAGTGCCCTTTGCGTAAAGACGGACTCTGCCGCGGCGAAAGATAAGGGCGCCAGCTCGCCGGCAGCAGGAAGAGGCCAACCGCTGCCTTTATATTTACGGCGACTTGCTGAAAATTTGTGGCGCATTGACTACATTAACTATGAATCTTGGATCGAGGATTTCGCTCGGGCATTCGATAAACCACGTTTCTGGGAATGGAGAGTAAAGAGGCTTATCTGCGCGGATGGAAGCGATTCCCTTGTTATCGGGTTGGCGGAAGATAGGGTTTTGAAAATCACCACCAATGATCTTGATTGGCACTATGATTTACAGAGGCGTAGATGTAAATTTGATGCGCCAGTTTTGGAGGCTGGGGAACTTGCTGCGGGTACGCATAGAAGAGGGAAAATGATAAGGTATTTCATTCAACCCCTTGTTTCAATGCTTAATGTGGAACGAATGAGCCAAAAAGAGCTTAATGCATTCTGTAGCTATGTGGAAGATTGCGGTTTTAATTGGGCCCACGAAATACATTACAATATCGGCCGGTTGAAAAAGAGAACCGGTAGTTTTTCCGCGGGGGCAATTGTCCTTATCGACCCTTATACTGTTGAAAGAAAAAGAGGGTGGGCCAGAAAAATGCGCAATGTTTCCTCGCCCGCCACCGGGGCGAAAAATAAGGGCGTTAGCTCGCCGGTTCCGGGGAATAATTATTCTGAACCAAGAAATATTATATCGCGCGCGTTTCTTAATTTCAAAATAGTGGCGTGGGGAAGCGTATTATTTGCGCCGGTATTGATCGCGGCATTATTTTTAGGGCTGTATAAATTGTTGATGTTGCCGCAGATAATGCGTCTGTTACGGAAGATGCGCGGCAGTTATCTTAAAACCGCTGATTTTTATAACACAAAATGGGATCAGGCCAGATTATTGATACACAGGCTGGGTAATGACTATGTTGCCGGTTTTAAAGGTATCAATACAAAAGACGGATCAGTTACGGAGCCGCTTGAGTTCTCCGCAGAGCTATTTTATAAATTTATGGGCAGGTGGAAACGCTATTTTGCCGAAAGAGATGCCTCTGCGCAGGCAATTAAAGATATACTCGATCCTTTGAGGGTGCTTTGTAGATACATAGACAATCTTCCTAAAGAAACGCCGTTATCTGTTTCAATATTTCTTTTTGATTTTAGTCATAAGATAAATGACTTTCTGCCTGAATTCGAATCAATTTTCCAGCAGCCCAATCCTCAAAATAAAATAAGTAAACGCGCCAGCTCGCCGGCGCAACCAGGTATACGGCAGCTTAAGCCTCTTGATAACTTGCGGCCGCCTTCCCGCATATTTAATATGCGCATATTACGGGAATTGAATGAAGGATTCTTTGATAAGAAATTTGGAGAGCCGGTTGAATTATATAGTGTGCAGCATGCGGGCGATCTGCATGCAAAATTGCATCTGAAATTAGGCAAGCCCGGTAGTCCTGTAAAAGGCTCGAATATTATCTCTCTTCCGGTACAGTTCATATATCATTTGGATTTAGCAGGAAAAGTAAATTTTATCGCGTCTGATAAAACCCTAAATATCGCAGCAGGAAAGCAAAGTATATCAAAACTTTCCCGTCTGGAAATTGATAGAGTAGGCATGGAATTACTACTTGATAATCTCATTAGGGGTGGCCTGGTAATAGATTCCACTAAACTGTTAGTTTTCCGTGGCACAAATAGCGGCCACGAGTACCGGGTTATATACAAAGCATTTGATGCTGTGCGGTTAGAAGCGGAGATTACCTGGTTCCTTGGCCGCATTGGGTTGCCCACATATGAAATAATCACGCGCGAGGATGAGTTTGGCGGATATGGATGGGTGGAATATATCGAACATTTCGCTATGGATTCATCCGAAGCTAGAAATTTATTCGGCGGACACCAATTACGCCAATTCGCCCGTCAGCTTATACTGCAATATGTTTTAGGGAATCCCGATTTGCATCAAGAAAATTTTCTTGTCGAAAAGTGCAGTTCGCACAACCTTATTCATATAGACCATGAAACGGCATTTACGGATTGGGCTCCGGATCTGCTTCTTTATCTAGGTTTCTTTGCGATGACTATGCCCGATCATTTCCCTCCCTTTATTATAAAGTATCTAAATCAAAAAGCATTCCATTCAGAGATCTTATCTGCAGTTGAAGAATTCTGCGGAAACCGGACATTTGCAGAAGACCTATTTTCTCTGGGAGTTAAAACCGTTCGAGGAAATTTCTGTTACAGGAAGATTATGCGTAATACGGCTTTTTATCGCGAGACCATTCTAGGCCAGCGTGGGTTTATCCCATATTATGAATCTACTCTTTTTGAAGAGAACCTTGTAAGAATGATGGAGCGATACATGCATTTACATAGTTTTCTAGCCCTACGCGATCCGCTTAAAGAAATTGCTTCATGGATTGAGCTGGGGCAACTGGAAAATACCGAGGCATCGACTGGCCGTATCAGATCGTCCCTGGCGGCCAGCTCTCCGGTACTCATCGATCCGGAAATAGCTGATTTCGTAATGGAAGAGATGTTTCTTGTCCATGAAGCGATTTACTGGATAAGGGACCTCGGGCGTTATAGGAGGGAAGATGTGCCTCTCGCCGCGCAGCTCGGGCCTGACGCGACCCTTGAAGAAGTGCAAATATTATATGAGGCTTGGATTGAAGGGCGTGCCCGCATTATCCTGGCAGGCCTGCATTTGAGGAATGATTATACCGCCCTATTCCTTAATCTGGCGGATGATCTTATCGCGCAGTTCGGAGAAAACATGCCTGCGGCAGGCTGGTTTAAAAACCATAGAGAACTGATCTTGGCCCAAGGGCCGCTATTCTTCCATAGAGGGAACATATTGATCCCGCGCGATCTAGCCTTCCATTATATACAAAAAACTCCCGGAATCGTCCGCTATTTCGTATGTCATGAATTATTCCAGCGGGAATTTCGCGACCTTCCTAACAGGCTCAAGTCCGTTGTTGAAAAAGAAGTGAGGAATGTCTTATTGGTCGAATCCTCCACAAGAGCGATCTCAAAGCGTCTTATCGACTACTATGAATTGACCCCGGGAAGCCCGGATTATTTTGAGGAGCTTATTACCCAATATTTTTATCCTTCTCCTTCAAAGGGAGATTACTTCAATCTTTCCGAAACGGGTCAGGTTAGCCTTTTGTCGGGAAAGCCCATCAGTATGACGGCAGCCGCAGGATTTAAGCTCGGCTATGATTTAAAGCTATACTTCCCTCAATTGAGGGAAATTAACGAGGTGGCGCTGGAGAAAGTCAGTATTGCCCTAAAGAGGATCGGGGAAATATACAGAGAGCATGTTTCCTCGCCCGCCGTGGCGTCAAAAGACAGGGTCAGCTCGCCGATAGTGGATACAAATAGAAGAGAGCTCCGCGCTCTGGAAGATTTAAGAGCGGCATTGACAAAAAGAGATAGTAACAGGATATCAGCGATTTTAAGAGACTTAAGCAAAGAGGGGTGGGCATATGCGCGTAATCATATCGTTTATGATACGGTTAAGGCGGGAGTTTTTATAAGTTTATTTAAAAACGCAGGCCTAGGATACAATCGCATATGGGCTATATTGTATTATATATATGAAAATCATTACCAGCACGCCTATTATGGTAAGGCGTTAAAAGATTGGCGGTATATTACGTTATGGCGTAAGACGATGTTAGATGATGGCAGGGTTAGTTATGAGATACACGTTATTGACGGCGGCATAGGGTTCGATATCGCAAAGTACGTAAAATCCTCCCGCTCAACAAGGACTGACCATGCTATTTCAGGTATTTTACCCCGGCAATTGAACGGCATTGAACGTGAATCAGCGGATTCTTATAAGGCTTCAATGCACATATACTCGCGCGGCCAAAGATTTGACGTGCGTACAAAGGAAGTGAAAAGGGAAGGTAAGCACATCAACGGAGCCCATGTGGCGCTTAAGATAGAAACGGCAATGCCACCGGTTAAAAAAGCCTCTATTGAGGAGCGGCCAAAGCAGGTCGCCAGCTCGCCCCTCGGCTCCAGCATTGAAAATACAAGAGCCTCGGGATTCGCTGCCGAAGGGAGTCAGATAAGGGGCAGCTCACCGGTAGCTCCGGTCTTGATGCATCACGGATCATGGAAAAATAGGATATTAGTAGAATCTAAAGAGCAACGGTCTATGGTGTGTATGCGCGTGCTAACGCAAAAACAGATTATTGAGCAGGGTTTTGCCATAAGAGCCGTAGCTAGCCTATGGAGTTGGTTAGATGCTCAGGCGTATCATAAAGGATTCATCGTCGAACTTGCCGATATGTTTGCGCTGGCAGCGGCCATGAAGACTACTTGCCGGACGAACATCCCATATGCTTCTCGCGTTGACTATTTTGCCGCGCTTACTGATGTAAGGCAGCAGCTATTTTCAATCGAAGGGATTTTATCTGTGTACCCCCAGCATAGTCTCGGGCTTATTGAATCTGCTCCCTGGAATAGGGCACGCAAACATCGACTGGTCGGCTCCGGCCTTATCTGTCATGCGTTGGAGGGGATATGGCGTTCTGGTTGCCGGACAGCCCGGATGGATTGCGATGGAAAGCTTGCGCGGGCAATGTTTCAGGCCTGGGGATTTGATACCGGGTTTTGGGATAAGGAAATGATTGCCGGTTATCTTAAAAAACACCTGCAAGAACTATTAAAGGGGCTGCGTAAACACGGCCCGCCCGAGCTGCTGGAGAGCTTTACCCTCCATATCGTATCTTCCCGTCGCGCCAACTCGCCGGTAGTAATTGATCCGAAAGAATTACTAGGCAAAACCATCCAATACAAGGATTTATTGATTAGAATCCAAATGGCAGAAGGATTTTATTTCGATTTGGAATGGATTAGAATTAGGTTTAAAGTTTTCCTTGACAGGTATTATTTGGGAGATCTGTTGGCAGTAAAGCAACGACTCTTAGAGGAGAATAAAGAAGCTTTAAGGCTTACCGGTAAAGGAAGATACGGTGATTTTACGCTCCCAACAGACAAAATCGCGCACCACATTCTTACAAGAGAAACCGCACCCGGTAAACTCTGGTTTTCCGTTTCCGTCAATACGCCTGACTATAATGAGCATTATATATGTGGAAGTATTTTAAAGACAACAGTTAGCTCGCCCGCCGCCGCGCCGTCGCAAAACACCGTCAGCTCGCCGGTCGGTGCGATAGTGATAACAAAGACCCGCGCTATGGCACTCACCAGGTTAATGATGGTATATGAGCGGCTTATGAGAAGCTGTGAACGAGATGTTAAGGCATTAAGTGCACAGTTAGAAAATGCGCACCTTACGCACATGGAGCGGCTTAATCTCTTTCAGCGCCAGGAGAAAGCACGTGTAGGAGTTTGGTCTTATCAGATGGCTATCAGTACCATAGGGCAGGATCTTGGTATTGTTTCCAGCTCGCCCGCCGCCGCGGCGACGCAAGACCGCGCCAGCTCGCCCCTCAAAAAATCGTCTAGGGTCAAACTTGCGCAGCCAAGGTCGATTGCAAAAGAAAAGTGGATGTTGGTTAATTGGGATGCCCAGCTTGTAGCGGCATTAATGCAACTCGAGCATCCTTCTTTACCCAAATTTAGAAAGGTTCGTGGAGGGGAAGGCTACGAAATAAGAATAATCCCCGGGATGAATATGGAGGTATGGTCGTGTTCTTCAGGTCGCCTTTCCGACCATGAATTTGAAAAGCAGATTATCTTGTGGCTTATTCAGATTGCAGAAGTGCTTCAGCTTTTGCATAGGAGTGGGATTATTCACGGAGATGTGAGTCCGCGGAATATCGTTATTGATGAAAACACAAATCAGCCGGTTTTGATCGACTTCGATGATTATGCTACTGATGATCTCGAAGGTCTAATAAGCTGCGTTTCTATTGCTTTGATTGCCCGGTTGGCCGGGGTGCATTTTAAAGGAAGAGGATTCAGGCTAGAGGAGCTTAATCCAGTCCTTACCGACGGAAGATTTGCCCGCCAACTCGTAGAAATACGCAGTCTAGCGGTAGGCTCAATCGAGGAGTTTATCGCAGTTTTAAAAACTGTAGCTTCACCCGTAGCCGCGGCGTCTCAAAAGGGCGCCAGCTCGCCCCTCAAAAAAGATAGCGGCGTTTTGAATTTCGTAGCGCCGGCGTTTTCAAAGTTGTGCTCCAGAGTGTCCCCGGGTAAGGGCGCCAGCTCGCCCCTCAAAACCGGTGGTTCCACCGAAACAGGAAGGTTTGGAAATTTGACGCCGAACCAGATCAGCATCCATACCGATATTATAAGCAGAAACTTGGATCTGCTTAAGCCGGTATTTATCCGTTCTAAGATTTATTTAGAGAATTTCCGTATTGAATATTATGAATATGCTTCGGGTATGCCGCGCGCTCCACCGCTCCCGGAGATTTTTGCTTTTCTCATTAACAGTGATGGGCATTTCAAGGTCATCCTTTCCTCCGAAGCAGCAAAGATAGTAGAAAAAGAATTCCCCGGAGGCGAATTAAAATTCGCCCTTAGTGAAATCTTCATTCATGAGTATGTTGAAGGGTCATGGATTGAAATATCGCCCGCAACTGCCCACCAGAAAGCCCTGCAATTTTCATTAGGCCATCCGGATTTACGTGAAACCGCTTTTAAATTCGCCAAAATCATCTCCAAGCTGCCGAAAAATCTGCTGAAAATGCCGGCGCATCAGCTTACCTTCCGCGTTTATAGTAGTTTAAGTAAGCAGAAGACAGACGCATTATTTAAATTAATAGCTGAAGATGAGCCGGAATATTCGTTTAATCTTAAGGCTATAAGGCAAAAATGCGATAAAGAATGGTTTAAGGGCGCTAAGCAGGATGCGCTGATCGCGTTTTACGCAGGCGAGCCGATAGCATTCTTGCGTTTCTTCATGCCTTTTAAAGAGGAAGCCCATGGAGGAGCAGAATTTATAAGTACAGCCTGGCGGCACCCTTCGACCAGCGAGGCATTGTTATCGGAGTTATTGAACAGGCTTAAGGTAGAAGGGGTAAAAGTGTTTACAGTGCAATCCAGCGGAAGGCAGATTAATTTGGATTCGCACCTGTTGCCGCGATTAGAAGTTTTTATCCCGCCAGCTCCACCCGCCGCCGCGGCGCAACAGGAAGTTGTCAGTTCGCCAACGGAAGACACTCCTTTAATCTCTATTTTGGCGCACAAATACGAGGATATTATTGCTGAGCGCGAATAGAGGTTGTGCGCAGGTGGCCAAAGAGAGAGCTTCATTGTCACCTTAGCAATTCTCTTCATCCCAAATTCATACACCTGCTATTTCTTAAGAAAAGTTCGGATAAGCGAGAAGAGGTTAAAAGGGAGGCAAGCAAGATAGCCGAGAGATATAGGCAGAAAGCAAAGAAAGACGGAGATAGTAAAAGGGCGGCAATAATGCATATCCCTCTTTCGGCGTGGGATAGCCCAGATAACTTAGCGCCTCACGTAACCTCCGTTTCGGATTTAGACCGATTTAGCTATAAAGGCGAGATACGGGATTTAGTGATAAGGACTACGCATGATTTTAAAAGAGCTGTCTGTCATGTGGCCGAGCAAGTCTTCAATGACGGAGTAACTTACTTTGAACTGAGGTTTAATCCCTATAAGAAATCCGCTTTCGAAGATTTAGAAGGTAAGAATGACGAAGAAATTATAAAGATAACCCTGAAAAGTGCCATAGAGGGATTATTAGAAGCAGAGAAGGCAGCCAATAAAGGTTTAGGCGGCAAGCATCATGCCAGGATAATTTTCAGTTTTAATAGAGGAAAATACCTGTTAAATCTGCAGGAGTTGGAAAGGATTTTAAAGATAGTTTTTGAAGTGATGAATAATGGTAGAAACAAGAAGCTGGTAAGGCGGATTATCGGCATAGACCTTTCTGGTCCAAGCGAAAATGAAACTTGGAGATTCAGCAAGATATTACGTCAGGCAAAAGAAATGGGATTGTTGACTACTGCTCATCTAGGTGAAAGATTTAAAAGCAGGGGGGAATATGAGTGCATGGAAGATATATTAGGAAATGTTGAGTTAATCATAGATGACCTTGATCGTATAGGGCATAGCTTAGCCTTAAGCCCTTTGCCGAAAGGTTTATTAGGGAAAAAGGATAAGAAAGGTGGAATATATACTCAAGAAAGAATAAATGGAATTAACCGAAGAATACGCTTGCTTTGGGAGAAGATAAAGGGAAGGAAATTGATTATTGAATGCTGTCCTTCGACTAACTTGAGATCAAGACTTATAAACGACTATCGAAACCATCCGTTTCACTTTTGGGAAAAGAAGAATTTTAATCTGTCGGTGGGTATTGATGGTTTATGGTTTTGGCCGGCGAGGCTCTCTGAGGAAGTGACGAGGTTATTGTTATCCAGCCCTAACAAGATAAGCTTTCAGAAAATGCAAAAATTTGTTTGTGCGTTCTCTACTTCATGCAACGGTAACGTAGTAGATGTAAGTACGCCCGCCACCGCGCAAAAGAATGGCGCCAGCTCGCCACTTATTTACGAACGCTGGGGGAGAGATGCTTCGATGCTTCAGGCAAGGATGCCCTATTTTGATCCTTTGACAGGCAAAATAAAGCAAAGGAAGATGATTACAGGTGTTTCTTTTGATGATGATTCATGCGGTTTACAACGGGTCGGGATTGAATATGATGGCTTGGGGCAGGTTGATAAAGTTGAGGTTCATTGGTGGTATAAGCCTTCTCCGGAAACGTTCAGACCAATCCGCATCCGTCTAGATGACGCAAGAATCTTTGCGTTCGAATTCTTTGAGGATGGAGCGCCGCGTATTTCCATCCGGTTTGCGCCTAGACGCGAGTGGGTCTTTAGCGGATACATATATGACGAAAGGCATTACGACTACGCCACTTCTTATGGCGACACACATTATGTTACAGTTTCACATTACGCTGATGGTGTATGGGCTTCGGAGACGTTCGACCACGAAATGATGTTGGATTTCGCAAGACAGGTCATTAGCCGGCGCAGGCTTTCTTGGAAGAAAGTTGCTTTACGGAACTGGGATCTTCATCATGATGTTTATCTTGCTGTTGGCCCGCAATCTTCAAATTGGATGGCGTATGTTAAAGTCAACTGCGTGGCCGGTTGTGCGCAGTGGATTTATCCATCATGGTATACGCCGTCGGGACACACGTTGCATGGAGCTCAATATTCTTGGTTGAGAGGTTCCGGAATGCCGGCAATTGATTATATCGGCGGACAGATTATTCCAGAGAAACAGTTTTTCCTAGAAAGTTTTGATTTTGATTATTTCAGCTCGGTGGATCCGGTTAATCCGCATAATGCATCTGCGCGTGAGATCTCCGCTGAGGTCGGGCGTATCGTGAATGCCGAAGACTCCAATAACAAAAGAGTGATCGGCCTGAATTTTAATCGTTCTCATGCTGGTCGGGTTGAGATTGATTATTCACCACGGGAGAAGGGGAATTTTATCCTGAACTGTCTCGTCGATGGTTTTGCGCTGACCCATGGCCCGGTCACACTAAAGCGCGTGAATTTGGGTGATCGTTTTGACGTCAGGCTGAAGAGGAATGTCCGATTAGCTGCGCATTCTATTTTGCCCGCCGCCGCGCTTGCCCTGAGCGAAAGCGAAGAGGCGAAAAAAGAGGTCGCCAGCTCGCCGGTTACCGTACTTTATCATTTAAGTTCAATGCCGGAAAGAGCAAAGAACCTGTATTCGCTTCATAAGCTTGGAGATATGCAAGCCATCGAATTCTTTGCAGCAAGCTTACAAGAAATCATATCGCAACAAATTGGAAACCAAATTGCGGATAATCCAGACGGTTGGTTATTGGTAAGCGGTCCGAATGCCGCGCTAAAGAATAACGCCTTTTATTTAGGGTGGACTATTGCCAAAAAATTGGGCATTAAACAGATAAACATTAAGAGAAAGATATACGGGGGCAATGTATTGTATGTAGATTGTTCGCCAGAGAGAAAAGTCCAGATAGCCCGACAAACGCTATTCTATGAAGACGGTATGCCGCTTAAGAATAAACATATAATTTTCATAGACGATATTTTTGCATCAGGAACTATCTGTAAGACTGTAACAGGTATATTGTTAAAGAATGGTGCCCGCAGGGTGCTGGCTTATGTAGTCGTAGAATTAGATAAACAGGGTACTTTCGAAATGGAATTAGATAAGGCGGCATTAAAAGTTAGAGGCATTGAAACGATAGTGGGGATATTAAATTGCCCCTGCAACGTTATTACATCTAGGATGATCACTGTTTTATCGCAATGCAAACCTGCAGAAATCAAGCATTTGGTAGATAATTTAAACGCGCAGAGGCTGTTTGAGCTGCGGGGAATGGTAAATAAATATTTTGAGCACGGGCTTTGCCCCAAACTTTTTACACCGTTACTTAACTATAATTTTGGAGTTATTACAACGGACACTAGCTCGGCACTCACCGGGTCGCAAAGTCACAAGTCACAAGTCACAAGTTTGCCCGCCGCCGCGGCGTCTCAAAAAAGCGCCAGCTCGCCCCTCATAGCCGATCATATTATAAGTTGGAAAGACAGGAGCCACCACGAGAGATTACTAAAATGCGCTGTTATGAAAAACAGCGGTAGTGTAGCTTTCCTTTGCAATTTCAATAATGCTGGTTCTTTAGATAGATTAGCTACGGCTATTTATACGGCAAACATAGCAAAATTCTTAACTAGGGCTCAAGGCCTTGTGATCTCTGTAAGATGTCTATGGGGTATACCTCGACCGATACGCACAAGAGCAGTTATTCTGACGAGCGATGCAATAACTGACTTCCCTCAATTTACTGCCGATTTATCGGAATACCTGAAGAAAATTGGCTTGAAAAGAATCTCACCTTTTGGCGGAGAGTTGGCCGAGCTTAAGAATGGCAAGATAACTTACGATTTTTGCGCGGGGATAATGTTATCACACCTAATAAAATATTTTGATACGACAGTCTATCCGCAGCTCTGCCTTCAAGAAATCAGTAATTACCAGCTGTGCATTGATCGTCCCCTTAAGCTCGGTGTTTACGCCATCCGGTCTTCTAAGGTCGCCAGCTCGCCCGCTAATCTACAAATCAAGATTATAGGCAAAAATGATAGCCCTCAACGGACAATCGTCCTTACTGAGAACGGACGGGAAATCGGATGGCTCGTAGTTCGTCTGTTCTCATCTAATAAGGAGCTATGGATAGAATATATAAAGCTTAGGCGTGGAGTAAAAATAAACGGCTTATTGCTATATTTCGGTTTACTTAAAGCTCTGCGGGAAGGCGAGTTGCAGGGTTATTCCATAACCCGTTGCTTTGTCATAAACCCGAAAATAGCTTACATCCTTGTGAATCGTGGTTGGGGGCCAGTGAAAAGGATGGATACGCAGAGAATAGTGGTAGGAAAACGCGTTTCACATAACGCCCCAATGTTAGTTTGGGTTGCTGGTTCGTGGTGGCGTCGGTTTAAGGTGCGTTCACTTTTTACAATTCTTGGAATCAAAGGAGTACGGCTTACTAGCGATTTTCCGCAGGGAGGGCGGGATTTATATATTTGTTGTGAGTATGTAGCGCCCGACCCCTGGTTTAGCAAAAGGCCTTCGTTTCAAAACTACACTAACTCGCCGGCCACAACGGCGCAAAAAGAGGGCGCCAGCTCGCCCCTCGGCTCCAGCTCTCCAATCGCAAGAGCCTCGGGATTCCCTGCCGATAGTCAGATAGCGGGCAGTTCACCGGTAGAGCTTGACACATTAGTTTATCCTCTCTGGCGTATGCTGGTAGAGGGTAGAGAACAGGAGTTCTTAGATGCGGTTAGGAGATTAAAAAGCGAGGAGCAGGGTTATCTTCTTTACGCTGCGGTTATTCCTGATGATGTGTTTAAATATGTCGAATGGTCGCCAAGTTCGTTTGTCCTAGCGGAGAGGGTGCTTGTGATAATTGAGGGTATTCTCGAAAAATCGCACAATATTGTTCTGCCTGATCCCGTACACTGTGGTTTGAGAGTAACTTTTGAAAATGTAATTCAACATGTTCCTTCTGTCGGGGGGAAAGGCGCATTATTGTTATTTAATCCGGGTGATGGCCCGCATATCTATTTAATTGATTCCGGTCCCGGGATGCCTGTTGGAAGAGCGTTAGCAGGTCAATACAAGGACGAAAATTCTGAACATGGTTTAGCGCTTCAATCAATGAGTGTATATTCCGGTATCTACCCCGATAATTTTACTTTTGTTTCACGAAACCGCCAATGGAATAGTCGTATCAAAGTTGAAATTCCCACACAATTGCCGACTCCGGAAACCCGCGGGGTGCTTTTTAAAATAGAGCCCGCCAGTTCCCCGGCGCAAAATTCAGGGACACCCAATGTGCCAATCGAGGAACATCTTAAGAATCAATCGGAAGGCCGCCCTTATTTGCCGCGTGGCCCGCCGGGAATTAATGCAAAAAAATTATTACATCGTTTAATGCTCTTGATTTTACTGATTTGCTCTCCTTTGCATGGACAAAATTATAATTTTCTGGGAATTAGGGATGATAATCTTTTAGTAAATGAGTTTATAAGAGAAGGTAAAGAAGCGATAGAAAGAGGCGATATCCCAAAGGGAGAAAAAAAGTTTTTTGCGGCATTTAAGCTAATGCCTGAAAAAGTTGCATTATTGCGTAAAGTATCTAAAGAAGTAAGAGGGATTATGATAGATGCATATTTAGAAAGTGAAGTTAACCGGTTTAATGGAATAAGCATAAAACCTCATGGGCGTTTGTTGGCAGCCGGGGTTACTCAAGATGAATTGCGCGATAGCTGTAAAAAACTGCTGACTCATTTCAATTTTATAGTCGCTATTGAGGCAGCAATGGCTTTGGCAAAAACCGGAGATTATGCCGGGAGGGATGTGCTTATAGATGCGGCAAACGGAGATTTTGAATCTCGTTTACAATATGACGGGGTCAACTATGATGATGCCGCGGCTCAGATGAAAGAGCATTTAGTCGTTGCGGCAACTTTCCTGCTTGCAGATTCAGGAGATAGCGCAGCGATTTCTGTCTTAATAAGGATATTGCAGGATACAATGGGACATAAGCCTGAAGTACGCGCCTATGCCGCGTATTGCTTGAGTAAGTTTCGGGATGAAAGTATGATTACTCCGCTTAAGGATGCGGCAACGGATAGCGATAAACGCGTGCGTGCCGCCGCAATATTTGCATTAGGCAATTTTCAGGACCCGGAGTTATTCGATATTTTTGCCGCCGCTCTAAAAGCAAATAACCGCGACGTAGTCAACGAAGCGATAACAGCGATGGGAAAATTAGAAGACCCGCGTTTAGTGAAGTTATTCGATGAAGTATTAATACATAAGAAAGATAAAGATACAAAGTTGAGAATTGTATTCGCGTTAGCGCAGATAGATGGAGATGAGGCGTTTTCTCTGTTGGGGAGGCTGGCGAAAGACGGGAACGCGGATGTGCGCGCTGCGGCAATATCGGTATTATCCAAGTTTGATAATCCTGAAGCTAAAAAGATATTTGTTGCGGCATTAAAAGATTCCGCTGCGGCTGTCCGGGTCCAGGGAGCACTGGCGCTATCTGCTTATTTAAGCGATGATCTTATGCTGGCGGAAACGGTGGTTACATTATTTAATAAGGAGAGGGATGACGCCGCGCGGGCGGCTTACATCAGAAGTTTAAGCGCGGTGCAGGGCGAAGAAGTTAAAGGATTTCTCACTGGAATCGTGTCAGGGAAGTATAATGAGCAAGTAAGGGCTGAAGCATTAGCGGCTCTGGCGGATAGGGTAAAGAGCGATGTTGACGTATTTGGTATTATGCAGGAGAGATTGAGGGACGGATCAAAGGTCGTTGCGTCGGTAGCGGTTGTCGCGCTGGCTCCGCACATTGAAACTTATCCGCAGGTTGAAGATGCGGTTAGGGAAGCATTGGCTAAGTCAGATTTAAATACTCGGTTAGGAATTTTATCGGGATTGAGCGTTTCAGGATCATTTAAGGCAGTGCAAATTATCTGGCCGCATATTATGAGTACCGATCCGGCAATGAAGAATGGGGCGCTTATGGCTTTGGGTCGCACAGGCAGACCGGAAGCTCTTCCGGCGCTGACTTGGGCGGCGGGAAATCCGGGCCCGGAGATTAAACAGATTGCGGCGATCGCTTTAGGGGCATTGGGTTCGCCAGAAGGCCTGCCAGTGTTAAGGGGATTGATGACGCATGAAGATCCAAAGGTGTACGGTGCCGCGATGGAAGGGTTCGCCAGGATTCCGGGGGCGCCGGTTGCGGAGTTAAGGCCTTTTCTTAGGAATGATAGAAGCGAAATTAGATTTAATGCGGCGCGGATTTTAGGGCCTACTGCTGTAAATGATGCCGGTATAGCGTGGGATTTAGTGAGTCTAGCAGAACAAGAAGATAATATCCTGGTGCGTTCGATGGCTACGCTTGGGTTGGGAGGGGTAAAGAGTGCCAACGCGCTCAATGCATGTTTATTGAATACGCGAAGCCGGGATTGGCTTTTGCGTCAGAGCGCTACTGCGTCCCTCGGCAAGATCGATATTAATTATGACGCAATTGCTCCTTTGGTGAGTCTTTTGAGAGACCCAAGCCATTTTGTACGCCAGGAAGCGCTTTTAGGTTTGCAAGGAAGGGTGACTAAAAATCCGGCTATAGTTGGGGCAGCTCAACCGCTGCTTACCGATCCTTATTGGCAGGTGCGCCAGGAAGCGGTGAGAGTGGTGAGTAAGGGTTCAGATTTTAAGTCTATTGAGTCGATTATTCCGCGCCTGCAGGATAATTCCGCGGCAGTGCGTCAGGCTGCACGGCTTGGGTTGGCGGAGAAACTTACGGAAAACCAGAAATTAATTGCGACCTATCCGGTCTTAAAAGAATTAGAGCCCTGGATAAAAGAATATCAGTCTAAGCCGGGGGCGATTGTTGTGGTGTTTGAGGGATGGGATGATTTAAACCCATTAACGAGTATTAGAAATCCTGGGTGGTCCAACGGGTTACTCTTAAAAGACACAATTAACTTAATAAGTAAGCTATCAGGAGGGAAAATCGAATTCCGTGAAGGAAATTGGTCCGGGAATACAGTTTTTAATAATCAAGACATAGGGCCTGTTGCAGCGTTTTTGTATGAAGCGTGGAATGATGCCAGAAAATCCAACCGCGGATTTTATGTTATAGGAAACAGCTATGCAAATAAAATTATTCCAGTTGCATTTGAAACTGCGCAAAGAGTGCATGAGAATCTTAAGATAAAAGCAGATCTTTATGTTGGGACAGGGAATCCGGGATGGGAGATGTTAGGTAGTATAGAAGCATTGAGAAAGATTTCTGTCAGTAAGCCAGTTATAATTGGTTCTTATTCAGACTTCTTTATCTCCGTAATGCCTCATCTTCCTAGGGGTTCACGCGCAGATTATTGTTTTCTTCCAGATGTAAGGCATAACGGACCCCAGGGTTATTTCAATCATCCTGTTTCGGTTTCGGTAATCATGAATAAAATAGGTCTTGCAACCCCTATTCTGCCTAATGTAAACCTTTATACTGATGTTCTTTCATTAAGCCGCTTGAGAATAGAAAATAGGATGCCCCGTATTGATAATATATCTAGTTACGGAGCCGCTCCATTTAATAACACTTTAAAGAATTATAGTTGGCAGCAGATCACACAGCCGAACGCTCCTCTGAATCCAAGAATTGACTATAGCTCTACCTTTGGATGGAAGGCAGTGCCAACAGTACCTAACATTTTTGTGCCAAATTTTCAGCAACCAGCATTTAGGCCTTTGCCGGATAGGATACAGGTTACGCCGTATCGTTCTTATGTTCCGACGCCGATTCATACTCCTAATGTGTATACACCTCCGATTAATATAACGCCACCGGCGCCGATAAATATACCGATTCCTAATTTTCCTAGGAGGTAATGATGAAAAAAAGAAAGGAGACAGTATGTTAAGAATACATAATTTAACAAAATTTGTTCTTGTTTTTGTGCTAGCGATTGTGTTGTTGCTGGGTGTAAGTAAGGCCGTTTTAAGAGCAGGGGAATTCTATTTGTTAACTATATTTTCAGTATTAGTTTTCCCCGTTCTTGTCGGATATATATTCTTAGTGATGGGTTTATTTAAGTGGAGAAAATGGGCATGGGAGCTGTTTCTTTTCACTCTAGCATTAGCAGTAATTATTGAATTAATATTCGTGTTGGTATTGAATCTATGGGCTAATTTTGACTGGGTGCAAGGATTTTTTGATTGGTTTTTCGGACTCTCCTTGCTGATTTTTCCAGTTTTTGGCATCTCGGCGCTCATTAGGAGAATCTTAAGAAAGAAACAAAAGTAGAGGTACACTCTGGAGCACAACTTTGAAAACGCCGGTAAGTTAAGAAAATGACGGAGAGAAAATTACATAGGTGGCAAATAGACAGGCCGGCCAAAATCAGGCTGGAGGGGGACGAAGTCTGGGCAGGATGCATTGTTTCCGATTTGAGTTTTACCGGGTGCATGGCTGCTGTCACCATAAAACTCCCCAAGGATAATTTTATGCGGGCGGAGATCTGCCTATCTGACGACTGCATCCTGGATGTCGAGGCCTGGGTAGTCTGGCACCGCCCCGTCGACGGGCACAATGTTTACGGGCTTTATTTTACCAAGATAACAGATAAGGACAAGGAGAAGATCTATAAATTCATACAGCGCAATTACCCCGACCAGCTGCACGCCAAATGGGGGGTCGGACCCAAAAAAGAAGAGAAGATAGACAGAGAGGAGGTAGAGATGGAAGACCGCAGAATTTTCCAGAGATTTCCCGCGCAGTTGCCGGTGCGTTTCCTGAATTTGACCACCGGGAGCGAGGGAGAGGCCCAGACGCTGGATGTAAGCGCCAAAGGCCTGGGTTTGACTCTGTCGCAAGAGCTTAAACCGAGCTCGACCTTAGAGATGTGGCTTAGCATCCCTGATAGCGGAGAGCCGCTTTACACGCGCGGAGAGGTAGCCTGGTCCAGGCCCGATGCCCCGGGCAGTTTTAAGGCCGGAATCAACCTTGAAAAGGCGGATTTAATGGGCCTATCCAGGGTCTTAAGGGCAGCTTAGGGTGTTTACATATAGGTAAGAAAAATCTTGACCCGGGATTGAGCTATGTTATACTTGTTGTCTAATATTGTGAAAGGAGCAGTAAGGGTGTCTGGCAAAAAGCAGATTTTATGCCTTTTGTTGGTTTTTGCCGCTTTGTCGGGTTGCGCCCCGCAGAAAGAAGCGTCAAATTCAGCCAATACTATCACCGTTTGGCACTGGATGACCGACCGCGAGCCGGCATTCAGGGAATTGGCCAAAAGGTACGAAGCTAAGACCGGCATAAAAGTCAGATTTGAACTCTATGCTCCTTCCGAAGAATATTCCCAGAAAGTGCGCGCCGCAGCCCAGGGCGTGAATCTCCCCGATATCTTCGGTATCCTGGGCGAGAAAATGGATTTCGCTTCTTTCATCAAAGCCGGGCATGTCTTAAATCTTTACAATTATATGGCCGCGGATAATTTCAAATGGAGGGATCGTTTTTACGCCAAGGCGCTGGCAGTGAACGAATTCCCGTCCGGCAATACTTACGGTGTCCCCCCGGGTTATTACGCCGTGCCCATCGATGTAATGACCATTCAAATGCTCTACAATAAGGAATTATTAAAAAAATTAAACAGCGAGCCCCCGAAGAATCTGCAGGAGCTCATTGATATAGGCAAAAAGATCAAGGCGGCTAAAATGCAGGGCCTGGTCTCCGGATGGGGGGAGATCGCCCTCATCGATTGTTTTGCCAATAATTACGCCTTTAACATCATGGGCAAGGATAAGGTGCTGGCTACGATCAAAGGAAAAGTCCCTTACACTGACCCGGACTGGATCAGGGTGTTTTCTTTATTTAAAGAAATGCAGGAGAACGGGGTTTTTGCCAACGGTTTAGTGACGATGATCAATAAGAACGCCGAGCAGCTTTTTGCTAACGGCCGCGCGGTCTTTGCCTTTAACGGCTCGTGGTGCGTGAATGTCTATAAAGGGATGAACCCGGATTTAAGCTACGGGGTAATGCTACCGCCGAAGGCATCCGATAAGTATCCTATGTCCATCTGGGGCGGGGCAGGCTCATCGTTTATGGTCAATGCCCGCGCCAAAAATAAAGAAGAGGCAGTGAAATTTCTGGAGTGGCTCACCGATAAAGAGCAGCAGACGTATTTATCCGAAGCGACTAATAATCTTCCGGCGAATAAAGAGAGCGTGAGCGCTCTCTCCGAAATGATGGCGCAATTTGCCCAAGGCATAGATAGCTCCACGCACCCTAATGTCTGGGGGGTTTCGGAATTTACTCCGGTGCTCGAGGCGTTTGATAAAGGCATCCAGTCCATAATCATCGGAGAGAAGACCCCGGAACAGGTAGCCTCTGATGTCCAGAGAATAAAAGAACGCGAATTAGCCAAGAAAAAATGAGAATCAAAGAGACGTTAGAAAATTACGTATTTGTCCTCCCCGCGGTGGCCATCTTTGTGATTTTCTACATCATTCCTTTTATCTGGGTATTCCAGTTAGGCCTCTTTGAATGGGACGGAATACTCCCTACTAAAATATTCGTCGGTTTAAGCAATTTCAAGGAAATACTTTTCGATAGGACCTGGTGGCAGTCGATGGGTAATGTCGGGTATATTACCCTGATCGCTCTAACGTTTCAGAACATCATCGCCTTCATGTTGGCTTGGGCGTGCGACCGCGAAATACGCGCCAAGAATTTCTACCGGCTGATATTTTTTATTCCGCCGGTGCTTTCGGAAGTGGTCGTAGGTTTAGTCTGGCAGTGGATCTTGGACGGGAATTACGGGCTATTGAATTACTGGTTGCACGGCATGGGGCTGCATAATTGGGCCAGAAATTGGCTCTCTGACCCGCAGACCGCGCTTACGGCGGTTGCCATCGTGCATTGCTGGAAAGGTTTTGGCTGGGGCTTCCTTATATTCTTAGCCGGTTTGCAGACTATTCCGCGCGAGCTTTATGAAGCTGCGCGCGTGGACGGGGCCAATGCCTGGCAGACTTTCAAGAATGTCACCCTCCCCCTGATGATACCGGTGGCGGCGTTAGTCGCCATACTTACTATTTTAGGTTCGATGCAGTCGTTTGTTCTGATAAATGCCATGACCCGCGGCGGGCCGGCGTATCATACCGAGGTCCCGGTGTTACGTATTCTGGCGTCCATGCGCGGATCATCGCGTTTCGGTTACGCC
>JAPLLN010000058.1 GCA_026387475.1 Candidatus Omnitrophota bacterium | reverse complement strand
TAAAACGGACAGGGGTATTCCCAGAAACCCAACCAGTCCCCCAAAATCGTTCGGATGCCGTATTTTTCATGGAGGTCCCTTATTACCGTCTTGACTTCGTTTATATCCTCGTGGGACTGATAGAGCCTTATAGTATTTACCCCCATCTCGCGCATCAATTTACCGTCGACCAGCCAAGGCTTGTTAGTATCCGACCACCAGTCATATTCGTGGCTCTGGCCTATCGGGATGGGGTTGTAACAGACGCCTTTTATGACGTACGGCTTGCCGCTGACAATAAGCTGATAGCGGCTATCTTGTAATTTTTTTATGAAGACTTTCTTCTTCGGGGTAGAGCTCATCCCCATAAGCAGAATGAAAACAAAAAAACCGCAAGCCGCAAGTAAAGAAAACTTGCGGCCTGCAGTTTTAGTTTTGATATTATTATTCGTACTTGATCTCATCCAGATTGAAAGTTACGCCGTCAGGATTATTGTCAAGATTGGCTGTCCAGCAGAAACCACCGATAATATAGGACATATCCTTGCCCTTAAGATCAATGGTGTACTGGGTCCAATCCTTGTTCAGGATGACCGGCCCGATAGTTGCGCTATCGGTATCGGAAAACTCACCCATGATGCCGCCGACCTTAAACTCTTCTATGCGTTCGCCGCCCTTGGCGCCGCGCGCCCAGAAAGTAAGTTTAGTGGCCTTGGAAAGATCATATCCGGCATCAATGCTCCCCCAGTTATACGGAGGATTCTGCCAGAATATGCCCGCCCAACGCGCACCTTGGCTGGCCTTATTGTTATAGATTATTTTAATAGAGGTATCTCCAAGATAAGGATCTTCTTTTGAGCCGGTATCGATCTTTATATCACCGTAATCGCCCATCCAACCCGAAGGAATATAGTGATTCGAAGCAGATGACCGGTCAGAATACACGTAGAACGGTATCGTCTCCTGTTTTTTCCCTTCCGGCTTCATGTTAGCGTCCGCTTCGAATTTGATATCATCAATGTAGAATACCGCGCCATCGGGATTCAAATCGGAAGTCGCCACCCAGCCGAATCCGGCATTGACATAAGACATGTCTTTACCGGCAAGGTTGACAGTGTACTGCTTCCAGGCATCGGTCAGCTCGATCGGGCTGGTCTCCACGCTTACCGTATCCGGATAAGCGCCCTTGATCCCGCCGACGGTGAATTTCGAAATGATCTCGCCGCCTTTTGCGCCCCGCGCCCAGAACGTGAGCTTGGTCATGCCGGTCAGATCAAATCCGGTCTTTTTGGTCCCCCAGTTGTTCGGCTGGCTCTGCCAATACGTGCCTGCCCAACCCTGGCCCTGCGCCTTTTTGGCGGTATAAGTAAACTGCAGACAGGTTTTCCCGGAATGAGGATTATCCGTCGACTGGTCGTTAAGTTTGACGTCGCCGTAATCGCCCATCCAACCCGAAGGAATATAATGGTTATCGCGCGCTCCCTTATCCGAATAGACCATGAATTCCTTAAGTTTATCAGCGCCTGCGTCCTGCGCCTTTGCGCAGAGCGGCATCGCCAAGAACAACGCTGCCATCACTACTAACAACTTCTTCATACACACCTCCCTATTGTTGGTTTCTGATTTTAGTGTTTGGTTTTTGAATTTTAAGTTTATTTTGCTGCCCCCTTTCTCCTCCTAAATTTATTTCCACAATTTTTTATACATATAATAAGCCTTGCGCGGCTGCCTTAAAAACGGGCTCATACTTCCGTCCCCCTGGCCGACTACCCCCAACCACTCTTCGTGCATATACCCGTCGGGAAACGGGCCGGTCCAGAGGCCTTTGGTATCGTGTATTTTGGGCTCATAAGCCTTCCACCACTCATCGGTCCATTCGTAGACTATGCCGCCGATGGCATTACCCGCGCCCTGCTCGAAAGCGGCATTGCGCTCGATATCTTCCCAAGCCGCGCGGTGGTAATCCGCCTGCAGGTCTTCCGCTTCATCGAGGGTCTTGCCTTCGGCATAAGCGGGGCATCCGAACTCGGTTACGATGACCGGTTTATCCGCTTCCGACCTGACCTGCCCCCACAAAGAACCGAAACCGAAATTCCCCCGATAGGCGTTAGTGCCGAATATGTCGATGTCGGGCGCGTCCTGCCCGAATTTATCTAAGAATAAAACGTCCCCGTTACCGATAGCCACAGGATGCTCGGGATCGATCTCTTTTATCTTTTTAGCCACCTCATTGGCGAATTTGAAGAATGCTTCGGGTTGAGTATCTGCGTTACAGGCGTAGCCGTAAACATTTTCATTTCCCAGAAGCCAGAATAAAATATAAGGCTCATCCTTATACTCATTGACCATACCCAAGACCGAATCCATCATTTTCTTTTTTTGCTCTTCGTTATTGTAATCCGTCCCCGGATTCCAGGGGGCACCCGAACCGATAGCGTATTTGCCGAGAAAATCCCCCATGATAACGCGTAACCCATAGGCATCGTACATATCCCGGAGCACTTCCTTATTTACTTTTTGGGGATGGTGATAAAGGCGGATGGTATTCGCGCCCATCTCTTTCATCAATTTAAAATCCCCGACTGTCGGTTCGTTGCTATCCTGCTTATTATTTTTATTTTTATCCACGAACGAATCGTAAGGCCCGTCGGCTTTGCCGTTGGCGTTAAAATCGTCGTCCATCCAGCTGGTGAGCGTGCCCTCATCCGGAGACTCTCCGACCTTGGTCGGAGAATAAGTTATCCCTTTTACCATAAAGGGTTTTTCATCCACGAGAAGCTGCCAGTCGCCTGTTTCATACTGCACCAGGTGCACCTTCCCCTTGCCCAGCCGCCTTTTAATGCTTAGCAGGTTTACGTCCGGCTTGGCCTTAAGTTTTCCCATCAGGCCGACTTTGACAAATTTACCCGGGTCGGTGATGACGATATCATTCGACACGTCATTATCATAACCGTTTAAGATGCGGATATCCGCGTCCTCCAGCTTATAACCTAACTGCGGATTACGCTGCAGCAGAAAATTTATCTTGGCTAACGCCGCCTGCCCTACATACCAGGGGGTATTCCAGTAAGTCTTGCCGTAAGCGCCCGGAAAATGCACGACGATTGCGTAATAACATTTCAGCGCCTGTTTTATGAGCCCCGATTTCTCTAGGATAAGCCCGGTATAATATAATTTCACTCCCTGCGGCTCGGATGTCGTCGCCCACTTGATAAATGCCGCTTCCAGGTCCGGAGAATGCAGAAAATCCCACTGCGAGCCTTCAAGGCGTTTCTCCTTCTGGGCCTTCTTGAATTCCGGGTCCCATCTTACCGACGTAGTATTGGGGAAGACCCCCTCGCCTACCGCCGCAATCAACCCCTCCTGGTCTTTGATGACATACTTATAATCCTTTGTTCCGATGTTCTGGAACTCTCCGTATTTTTCGTAATCCACAAAATCCTCTTTGCCCGGATCATTTAAGACGACCTTAGTGACAAGCTGCGAAACCGGGACCTTCTTTTTCTCAAGCTCAATAGAACCGGTCTCGATCTTCTTAATACTCCGTTTGGACGCTTCCGCCACCTGCCAGTACCAGCCGCGCTGGTCCCAGGCCTGGGCGTAATAATAATTATCCGCGATCAGTTGGAATAATTTTTTGGCATCCCCTATTTTCTCCTGGCGCATAAATGATTCCGCCTGGATGAAATACGCGGTCGCTACGTCATTAAGCTCCTGGACAGCTTCGGTCTCTTCTTTGGTCTTCGGCAGGTATTTTAATTTCGCCTGCTCCTTAGCCGCCTGCTCTTTATACAATTCAATAAGCTGGTTGGTATATTTAAAGGTGTTATCCGTGTCATGCTTGCCGTGAGCTTCCCAGGCCTTGGTCAGCAGCTCGCCGCTGGAAGGCTTACTTTCTTCGGCAAGAGTAGCACCTATCGCAACAAACACGCCTAATATGACTAACGCGATAAACTTTTTCATTATCCTACGACCGCTCCTTGCGTGACACCCTTGACAATATATTTCTGCATCAAAAGATAAACTATTATAACCGGCAGAGCGGTGATGGTAAGCCCTGCCATCAGTAGCGGATAATTGGTGACGAATTCGCCCTGAAAAGAAGTGAGTGCTACCTGTAGCGGCATCAGCTGCCGGGAATCAAAGATGACCAGGGCCAAAACGTATTCATTCCAGACATTCAATACATTAAAGACCACGACCACCGCGAGCACAGGCTTAGCCAGAGGCAGCGCCACATGCCTCCAGATGCCGATCTTAGAACAGCCGTCGATGCGCGCCGCGTCTTCCAGCTCTTTAGGCATTTTATCAAAGAATGTCTTCAACAAAAATATGCTGGTGGAGAGGCCCACGTTGATCATACAGAGTATATAACCGATAGCGGTATTTCTCAAATGTAATTTATTTAATAAAACGTAGAGCGGAACAAAGGAGCCCGGAATAGGTATCATCATCGCAGCCATAAACATGTAAAAAAGTATATTCTTGCCGGGGAATTGCAACCGGGAAAAGGCGTACGCCGCCATCGAGGAAATAATAATGATCCCGACTACGACCGAAACAGTATAAATGATGCTGTTAATAAAGAACCTCCCGAAGCCGCCCTGCATCCAAGCCTTGTAATAGTTTTCAAAGTGCCATCCGGTAGGGATGAGCGACATATTCTTAAAGATCTCCTCCTGCGTCTTTAAACTGCAGGCGACCATCCAGAGGAGCGGGAAGATACAAGTCACCGCTACGGCCAAAAGAAACGAATGTATGGCCGTATTCACAATTATCTTCTTAACGCTATAATACGCCGTAACTTTCATCCTTTTGCTTTCTTGGACAATTTATACTGCACAAACGATATCGCCATTAGGATAACACCGAAACTTATGCCTTGCGCGCAGGCGTAACCGAAACGCGATGATCCGCGCATAGACGCCAGAATCCGCAACACCGGAACCTCGGTATGATACGCCGGTCCGCCGTGGGTCATGGCATTTATCAAGACGAATGACTGCATCGAACCTAAAATAGTAAGTATCGCGACTAACGCCGCCACCGGTATCATCAGCGGAATAGTGACATTCTTGAAAGTCTGCCAGGCATTGGCCCCGTCCACGCGCGCAGCTTCGTAAAGCTCGCGCGGGATAGTCTGCAAACCGGCTAAAAATATGAGGAATCCCCAGCCAAAACCCTTCCAGCTATGCACGATGGCAACCGCCGTAAGCGCGGTCTGCGGGTCATAGAGCCAGCTCCTGGTCAGGTTAGAGAGCCCCAGGTTGTTAAGCCAGTAATTCAATAGCCCGTAATTCCCGTCTAAGATCCACTGCCAGACTAAACCAACGACGACTTCCGAAAGCACGGGCGGTATGAAAAATATCAGGCGGTAGAAATTCTTGGCGCGTATTTCGCGGTCGCACGCCCAAGCCAGCATGAAGGCGATGATGTTCTGGAACGTCAGAGCGATGAGGGTAATATACCCGGCATTACCCATCGACTGCCACCAGTTCCTGTCGAAAAATATTTCTTTGAAGTTATTTAAACCGACGAATATTTTAGTAGGGAGTATTCCGTCCCATTCAAAAAGCCCTAACTGGAATACCCAGATAAAAGGAATGATATAAAAGACCATAAAGATCGTAACCGCGGGGAGGACAAATACGTAATTTTCTAACGTCTCTTTGATTTTCATTTCTTCTTGGCTAATTCGCGTTCTTTTATTTTCTGGACATCGGAGGCTACCTGTTCCGGGGTCTTCTCTCCAATGATTATGGACTGGATG